>DASUIA010000207.1:0-34774 GCA_036273255.1 Bradyrhizobium sp.
TCGTCGCCGGTCAGCGCGATCTTTTCACGCTTGGCCATGGCGTCGGCATAGCCGTTGACCTGGCGGGTCAACGCGCCGCGAAACCCCGCGAGGTGGGTGCCGCCGTCGCGCTGCGGAATGTTGTTGGTGAAGCACAGCACGTTCTCATGGTAGCTGTCGTTCCACCACAGCGCGGCCTCGACGCCGATGCCGTTCATTTCGGCATTGATCATGATCGGGGACGGCACCATCGCCTTCTTGTTGCGGTCGAGATATTTCACGAACTCCTCGACGCCGCCCTCGTAGTGCATCTCCTCGCGCTTCTCGACCGCGTGGCGCATGTCGGACAGCACGATATTGACCCCGGAATTCAGAAACGCGAGCTCGCGCAAGCGATGCTCGAGCGTTGGAAAGTCGTATTCGACATTGGTGAAGGTCGCGGTCGAGGCGAGGAATGTCACCTCGGTGCCCCGCTTGCCATTGGCGTCGCCCACGACAGCTAGCGGTGCCACCGCATCGCCATGGGCGAACGCGATGAAATGTTCCTTGCCGTCCCGCCAGACCCGCAGCTCGAGCTTGCTCGACAGCGCGTTGACGACGGAGACGCCGACGCCATGCAGGCCACCGGACACCTTGTAGGAATTCTGGTCGAACTTTCCGCCGGCGTGCAACTGGGTCATGATGACCTCGGCCGCGGAAATGCCTTCGCCCTTGTGAATGTCGACGGGAATGCCGCGGCCGTCGTCGCGCACGGTGACCGAGCCGTCGGCGTTGAGGACGACCTCCACCGCGGTGGCATGGCCGGCGAGCGCCTCGTCGATGGCATTGTCGACGACCTCGTAGACCATGTGATGCAGGCCGCTGCCGTCATCGGTGTCGCCGATATACATGCCCGGCCGCTTGCGCACGGCATCGAGGCCTTTCAGAACCCGGATCGATTCCGCGCCGTATTCGATGGGGATGGAATGCTCGGTGTCGGCGATCGATTGCCGGGCGGGTTCTGTCATGTGAGGCCTTTGAGGATGTCCCGAATCAGCGGCGCAAGACCAGGCGCTGATCGAGCTATTTCTGCCATGAAAGAAGCCATGCGCCTAGCGCAAAGTATCTCACAGCAAGCTATTGAATAAATGGAATTTTTTGATCGTTTTTCAAGGCCGCCGAGGGCCGTTTCGAAGCGATCGCGAAAGCGCGGTCGGACGCTCGATTGCCGGCTCCCGGGCGTGCGATTTTCCGGGCTGCGGAGGGTGCCGGAAAAGCGTGTGGTCGCCGCGGTCTCAGGGCCGGCTGTGCGGGGTAATGCGGCCGGAATCGACCTCGAACATTTCGCCGGATGCGCCGAGTTCGGTGAACGCGAGCGGGTCGGCGCCGGTCATCCAGACCTGGGCGCGGAGTCTGGCGAGTTCGTCGAACAGGGCCTTGCGCCTCGCAGGGTCGAGATGGGCGACGACCTCATCGAGCAGCAGCAGCGGCGTGATGCCGGTCGTCTCGGCGACCAGGGTCGCATGCGCCAGCACCAGCCCGATCAGCAACGCCTTCTGCTCGCCGGTCGAGGCGTCCCGGGCCGGCATGCCCTTCGGCGCGTAGACCACCTGCAGATCGGTGAGGTGCGGCCCCTCGAGGGTGCGGCCCGCGGCGGCATCGCGGGGCCGGCCGTTGCGCAGGATTTCCCGATAGCGGTCTTCCACCGCGGTGGCCGGTTCGTTCAGCAGCGCATTTTCCATCCAGCCGTCGAGGGCGATGTCGGCAGCAGGGAACGCGGAGCCGGAGCCGCGCGCGCGCAGCATGGCGGCAAGCCTCGTCAGGGTGTGGCCCCGCGTCGCCGCCACCGCCACCGCCAGTTCGGCGGTTTCGCGCTCGATCGCGTCGCACCAATGGTCATCGAAATTGCGCACCTCGAGCAGCCGATTGCGCGATCGCAGGCTGCGGTCGAGTGCCGACACCCGCGCCGAATGCTCGCTGTCGATCGCCAGCACCAGCCGATCGAAGAACCGCCGCCGCTCCGCTGCGGCGCCCATGAACAGTCCGTCCATCGACGGCGTCAGCCACACCATGCGCAGATGATCGCCGAACGCCGTGGCCGAATTCACCGGCTCGCGGTCGATCCGGCAACGCCGGCCGGCGGCGGACGGCTCGCTGCCGGGCGCGTCGATGCCGGTGCCGAGCGTTGCCAGCCCGAGTGCGCCCTCGACCTCGGCCGACACTGCCCACGCGCCATCGCCCTGGATATCGGCGACGTCGTCGAGGGTCGCGCGGCGCAATCCGCGTCCGGGCGACAGAAACGAGATGGCCTCGATGCAATTGGTCTTGCCGGCGCCGTTCGGGCCGACCAGCACCACCACGTCGCCACGGGTCACGAGGCTCGCCGCGCGATAATTGCGGAAGTGCGTCAGCACAAGGCGATGGATGCGCGAGGCGGTCATGGCTGTTGTCATTGCCGGGCTTGACCCGGCAATCCATCGTCCGCGCTAGCGGACAATTTCATCATAAAGATCGTGCCAGCCCAGGTTGCCTGCAATGATCAGATCGACTTTCCATTCGCGAGACCAGTGCTTTATATTCTTCTCGCGTTGAAGCGCGCTTGCTATCGCGTCATGCGGCTCGAAATATACCAGCGTTTTGATGCCATAGCGCTTGGTGAAACTTTCGGCCAGTCCCTCCCGATGCTGGTGGACACGTCGTACCAAATCATTCGTGACGCCCACATAGAGCGTTCCACCCGGCTTGCTCGCGAGAATATACACCCAGTAGGTCATTTCGAAGATTGATGGATTGCCGGGTCAAGCCCGGCAATGACGAGGGAAATACCTTACACCCGCATTGGCATCAGCACGTAGAGCGCGCCTTTGGAATCCTTGTCCTGCACCAGCGTGGGCGAGCCGGGATCGGCCAGCCGCAGCACCGCGACTTCGCCCTCGATCTGGGCGGCGATGTCCAGCAGGTAGCGCGAATTGAATCCGATATCGAGCGGCTCGGAAGCATATTCGACTTCGAGTTCCTCGGTGGCGCTGCCGGAATCCGGATTGGTCACGGACAGCACGAGTTTGCCGGCCGACAACGCCAGCTTGACCGCGCGGCCGCGCTCGCTCGATATCGTCGAGACGCGATCGACGGCTGCCTCGAAATCCTTCTTGTCGACCACCAGTTCCTTGTCGTTGTTCTGCGGAATGACGCGGCCATAGTCCGGAAAGGTGCCGTCGATCAGCTTCGAGGTCAGCACCACATTGCCGATGGTAAAGCGGATCTTGCCTTGCGACAGCTCGATGCCGACCTCGGCCTCGTTGTCCTCGATCAACCGCTGCACTTCACCGACGGTCTTGCGCGGCACGATCACGCCCGGCATCCCCGATGCGCCCTTGGGTGGCGCCAGGTCGATCTGTGCGAGGCGATGCCCGTCGGTCGCGACGCCGCGCAAGGTCGGAGCCTTGGCGCTGCCGGCTGCGTGCAGGTAGATGCCGTTGAGGTAATAGCGGGTCTCCTCGGTCGAGATCGCAAACTGGGTGCGATCGATCAACCGTTTCACGTCGGCGGCAGCAAGTGCGAACGAATGCGTCATGTCGCCGGCGGCAAGATCCGGAAAATCGTTTTCGGGCAGCGTCTGCAGGGTGAAGCGGGACCGCCCGGCGCGGATCGCCAGGATCGAGCGGTCACCGTCGCCTTCCAACACGATCTGTGAGCCGTCGGGCAGCTTGCGCACAATGTCGTAGAACATATGCGCCGGTACGGTGGTTGAACCGCCGGTTGCAGTTTCCGCGGCCAGCGTTTCCGTCACCTCGAGGTCGAGGTCAGTCGCCTTGAGCGACAGCCGGGAATTTTCGGCGCGGACCAGCACGTTGCCGAGGATCGGAATGGTGTTGCGGCGTTCGACCACGCGGTGGACGTGGCCCAGCGATTTCAGGAGTTGCGCGCGTTCGACGGTGACCTTCATTGCAATACCCGCCTGATCCGAAGATGGAAAAGCCGTGCGGCCAGGGGCGCGCCACGGCATTTGAGACCCGAAAAGCCAATCAAAGCTGGATTTGATCAAACCTCAAGGGGGACCCCAAGGTGGCGCGGATGGCCCGCCAGCGCAAGGGATGCGTGGGGCCGTTCCCCACGTTTTGCGGGAAACCAAAGGCTTCGGGCAGTCCCGGAGCCCTTGACGAAGGCATTCGCGAATGCCGCTCAATCGTGAAGCGGGCGATGCAGGGGAACCGGACGCGGTTCACTCCTGCAACTGGCGCTTCAGCGACTCGACCTCTTCCGACAGCGCGACATCCCTGGCGACCAGCGCCTCGATCTTGCGCACGGCATGCAGCACCGTGGTGTGGTCGCGCCCGCCAAAGCGGCGGCCTATTTCCGGCAGCGAGCGCAGCGTCAGCGTCTTCGCCAGGTACATCGCCACCTGGCGCGGGCGGACCACATTGGCGGTACGCCGCGACGACAGCAGGTCGGAGCGGCTGACATTGTACTGACGGGCCACCACGCGCTGAATGTCCTCGATCTTGATGCGCTTGGGTTCTTGCGGACGGATCAGGTCGCGCACCTCGCGCTCGGCCATTTCCAGGGTGACCGGCTGGGCGTTGAGCTTGCTGTGCGCCAGCAGGCGATTGATGGCGCCCTCGAGATCGCGGCCATTATGGGTGATGGTTCGGGCGAGATAATCCAGCACCGGCATCGGCACATCGAAGCTCGCATGATGCGCGCGCGCGGCTGCGACCCGCGACTTGAGGATGCCGAGCCGCAATTCCTCGCCGAGCGACCCCATCTCCACGACAAGGCCTCCGGCGAGACGCGAACGCACGCGGTCGTCGAGGCTTTCGAGATCGGACGGCGGCCGGTCGGCCGCGATGACCACCTGGCGGCCGGCGTCGATCAGCGCGTTCAGGGTGTGGCAGAATTCAGCCTGGGTGGATTTGCCCTGCAGGAATTGCAGGTCATCGATCACCAGCACGTCGATGCCGCGCAACGCCTCCTTGAATGCCAACGCAGTCTGCGTCTTGAGCGCGGCAACGAAGCCGTACATGAATTTTTCGGCAGTGAGGTAGAGCACCTTGCGTTCGCTGCCGGAGTTGCCGGCCCATGTCACCGCCTGCAGCAGGTGGGTTTTGCCGAGCCCGACGCCGGCGTGGATGTAAAGCGGGTTGAACATCACGGCGTCGCCGCGTCCTCCTTCCGCCACCTGACGCGCCGCGGCGTGCGCCAGCGTGTTGGAGCGGCCGACCACGAAGCTTCCGAAGGTCAGGCGCGGATCGAGCGGCGAGCCGCCGAGCGCGTCATGGCTGGCGGAGACCGGTGCGATCGCGGTCGCGCGCAGCGCCGGCGCGGGCCGGCCGTCGAACCGCTCGGGGCGGCGCGGATCGACGGGCGCCGGCGCCTCCTTTGCCGGCGTCACACAGCGCATCGGCGAGCGCACGGTGAGGTCGATCCGATGCACTTCCGGCATCTCGGCCTGCCAGCACGAGAGCACGCGCTCGGCATAATGCGCCTGGATCCAGCTCTTGAGAAACCGGGTCGGCACCGACAGGCGGACGCTCTCGTCCTGCACGCCCTCGAGGTCCATCCGCGCGAACCAGCTCGTGTAGACGTCCTCTCCCACACTCGAGCGGAGCCGACCTTTGACGCGCGACCAGCGTTCCTGTTCCATGTTCGACATCGCCTTGTGACTTTTCTGAAAGAGTGATGGGGTCCCGTGAACCGCCGTGCGGACTGCTCCGCGCGGGGCAACCTCGAGCGGGGCTTCGTCTCCAGGCACAGACCAGCCGTGCGGCGGAATGCCGTCGGTCGGATCAGCGGTCGGAAGAAGAAGCGTCCGCGAGGTCAGCGCGTACTCGACGGTCGGTCCGGAGTTCGCGTGGGAGGCCGCGCCATGGCGGCATCGGATACGGCATCGTTTGAGCGTGGCGTCCGGTCGATTGCCGCGATGTTACCGTAGAGCATGGAACCTCCCCCACTCGCCACGCATGCGCGCGGCCAGTTGTCAGCTTAAGCAAATTTCAAATTCAATCGCCGCGTCCGAACATCAATATCGTTCAGTCCCGCTACGCCGCGCACCTCAGCCCGTCTGTCCTCAACCCTCCCAGGGACGCCGCTTCTCGCACGGTCGCAGTTGGTCGAGCCTCATCTCTCTTGTTCGAAGTGTGCGAGTCCGGAAGGTCTCGCCCGAGAAATTTCGACATAGAACCACCGTCCTCACATTGCTATGAGTTACGATCCGACAATCGCTTGGAAAGCGTCGCCAACGCGCACACCGCCGCCGATTTGCACGTCCGCCCCGTTTCCTAAACCGCGCTGGTCTGAAGAGCCGTGGGCGCCGCGAACAAGTTAAGAAATACACGATGCGTGATTTCCCGCAATGCCCTGTTTCGATGCGGCGCGCGAAGCGGCGCCGACTGCACTGCGGCACGGGTTGCGAAACACGAAAGCAAGTTTTTGAATCACCGCACAGAATCGCGCGTATCGGGCAGCGTCGCAAATCTCGATGCAACAGCGAAAAATTTTAATAATTTCTTTACAATCGGAAGGCGCCAAAGCCGTTTTTCAGAACGGTTGACGTTGCTATGGGGATAAGTGGTTCGCGAAGCGGAGCTTTTCAAGACTGTTTTTGGAGGGTAACCCCGGCGCGCCGATCGCCCCGAACGTTGGATCGCACGCCATTCTATTGAGCACGGGGTGCGATAACTTTTTGGGAATTCTCGGGAATGTGGGGTGCAATAACTATTCGCCATAGCTGATTAATGTGAGGCGCGACAACGTTTCGGAAATGCGCGTTGATGCAAGCTGCGATTATCCGTCGACAGCGCGCGCCCCGGTTTCAGGTGCGGCCGATTTGCATCTGCCAAATCGACGAACGCGCGGCGTGTGCACACGCACCGACATCGCACGCATCGATATCAAGAACGAAAAAGCCCGGCGGTGCCGGGCTCGTCAATCAATTCAATTTTCCGGAGCGCTCATTTCGCGAGCTTGGCGATCTGATGAGCGAGCCGCGACACTTTCCGGCTGGCATTGTTCTTGTGAATGATGTTGCGTTGTGCCGCCTGCATCAATTCGGGCTCCGCACGCGCCATCGCCTTCAGCGCCGCATCACGGTCCCCGCTCTTGATCGCTTCCTCGACGCTGCGGACAACGCCGCGCATCTGGGTGCGGCGCGACTTGTTGATGATGGTGCGGCGGGCAATCTTGCGTGTCGCCTTCTTGGCGGAAGTGGTATTGGCCATGTTCTCAACTATCCTTCGGCGGTGTCGGTCGCGGGTAGTCGGGCTCCAAAGCGCCGGCCGTTCAACCGCGTGATCGACACTGGTGTGTTTCGGGTGTTCCTGAGAATGCCAATCCCGGAGCAAGCAGGCCCGCATGACGGCGTCGCGCAAAGAACAGCGGCGGCGGGATTGCGCCCGCCGCCATTGCCGGTCCTTATAGAGGGCGCGCCCATCAGCGTCAACGCCTTCCGGGCTTGGCGGAACCGGGGCGACCGGCCGCCTCGTGCCGATAAGGCGCTGATGAGGTTGAATTTCCTCGAGCGTCCCGGTAATGGCTGACGGCGTGCGGGCGGGCTAGATGACAAGGGTGACGGATGATCCGCGGTTTTTTCCGGCTCGTGGGGCTTCTGCTGCTGGCGGGCGGATTCATCTTCATGGTCTATGATGGCGCCCGCTGGGTCGCCGATCAGTCCCTGCGATTTACCCGGTTCGGCGAGTTCTGGAACGACATCCATCAATCCAGCCAGCAGGCGTTCCGGGCCTGGGTGGAGAGTCACGCGCCCTGGCTCTGGAGCAGCGTCATCAGGGTCGTGCTCGACCAGCCGGTGTTCGCGGTGCTTGGCGTGCTCGGCATCCTGCTGATGCTGCTGTTCCGGCCGCGCAAGCCGCTGATCGGCTATTCGCGAAACTGAGCACAAGGGTGATATCGATTTATGCCGCGCCATCGATGGTAACGGGGCTGCGGTAGCCGGCGTAAAGACATATATTCGAGTCACGACCCGGTGCCAATGCACCGGCGCGCCGCTGCCCTTGACCGCGCCTCGCCATCCGTCCGTTTCGCGATCTCACACAGTGCGGGGCGGATCTGGTTCAACCGACGTCCCGCAGGGAGGTATCCATGCTGTTCATGCGCAAGACCACTGCATTGCCGAGCGCCGCCGAAGCGCTGCCGGGCCGAGAGACCCCGATTCCCACCGCGGCCAGTCATTTCGTCAACGGCCACCGGCTGCAGCCGCCTTACCCGGCGGGTCTCGAGCAGGCGGTGTTCGGACTCGGCTGCTTCTGGGGCGCCGAGCGCAAATTCTGGGAGTTCGGCGACGGCATCTACACCACCGCCGTCGGCTACGCAGGCGGCCATACCGCCAACCCGACCTACGAGGAAGTTTGCTCGGGCCGCACCGGCCATACCGAGGTGGTGCTGGTGGTGTTCGATCCGAACCAGGTTTCCTACGAGCAATTGCTGAAGACCTTCTGGGAAAGCCACAACCCGACCCAGGGCATGCGTCAGGGCAACGACGTCGGCACCCAATATCGATCGGCGATCTACACCTTCAGCGACAAGCAGCGTCAAGCCGCTGACGCGTCGAGGGCGTCCTATCAAAAGGCGTTGGCGGCAAAGGGGCTGGGGGCCATCACCACCGAGATCGCGCCCGCTGCGGAGTTCTATTTCGCCGAAGACTACCATCAGCAGTATCTGGCGAAGAATCCGGCCGGCTATTGCGGGCTTGGCGGCACCGGCGTGTCCTGTCCGATCGGGGCGGGCGTCAGCGCCTGATCGCGCAGCGGCGTGCCGCGCCTGAAAACACGATTTGTTAACCATAATCGGTGCAAGACTGGAGCTGTCTCCGCCAAGAGGGATGACTCCAGTGCCGGTTGCGCACGCGTTCCGACTACCCATCCTTGCCGCGACGACCGCGCTTGCTCTCTCGGGCTGCGTCCACACGTCTTCTCCCGTCGCGACGGAGCAGCAGCCGGGCGATCTCGATGCGATGGCATACGGTCAGGCTTACGCGCCACCGCCGCGCAGCTATCCGGCGCCGCCACCGCGCGCCGCCGATTCCGGTGGTGCCATCGGAGCGCTGCGCGGGACCTTTGCCGCTGCGCCGCGGCCGTCCTACGCACCGGTACCAGTGGTCTACGCCGCGGCGCCGCCGACCCATGACGCGGTCTATCGGCTCGATGCCGGCGACAAGCTGCGGGTCGTGGTCTACGGCCAGGAAGGCCTCACCAATAGTTATGCGATCGGCGCCGGCGGTGCCATCACCCTGCCGCTGATCGGTTCGGTGCCGGCGCGCGGGCGAACCCCGGCCGAACTGGCCGCCGAGATCACCGCCCGGCTGCGCAAGGGCTTCATCCGCGATCCCTCGGTTGCGGTGGAGATCGAATCCTACCGGCCCTTCTTCATCCTTGGCGAAGTTGCGGCACCCGGCCAATACCCCTACGTGCCCAATATGAGCGTCGAAAGCGCGGTCGCCATTGCCGGCGGTTTCTCGCCGCGCGCCAAGCGCGACTTTGTCACGCTGACCCATACCGACAGTTCAGGCTCCATCCGCACGGTCGTGCCGCTTGGCACACCGATGAATCCCGGCGACACCGTGCAGGTCGGCGAACGCTGGTTCTAAGACGTCGTTGGCCTACTTCTTCAGATGTTTGGCAAGGAAGTCGAGGCTGCGCGGCCAGGCAATATCGGCGCTTGCCTTGTCGTAGCTTGCCCGTTCGTCGCAATTGAAGCCGTGCTGCGCGCCGGGATAGATGTGGATCTCGACATCGGGCCGCTTGCTGCGGATGGTCTCGACATCGGTCAGCGGGATGCCGGTGTCCTTTTCGCCAAAGTGAAGCTGGGTCGGCACTTTCGGCCTGTCGTCGGCAAACCGAACGATGGCGCCGCCGTAATAGCCGATCGCCGCTGACAAACCCGTCAGCTTGGTGGCGGCGGCATAGGCGACGCTGCCGCCGAGGCAGAAGCCGACAATACCGACCGGACCGACATTCTTGACGGCGTCGATGGCAGCCTGGGTATCGCGGAGCATCGCTGCCCAGTCCGGACTGGCGACGAATTTGCGCGCCACCGCGATTTCATCGGGCGAGTAGCCGCTCTGGAAATTCGGCTCGATGCGGTCGAAGATCGAGGGCGCGATGGCGACGTAGCCAGCGCCGGCAAGCCGGTCGCAGACCGCGCGAATATGATGATTGACGCCAAAAATTTCCTGGATCACCACGACGGCCGCGCCGGCCGTGCCAGCGGGGTCGGCGCGATAGCCGCCGAATTGAAAACCATCCGAAGCCGTCAGCTTGATATGTTGTCCCATGGGCCATCCAGATGTTGCATTGAGGGTTGTTGTTGGCGAGCGGGTCGCAGATAGAGGGTCTTCATGACTGCCGAAGCCGCTCCGGGGCCGCCTTCGGAATACCCTCGAGGAATGGCAGCACCGCGTCGATGAAGGCCTGTGGCTGATCGATATTCACGGCGTGACCGGCGGCCGGAATCACGACCTTCCTGGCGCCGGGAATCTTCGCCGCCATGTAATCGGATGCCGCGAGGAACGGCGCATCGTCGGCCCCCACCACCACCAGCGACGGGACCTCGATGTCCGGCAACGATTCGATCACGCGGGCATCGCGCTGGATCAGCATGCCGCGCGCGGCATGCGCGAGGCCCGCGGCGTCGCGGTGGCTGACGGTCGAGCGCTCCCGGCTGGCGGATTGCAGAACGGCAAGGCCCTCACGCTCGAAACGGTCGCCGGTGTCGAGCGCACGGCTGTTCCAGGCTGCACGGGCGTCGTCCTTCTTGAAGCCGGGACCGGTGTCGATGATGAGCAATGCACGGACACGCCCGGGATGCGCGCGGTAGAATGCCAGCGACATGTAGCCTCCGAGCGAAAGGCCGCCGACGATCGCGTGACGGGCGCCAACCTCGTCGAGCAGGGCCGCCATGTCGGCCAGCGTGTGCGCTTCACTATAGGCCGAGGGATCGTCGGGATAGTCGGACTGGCCGTGGCCGCGCATGTCCCACAGCACGAGCTGGTGGTGTTTCGAGAGCGCGCCGATCTGGCCTTCCCACATCGCCGATGTCGACGAATAGCCGTGGGTCAGAATCAGCGCCGGTCCGCTGCCATGGACTTCATAATACAGTTTGACTCCGTCGCGGTCGATTTTCGGCATCGGGCTTCCAGGGCTGAATTTGTCGGCGCACTATCCTAACGCGATCTGTCGGCCGATGTGAAATCCGCGGCTCTCGCGTAACCGCGGCGTCGCGAGACGTCGAGCATCATGGCGTCGCGCTCCTTCTGCAACGCACAACGGAAATCAAGCCCATATTCTCCGCGAGTGTTTCTGATTTGGATTGCTTCCATTCCGGAACGGTACCATTCTGCCCGCAACTGGCACCGACCCGGCCGATTTTTTTGCTCCGGTCAAACCGGGCGATGACCTTGGCAACTCCTTCAATTTGTATCGATAGCGGTATGGTGACGTTGAGGATGCCCATTAAGCTGAGGGGAACGCATTGTCGGGTAGCTTCCGCCGTCGGTCACCAGCGCGAGCCACCGGGGATTCATGACAGCCCTAGCCAAAGAGAATTCACCCAAACGCCGGCTGCTGCTGGCTTCCGATCGCACCGATCACAGCAGCGAACTGGCCCGCATCCTGCAATCCGTAGGCGAGGTCGATACCATTGCGACCTCGGACATTCCGGACGCGCCCGCAGGCGACTGTTCGGGGATCGTGGTCGACATCAATCTTCGCTCCCCCGAGAGCGTGCAACTCGTCCGCAACAAGCTGAGCGCCGAGGCTTACCGCAACATGCCCCGCCTGTTTGTTCTCGCCGACGCCCTCCATCACGGCTCGATGCAGGCCTGGGCACTCGGCGCCACCGACACCATCGCGCGGCCGCTTGATGCGCGGGGAATCCTGCAGCGCATCCGCGCGGCATTCCCGGACAGCGCCGGCTTCGACGCCACCGAAAGCGGCAAGACCTTGAACGCCGGCGTTGCCGCCGCGCATGCCGTGATGGTGAAGATATTCGAGAAGCTTCCGGCCGGCGCGCCCCTGACCTTCGACGATGTGGTCGAGGCGGAAAGCAAGATCCTCAAGGCGATCAAGCACTCCTCGCTGCGGGCCTGGCTGACGCACGTCGGCTGCCACCACACCGCCAGCTTTCGGCATTGTCTCTTCGTCACCGGCTTTGCCGTCGCGTTCGCGCAGCATCTGGGCATGCGCGAGGACGACCAGCGGCGTCTTGTCCGCGCGGCGCTGCTGCACGATGTCGGCAAGGCGTTCATTCCGGTTGCCATCCTGGACAAGCCGGCTGCGCTCACCGACGAGGAGATGGCCGTGGTACGCGAGCATCCCCGCCGCGGCTACGACGCACTGGTGGCGCAAGGCGGCTTCCCGCCGGAAATGCTGGATGTGGTCCTGCATCACCACGAATTCCTTGACGGCACCGGTTACCCCGACCGCCTCCGCGGCGATCAGATCAGCGACATCGTGCGCCTGATCACCATCGTCGACGTCCATTCGGCGATGATCGAACAGCGCACCTACCGGTTGCCATTCACCCACATCAAGGCGTTCGAGATCATGGAGCAGATGGACGACAAGCTCGACCCGCATCTGCTGCAAGCCTTCCGCCCGGTGGCCTTCGGCTCTTATTGACCCCGACGTCATTGCGCGGAGCGTCAGCGACGAAGCAATCCATTCTGGCCGTCGTGTGGCTGGAATGGATTGCTTCGCGTCGCTCGCAATGACGGTAAGCGCCTCAGGCCGCATCGCCTGCTTCCGTCATGGCCGGACTTGTTCCGGCCATCCACGTCTTCCTCGCCGCAACACCGCCAAGACGTGGATGCCCGGGACAAGCCCGGGCATGACGAGTAGCCAGCCCGTCTGTTGTTCAGGCCGCGTCGCCCTCATAGGAGGAAATCTCGATCAGGCTGCCGTCGGGATCGCGGCAATAGACCGAACGCAGCGTGCCGCGCGCGCCCTGTCGGGCAACCGGGCCCTCCTCGATCGCCACGCCGCACGCCTCGAGATGCGCCACCACCTGATCCGGGGGGCTGGCGGTGAGAAAGCACAGATCGTCGCTGCCGGCGGCTTCATGGTCCGCCGTGAACCATTCGATCTTGTCGGCATCGCGCGGGCGCACATTGATCTTCTGCTTGCCGAAGATCAGCGAGGTCCGCGGCGGCTTGCCCGCGCCGGGATCGAATACCCTGATCTTCATGCCGAGGATCCTGTGATACCAGTCGGTCGAACGCGCGACATCGGAGACGTTGATCACGAGATGGTCGAGTGCGTGAACCTTGACAGACATGGATCATTTCCTTCGGTGCGCCGCACCGGCCCTGCGCTGGCCGCGGCTGGCATTGTTTGTTACAACGCGGTCGATCGTGAATTCAAGAACGACGCATGGGGAGAAACACATGACATCACGTCGGGCCGCGATGGGTCTCGCGGCCATCGGCCTTTCGGCTCTGATCTGGCCGGCCGGCAATGCATCGGCACTGGACTATCCGACCCGGCCGGTTCGATTCGTGGTTGGATACCCGGCAGGCGGAGCCACCGATATTCTGGCGCGGCTGATCGGCCAGCGACTCTCCGAGCGCCTGGGCCAGCAATTCGTGATCGAGAACAAGCCCGGCGCCGGCAATAACATCGGCACCCAGACCGTGGTTGACGCCGCCCCCGACGGCTACACGGTCCTGCTCGTCAACCCCGCCAACGCCATCAACGCCTCGCTCTACGCCGATCTGAAGTTCAACTTCATTCGCGACATTGCCCCGGTCGCCGGCTTCGCCCGGGTGCCGAATGTCATGGTCGTTCCGCCGGACTTTCCCGCCAAATCCGTCGTGGAATTCATCGCCTACGCCAAGGCCAATCCAGGCAAGGTCAACATGGCGTCGTCCGGAAATGGAACCTCGATCCATCTTTCGGGCGAATTGTTCAAGGCGATGACCGGTGTCGACATGGTGCACGTGCCCTATCGGGGCTCGGCGCCCGCCGTCACCGATCTCCTGAGCGGACGGGTGCAGGTGATGTTCGACAACATGCCGTCGAGCATTTCGCACATCAAGGCGGGAACGTTGCGGGTGCTGGCGGTTACCACGGCGACGCGGTCGCCCGAGCTTCCGGACGTGCCGACCGTGGGCGAGACCGTGAAGGGCTATGAAGCCAGCGCGTGGTTCGGCATGGGTGCGCCGAAGAACACACCGCCCGAGATCATTGCCCGGCTCAATGGCGAGATCAACGCGATCCTCGAGGAGCCCGCCATCAAGGCCCGGATCGCCGAGTTGGGCGGTATCTCGATAGCAGGCTCGCCGGCGGATTTCGGCAACATCATCGCGGCCGAAACCGAGAAATGGCAGAAGGTGGTCAAGTTTGCCAACATCCGCGTGGAATGAGCTGGCGGACGACGCTCGAAAAACTTGAACGTCATTCTAGGTCAAAGGAAGAAAAAGAGAATTGAGGGCCGGACGAAAATATTTGGCTTCCATGTTGCTCTGTCCGGCCTGCGATGGATGCGTTCCGTCGGGATACAAGGCCTGGTTCGCAACAGCCGCATCAGGACCCCAATCTGGATCGCCGGCCCAATCGACGACAAAATCACATTTCCCCTGGCTCGGGAAAAGCCGCAATGCCGTATCGGCGACGGCCCTGCTTGCGTTGAATGCCGTATCGTCGCGTGGATTGTGGGTGGAGATCCCCACCA
This sequence comes from Bradyrhizobium sp., assembly GCA_036273255.1. GTDB lineage: Bacteria > Pseudomonadota > Alphaproteobacteria > Rhizobiales > Xanthobacteraceae > Bradyrhizobium. The sequence continues at coordinate 14,638 of DASUIA010000207.1, forward strand.
GGACTAACTTGCCTGAAGACTTGATGGCTTCCCGAAATGCAGCCAGATAGGAAGAAAAATTCGCAAGCCACACGGATGGAGCCGTCAAAAGTAGATCATTCTGTCCTCCCTGTACGAACAGAATGTTTGGTCCGTCCTTGAAAGCTGCGATCACGGACGATTGGCGCGCAACCATATCAGACAGGATCGCGCCATCCGTAGCGAAACACCGTTGATGGGTCTCCTGGATGGCATGAGGCAGATAAAGTGTGTGATACGACGTCGTCCCGGCGCCGCCGCTGTCGACACTGGAGCTTGACCCTTCAACGATGAGATGCCGAGCGGCGGTCATTGCCGGTACCCCTCGATTTGGTCGAAGCGCCATGGCGCCGCCCGCCGCTATTGCGCGGCGGAGAAGCGGCTCTCGAACGAATTCGCCGGCACGATCGGCTGGGCGCCACCGACCAGGGCGGACTTGGCAGCGGGGGGCGGCGGGGTATCCGAGACCGGCGGTTTCAGCGGTGGCCTGGCGGCGGCCTGCCTGGTCTCGGGTTTGCGTGCCGGCTCCGGATGTGGCTCGGTCCGTTTGGCCACGATCGATTTCGGCTTCGCCGGAGGGGGTGTCGGCGCGCTTGCGGTGGTGTCGGCGGTCGCGCCGCCGAACCCGACCTTGCGGGCGAGGCTGCTGAAGAATCCGTCAGATGGGGCGCTCGGCGCTGCGGCTGCCATCCGCGTCGATGGTTCCGGCGTGGCTGCCACGGCCGCGGGCTCTTCCAGGCTCGGCGGGTGCGGCGGATTGACGTGGGAGGGAATGGTGCCGGGTGCGCGCGCCAAGGCGAGCAGCGACAGGCTCTGGCCCTCGCCGCCGTCGGACAGGCCGGTGTTGCCGTTGGGCAGCTTGGCGGCGAACACCTTGTTCATGCCGCCGTCGATGCCGGTATTCATCCGCGCCACCGGCGTTCCCTTCGCGACCAGTCTCGCCATCTCGGCATCGTCTGCCCGCTGCTTCTGGCGGACCGCATCGGCAAGTTCATCCGGGATCACGTAAGCGGGGCATTTGGCGGATGCCTCGAAGACCGGATCGTGGGTGGCGTTCGGCGGCTTCGCGGCGTCGAACACATATTTCTTCTCGCAGAAATCGACCTTGGGTTCCTGCTTCGAAACTTCGAAATGATCGTTGCCTTCCTTTATCATTCGCCAGAACGGCATGTTCGGATTGTTGCGATGCCTCGCCATGTTCAGCGGGGTCATGCGGAACGGATAGGCCTGGAACTGGAATGAGCGCTGGCCGCCGAAGAACGATTCCCGACCGAGCGAATAGATTTCCGCGATCTGCTCGTCGGTCATGGCATAACAGCCGCGCGACGAGCAGTCGCCGTGCACCATCAGCTCCGAGCCGGTGCGGCCGAGCGCGCGGTCGAAGGCATTGGGAAAGCCGGTGTTGAACGACAGGTAATACGCCGATTGCGGATTCATCTGCGCCGGCGAGATGGCATAGAAGCCTTCCGGTGCCTGACGGTCGCCTTCGCGGACCTTGGGCCCGAGATCGCCCGACCAGCGACAAATCGGATAGGTCTTCAGGAGCGCGAAGTGGCCGGAGCGATCCTGCTTCCAGACCTCGAGTTCGGCCTCCTCCTTGAACAGCCGGACCAGGATCGGCGACTGCAGATCCATGTCCTTCTCGGTCATGGTGGCAATCAGTTTCGGCGAAACCGGCTGGTTGGCCTTGGCGTTGCTCGCGAGCGAGACCTCGTCGCTGTTGCAGCCGGCCAATAGCACACCGGCCGTCAGCGCGGCTGATGTGACGAGCACGCGGACCAGCGAGCGGCAGATCAATGCAAAGCTCCACACCCGACGGGCAATTTCGCACCCCGATTTAGCGTCCGTGCCCTGAAGCCATTGACTAAAATTCTATCCTTCGGCCCTCCGGGTCGCAAGCCGCCAGCAACGCCGCGGCAGGATCCATCGCAGCCATGGTCAATAGACGTTAAATATCTTACTGGGGGCCTAATTGCGGCCAAATTGCCTCATTTCCGAAAAAAGCCGCGCCGCCAAACCGCGGATCGTGATCGGAAATCGTGTGGTCGCGAGCCCGGCTCAGCCCAGCTTCCGGCCGATATCGAGGAATTTCTGGCGCCGCTGCTGCCGGACCATCTCCGGCGTGAGATTGCCGAGATCGGTCAGCGCCTGCGCGACCGCGTCCCCGGTGATCGCGATCATGGTGTTGGGGTCGCGGTGAGCACCGCCCGGGGGCTCTTTCAGGATCGAATCGATCACGCCGAAGCGCAGCATGTCCTGCGCCGTGATCTTCATGCTGTTGGCGGCTTCCTGCGCCTTGGTCCCGTCGCGCCACAGGATCGAGGACGCCGCCTCCGGCGAGATCACGCTGTAGATCGCATGTTCGAACATCAGCACGCGGTTGGCCGTGGTGATGGCGATGGCGCCGCCCGACATGCCTTCGCCGGTGATGATGGCGACATTGGGCACGCCGAGAGAAAGGCAGGCATCGGTGGAACGGGCGATGGCTTCGGCCTGACCGCGCTCCTCGGCGCCGATGCCCGGATAGGCGCCGGCGGAATCGACGATCGACAGCACGGGAATTCTGAAACGGTCGGCCATCTCCATCAGCCGCACCGCCTTGCGGTAGCCTTCGGGACGCGCCATGCCGAAATTATGCTTGATGCGGGACTCGGTGGTGGCGCCTTTTTCCTGGCCAATCACGCAGATGCTTTCGCCGCGAAAGCGGCCGAAACCGCCCAGCAGCGCCTCGTCCTCGCCGAATTTGCGGTCGCCCGCAAGCGGCGTGAACTCGGTGATCAGCGCGTTGATGAAATCGGTCAAATGCGGCCGCTGCGGATGGCGCGCGACCAGGGTTTTCTGCCACGGCGTCAGATTTTCATAGAGGTCGCTGAGCGCCTGTGCGGCCTTGTCTTCGATCCGCGAAACCTCTTCGCTGATGTCGCTGCCGGTTGCCGCCAGTGCACGCAATTCGTCGACCTTGGAGTCGAGTTCGGCAACCGGCTTTTCGAAATCAAGGTAGCTGCGCATGGGATCCGGCATCAAATCACTATAGGGAGGAACGCGCCTGGAGGCGAAGCGGATTTGGGTTGGGTCAAGAAGTCAAGTATCTTCAATTGTTTATCCAAGCATTCCGCGCAAAACCGGACTGCCGCGGCAAACGCGGCGGGGGAGCGGGCCGCGGGGCGGAACCGGCTCTTTCCGGTGGGACGCCGCCGAAGTCAAGACCGGGGCGCTATTTCTGTGCCAGCGGATGCAGGTCGCGCACCAGGCTCTTCAGGCGTTCCTCGACCACATGGGTGTAGATCTGGGTGGTGGATATATCGGTGTGGCCGAGCAGCGTCTGCACGATGCGCAAATCGGCGCCGTTGTGCAGGAGGTGGCTTGCGAAGGCATGCCGTAGCACATGCGGACTGACAAGCCGCGGCGCGAGACCGGAGGCTGCCGCGAGCTGCTTCAGGTCGCGTGCGAAATGCTGCCGCGTCAGGTGGCCGCTCGCACCGAACGAGGGAAACAGCCATTTCGAGGCCGGACTGCCCTTCGATGCAAGGGCGCCGTTGTTCTTGTCGGGCTGCAGCGCTGCCAGCGCCGCGACGTAGTCAGCCATCGCCCGTCGCGAAGGTTCGTTCAACGGCACCAGCCGTTCCTTGTTGCCCTTGCCGCGTACCACAATCATGCCGGCGTCGCGCCGCGACGCCGCGAGAGGCAGCGATACCAGTTCCGAGACCCGCAGGCCGGTGGCGTACAGCACCTCGAGCAGGCAATACAGCCGCAGCGCGCGCAGCCGTTGCAGCGCAGAGCCTTGCGGTGCGTCGGCCAGAGCCTTCGCCTGCGTCAGCAGCCGGTCGACGTCGGCGATCGACAACACCTTCGGCAGGCCGCGGCCGCGTTTTGGCCCGGACAGGATCGCGGCGGGATCGTCGCCGCGAATCCGCTCGTTCAGGAGGAAACGAAACAGATGCCGCATTGCCGACAGCCGGCGTGCCACGCTCGAGGACCTGAACCCGCGGACGTCCAGATCGGCGAGATAGTCGCGCAGTGCCTGGGTTTCGGCGCCGGTGAAATCCTGCCCGGCGCGGCCGAGGAACGCCGAAAAATCCTCCAGATCGCGGCGGTAGGCGTCGAGCGTGTTGATGCCGGCGCCCTGTTCGGCCGCGAGCATATCGAGGAACAGGCCGATCAGCTTGATGTCAGAGGTCCTGGAACGCATTCCCGACCTTACCCGCTATTTCTTGAGGAACTTGTCCGCCTGGATGGTGACGCTCATCTCTCGCGGCTTCGGGTTAACGAAATTCGCCAGCGCGAAAATCACCCCGTAGACGATGCCGCAGATGACCGCGACCACCGTCAGAAACCGGAACAGGCTGGGCATCGGTGAGGCTCAGGCGGCGGATTAACCATTGAATCATCGGGATGGCCGAAGGTGACTACCAACATGTTCGCCGATCCGTTGCAAGAGTCTCTGGCAACGATATCGACGGGGGTAGTATGGTGGCGCGGAACCTGCGATTCCGCGCACGAGAGCTTGCTAATGCCTGAAACCGCCTCACCGGCTTCTGTCAGCACGTCCCCCGAAGCCGAGATCATTGCGGCGCTCGGAACGCGTTCGATCGTGCTGGTGGGGATGATGGGCGCCGGCAAATCCACTGTCGGGCGTCGGCTGTCGGCCCGGCTGCGGCTGCCGTTTCTCGATGCCGATACCGAGATCGAGGCTGCGGCCGGAATGTCGATCCCGGACATTTTCGAAAACCATGGCGAGCCGCATTTTCGCGATGGCGAGGCGCGGGTGATCGCGCGGTTGCTCGACAGCGGTCCCGGCGTGCTGGCCACCGGGGGCGGTGCGTTTCTCCGCGAGGAGACCCGCAATCGCATCCGCAGCCAGGCGGTTTCGATCTGGCTCAAGGCCGATGCCGACATCATCATGCGCCGGGTCAAGCGCCGTGCGGACCGTCCGTTGCTGCAGACCGCGGACCCGACCGCGACGATCGGACGCCTGCTCAGTGAACGCGAGCCGTTCTACCGGTACGCCGATCTGACGATCTGGTCGCGCGACGTGCCACACGAAAAAATCGTCGACGAGTGCATCGATGCCCTGCATGCCTGGACGTGCGGCGGCGTCGCGAACCCGGCGCCGGGCACCTTGGACGCCGCACCATGACCGCGGCGCTGAGACACGCCGATCCGATCACCGTCGATGTCGCGCTGGGCGCGCGATCCTATCATATTGTCATCGGCCGCGATCTGCTGCCGTCGCTGGGCACGCGCATCGCCGCGTTGCGGCCGGGGGCGCGTACTGCCATCGTCACCGACCACGAGGTCGCGCGGCACTGGCTGGCGCCGGCCAAGGCTGCGCTTTCGAAGGCCGGCATTGCGACATCGGCCATCATTGTCGGAGAGGGCGAGGGGTCGAAAACCCATGCCGGCCTCGAACAGGTCAGCGAGGCGCTGATCGCGGCGAGGATCGAGCGCAACGATCTGGTGGTCGCGCTCGGCGGCGGCGTGGTCGGCGACCTCGCGGGCTTTGCGGCCGCGATCCTGCGTCGTGGCGTCGATTTCGTGCAGGTGCCGACCTCGCTCCTGGCCCAGGTCGATTCCTCGGTCGGCGGCAAGACCGGGATCAATTCGCCCGGCGGCAAGAACCTGCTCGGCGCGTTTCACCAGCCGCTGCTGGTGGTCGCGGATACGGCCGTGCTCGATACCCTGTCGCCGCGCCAGTTCCGCGCCGGCTATGCCGAAATCGCCAAATACGGTGCGCTCGGCGACGAGGCCTTTTTCGCCTGGCTGGAGGCCAACCATGGCGAAATCCTTGCCGGCGGCGCCGCGCGCGAGCATGCCATCGCCACCTCCTGCCGCGCCAAGGCGGCGATCGTGGCCCGCGACGAACGCGAGACCGGCGAGCGCGCCCTGCTCAATCTCGGCCACACTTTCGGCCATGCGCTGGAAGCGGCGACCGGATTTTCCGACCGGCTGTTCCATGGCGAAGGCGTCGCGGTCGGCATGGTGCTGGCGGCGGAATTTTCGGCGCAGCTCGGCATGATCGGCGAATCCGACGCCGCGCGCATCGCGCGCCACCTTGCCGCGGTGGGTCTGCCGACCCATTTGCAGGACATTGCCGGATTTGCCCAGGAAGGGCTCGCGACCGCTGACAGGCTGATGACGCTGATGGCGCAGGACAAGAAGGTCAAACGCGGTCGCCTGACCTTCATCCTGCTCGCGGCCGTGGGCCGCGCCGTGATTGTTCCGGATGTCGAGCCGTCGCTGGTGCGTGACTTTCTCGAGCGCAGGCTGGCGGGCAAAAACTAGAGCATGATCCGAAAGCGGGCTCGGGCCTGCAGCGATGATCATGCTTCAATTATGAAGATGGAACGAACGCCGCATCATGGACTGGTTTACACTCTCCATCGTCGTCGCCTGCCTGCTGGTGTCTGCTTTTTTCGCAGCGAGCGAGACCGCGCTGACGGGCGCCTCTCGCGCCAGCATGCTGCGGCTCTCGAAGCAGGGCAATCGCGATGCCGACGTCGTTTCCAGCCTGTTTGCGATGCGCGAGCGGCTGATCGGCGCGCTGCTGCTTGGCAACAACATCGCCAACATCGGCGCCTCGGCGCTGGCAACCGGCATCTTCACCGCCTGGTTCGGCGAAGTCGGCGTGTTGTATGCGACCGGCGTGATGACCGTGATGGTCGTGATCTTCGCCGAGGTGCTGCCGAAGACCATCGCCATCAATGCACCGGACCGGGTGTCGCTCCTGGTGGCGCGCCCGATGAAGCTGATGGTCTATCTGCTCGGTCCGCTGCTCACCATTGTCGAGGCCATCGTGCGCATGCTGATGGCCGCGCTCGGCATCAAGATCGGCGCCAACCAGCCGATCCTGTCGCCGACCGAGCGGCTGCGTGGCGCGGTGGATCTGCTTCACCATGAAGGCAAGGTCGAAAAGCAGGACCGCGACATGTTCGGCGGGCTGTTGGACCTGCGCGAGCTGCAGGTTTCCGACGTGATGGTTCATCGCACCGAAATGGTGATGATCAATGCCGACCTGCCGGCGGAAGAACTGGTGCGCGAGGTGCTGGCGACCGAGTACACGCGGATTCCGCTGTGGCGGGACAAGCCCGAAAACATCATAGGCGTCCTGCATGCCAAGGATCTCCTGCGCGCGATCCGCGCTGCCGAGGGCGATTCGGCGAAAATCGACGTCTCGACCATCGCACTGCCGCCCTGGTTCGTGCCGGAGATGCGCTCGGTGTCCGAGCAGCTCAAGGCGTTCCGTCGCCGCAAGACCCATTTCGCGCTGGTCGTCGACGAATATGGCGAGGTCGAGGGCATGGTGACGCTGGAGGACATCTTGGAGGAAATCGTCGGCGACATTTCCGACGAGCACGACGTGGTGGTGGCCGGCGTTCGCGCCCAGCCCGATGGCTCGGTGGTGGTCGACGGCTCGGTGCCGATCCGCGATCTCAACCGCGCGATGGACTGGCATCTCCCGGATCAGGAGGCGACCACGGTCGCCGGGCTCGTGATTCACGAAGCACGGTCGATCCCGGACCGGGGCCAGAGCTTTACGTTCCACGGCTTCCGATTCCGCGTACTGCGCCGCGAGCGCAACCGCATTACCGCGCTGCGGATCGTGGCGGTGCCGCGCGAGGCCGAAATCGAGGAAAAAAAGCCGAGGCGGGCGGGCAAATCGTTTTGAGCGCGAAAGCGTCACGGCGTGGATCCCACCCCGGACGGCAACGAACAGGATTACCGTGTCAGCCCCGGTTTTCTCCCGGCGCGTGGGCGTGGATCGCCAGGGCGTGCACGGAGCCGGCGAGTTCCGCCGTCAATGCGGCGTTAATCATCCGGTGACGTTCGATCCGGCTCTTCCCTTCGAAGGCGGGCGATACGATATACAGCCTGAAATGCGTCTCGCCGCCCGGCCTGTGGCCGGCATGGCCCTCATGCAGATGTGACTCGTCGACCACGTCGAGGCTTTCCGGTTTGAAAGCTTCGTTCAACTTGTCGGTGATAATATCCCTGGTTCGCATGACAGCGGCAATACGTCCATGAGCGTCCGTCGTCAAGGCGTATCGAAAATGAGATATTTGCGATGTCAAGACTTGAAGCCTTTCGCATTGCGTTGTCATAGTCAGTCATGCCGATTGATTCATCAAAGTTCTTCGACAGCATCCGCATCAAGCCCAACAAGCTGAGCGCGAAGCAGCAGGCGCAGGCGCGGGAAGAATCCGTCTTGTGCGAATGGCCGGACTGCAAGAACAAGGGTCCGCACCGCGCGCCGAAGGGCCGGGCCAACGACAAGGAATATTGGCACTTCTGCCTCAGTCACGTTCGCGAATACAACCAGTCCTACAATTTCTTTTCCGGCATGAATGCCGACGCGGTCGCACGCTACCAGAAAGACGCGCTGACCGGCCACCGCCCGACCTGGAAAATGGGCGCAAATACCAGCGCCAAGAAGGGCAAGGGCGGCGCCGAGGCCGACCTCGAGGGTGCCGCCGATCCGTTCCATATGTTCAGCGAACTCAACGGCCGCGGCCGCTGGCGGCCAGGCCCCGGCGCCGGCGCCGAGGCCAAGGTTGAAACGCGCAAGGTGTTCAACGCCGAGCGCAAGGCGCTGCAGGTGATGGGATTGGGCTCCGATGCGACGCTCGTCGACGTCAAGACCAGATACAAGGCGCTGGTGAAGCAGCACCATCCCGACGCCAATGGCGGCGACCGCTCCACCGAGGATCGCCTGATCGAGATCATCAAAGCGTATAATTATCTCAAGACGGTGGTACGCGGCGCGGGCTAGCGCTGCGTTCGAATTGCGCAGGTTCCGATCAGCGCGACTGTTTCGCCGCCGGCTCGATCGCGCCGCCGCCATTCCGGCGGCGGATGGTCCAGACCGCCAGCGCGAGAATCAATGCGCCGCCGACCACGAGCGGCATCCAGTAGTGCTTGGCGCCCGCGCCGACACCGACGAAGTGGTAGCGCTCCAGCAGGGATATTGCGAGCACGCCCGGCAGTACATGCGCCGGCGCCCAGAGCAGGATCGCCGGGATATTGACGGCATAGAACCGCAGCGGCCTCATGCCGAGCGCGCCGGCCGTGATGGGTACGAAGGCGCGGATCGGCGGCACGAAGCGGGCAAAAAACACCGCCAGCGCACCCCAGCGGCGGAAGAACGCCTCGCTCTGGGCGACCACGCGCGGATAGCTGGACATCGGCCAGGAACTCAGGATCTCGCTCTGGGCGCGATGCCCGACCCAGAATGCCGATCCGTCACCGATCAAGGCACCGGCGATCGCGGCCGGCAGCACCCACTCCAGCCGCAACTCGCCGCTGGGGACCAGCGCGCTCAGCGCCAAAATGATGGTAGAGCCTGGAATCACCGACCCCACGATCGGGACGGCCTCGAGCAAGGCGGCAAGAAATAATGTGAGGTACGCAAGCCACGCGTGAGCCGAGACGAATGCCACCAATGGATCGATGAATGAAGTCACAAGGTTCCTGTATCGGACTGCGGTCCAGCTCGCACGCAGACCTAACATAACTCGCAGCAGGGGTGGAAAGTGCCATCGAGCCCGCTTTCGGCAGGCACCAAATTGTCCTGTTCGAAAGTACGGCGTGATTCGCAAGGCAGCCTTCCAAAAACCGCGTCCAACCCCTATCTTGATGAAAAGGCAACGGAACTTTGATCAGGCCGGAGGCTTCTGCCAATCGTTGCTGTCTGCTAGGTTCCGTACAGTACCCATCCGCAGCCACGCCGCAAATCTGGTTTCGGGAGCGCCCGAGACCCCGGAGGACCGATGACGACCGCCACCATGACCAAATCGCAAGAGCCCGCCGGTTTGCCGGACATGAAGGTGTCGGCCCGGCAGGTATTCGGCATCGACAGCGACCTCGAGGTGCCGGCCTATTCCGAAGTCGATCCGCATGTGCCGGAAATCGATTCCGATTACCGCTTCGATCGCGCCACCACGCTGGCCATCCTCGCCGGGTTTTCCAAGAATCGCCGTGTCATGGTCACCGGCTATCACGGCACCGGCAAGTCGACCCACATCGAGCAGGTCGCGGCGCGACTGAACTGGCCCTGCGTGCGCGTCAATCTCGATAGCCATATCAGCCGGATCGACCTGGTCGGCAAGGATTCCATCGTCATCAAGGACGGCAAGCAGGTCACCGAATTCCGCGATGGCATTCTGCCCTGGGCGCTGCAACACAATATAGCGCTGGTATTCGACGAATACGATGCCGGCCGCCCCGACGTGATGTTCGTGATCCAGCGCGTGCTGGAGGTCTCCGGCCGGCTGACGCTGCTCGACCAGAACAAGGTGATCAAGCCGCATCCGGCGTTTCGGCTGTTCTCGACCGCCAACACCGTTGGCCTCGGCGATACGTCCGGCCTCTACCACGGCACCCAGCAGATCAACCAGGGCCAGATGGACCGCTGGTCGATCGTCACCACGCTGAATTACCTCGCGCATGACGAGGAGGTCGAGATCGTGCTTGCCAAGGCGCATCATTATCGCAGCCAGGAAGGCCGCGACATCGTCAACAAGATGGTGCGGCTCGCCGATCTCACCCGCAACGCCTTCGCCAATGGCGATCTGTCGACGGTGATGAGCCCGCGCACGGTGATCACCTGGGCCGAGAATGCCGATATTTTCGGCGACATCGGCTTTGCGTTCCGCCTCACCTTCCTCAACAAATGCGACGAACTGGAACGGCCGCTGGTCGCCGAGTTCTACCAGCGCTGCTTCAATATCGAGCTGACGGAATCGTCGGTGAACGTGGCGCTGAGCTGAGTAGCCGTCCCCGCGACCAAGGTGAGGACGCAATGTCGACGTCGAACATCAAATTCCGTACCGGAGCGAAGGAAGCGCCGACCGAGCCGTTCAAGCGCGCGGTGACGTCCTGCCTGCGTGCGATTGCCAAGGCGCCCGAACTCGAAGTGACCTTCGCCGCCGAACGTCCCGGGCTGGCGCCGGGCAAGGCGCGGCTACCGGAGCCGGCGCGCAAGATGACGAAGCGGGATGCCGCGATCGTGCGTGGCCACGCCGATTCGATCGCGCTGAAGCTCGCCTGCCACGATCCGAAAGTGCATCGCAAGCTGATGCCGGGAAATCCGCAGGCGCGCGGCGTGTTCGAGGCGGTCGAGCAGGCGCGGGTGGAGGCGATCGGCTCGCGGCGGATGGCCGGCGTAGCCAGGAACCTCACCGCCATGCTCGACGACCATTTCCATCGCGGCAAGTTCGACGAGATCACCGACCGCGCCGACGCACCGCTGTCGGATGCGCTGGCGATGCTGGTGCGCGAGCGGCTGACCGGGCTCCCGCCGCCCGCGGCGGCGCGCAAGATGGTTGATCTCTGGCGGCCGATCCTGGAAGACAAGATCGGCACCCGGCTCGATCGGTTGAGCCGGGTCACCGAAGATCAGGCCAAGTTCGGCGACGTCGTGCATGATTTGCTGTCTGCGCTCGAACTCGGCGATGAGCGCAACGCCGAGACCGAGGAGGACGACAGTCAGGACGACAACCCCGACGGCGAAAACGACCAGTCGGGTGCCGAGGGCTCGCCGGACAGCGACGCCGCGCAGGAGATGAGCGCCGACCAGGCCCAGGCCTCGACCGACGAAATGTCGGAAAGCGCGATGGAGAGCGCCCAGGCCTCCACCAGCGACACCTTCGACGACGGCGAGCTTGGCGACGACGAGACCCCGGGCGAAGCGACGCGACCGAATTCACGCGGCGCCAACGAGCCGCGCGGGCCGGAATACCACGCCTTTGCGCCGAAGTTCGACGAGGTGATCGCGGCCGAGGATCTCTGCGACCATGACGAGCTGGAGCGCCTGCGCAGCTATCTCGACAAACAGCTCGCGCATCTGCAGGGCATCGTGGCGCGGCTTGCCAACCGGCTGCAGCGCCGGCTGATGGCGCAGCAGAACCGCGCCTGGGAGTTCGATCTCGAGGAAGGCGTGCTCGATCCGGCGCGGCTGTCGCGCGTGGTCATCGATCCCTATCATCCGCTGTCGTTCATGAACGAGAAGGAAGCGACCTTTCGCGATACCGTGGTGACACTGCTGCTCGACAATTCCGGCTCGATGCGCGGGCGGCCGATCACGGTGGCGGCGACCTGTGCCGACATCCTGGCGCGCACGCTGGAGCGCTGCGGCGTCAAGGTCGAGATTCTCGGCTTCACCACCCGGGCATGGAAGGGCGGACAATCCCGCGAGGCCTGGCTTGCCGCCGGCAAGCCGGCCAATCCCGGGCGCCTCAACGATCTTCGCCACATCATCTACAAATCCGCCGACGCGCCGTGGCGGCGCGCGCGCAAGAATCTCGGGCTGATGATGCGCGAGGGTCCGCTCAAGGAAAACCTCGACGGCGAGGCGCTGGACTGGGCGCACAAGCGGCTGCTTGGACGCTCGGAACAGCGCAAGATCCTGATGATGATTTCCGACGGCGCGCCGGTCGACGATTCCACCCTGTCGGTCAATCCCGGCAACTATCTGGAGCGGCACCTGCGTTACATCATCGAGGAGATCGAGACGCGCTCGCCGGTCGAACTGATTGCAATCGGCATCGGTCACGACGTCACCCGCTATTATCGCCGCGCGGTCACGATCGTCGATGCCGAAGAGCTGGGCGGCGCCATCACCGAAAAGCTTGCCGAATTGTTCAGCGAAACCCACGGCGCGCCGCCCGTCTCGGCCAGCCGCCGGCGCCGGCTGCATTCGTAAAACGCGGTGACATGACCCCCAGCCGCCGCCGTTTTCTGAAGTCGGCGGCGGCTGGATTGTCGCTCGCAATACTGCCCGCCATCGTCCATGCGCAGCTCGCCACCGAACCGCCGCCAAAGCCGCCTGTCTCCGACGAGTCTCCGGCCACAGCCCCGGTGTCGATCGAGGTCAACGCCCGGCCGATCGCCTCGTTCGATCCGCGCGACAGTTCGCATGTGCGCTTTGGATCGCTGCAATATCGCAGCGGGCTGGCGTTGACCTCGTCCTTTCCAGGCTTCGGTGGACTGTCGGGACTGCGGCTCGATGCCAAGGGCGAGCGCTTCATCTCGTTCAGCGACAAGGGGACCTGGTTCACCGGACGGATCGCCTATAGGGGCCACGAGATGACCGGGCTCGCCGGCGTCGAGGCGGCGCCGATGCTGGGCGCGGACGGCCGGCCGATCACCACACGAGGCTGGTTCGATTCCGAATCGATCGCGCTCGATGGTTCGTTCGTCTATATCGGGTTGGAGCGCGTCAACGAGGTGCTCCGGTTCGATTTCAGCAAGGGCTGTACCCGCTCGACCGGCGAGGTGGTGCCGATGCCGCCGGCGGTGAAGAAGCTGCCGTTCAACAAGGGATTGGAAGCCTTGGTCATGGTGCCGAGCGGGCTGCCGCTGGCGGGCACGCTGGTGGCGCTGTCCGAGCGCGGCCTCGATGCCAGCGGCAATTTGATCGCCTTTCTGGTCGGAGGCCCGACGCCCGGCCAGTTCAGCGTCCGCCGTACCGATCACTTCGACATCAGCGATGCGACGCTGCTGCCCTCGGGCGAATTGCTGGTGCTGGAGCGCAAGCTTTCGCTCGTCGCCGGCGTCGGCATCCGCATCCGCCGCATCCCGCTCAGCGCGGTGGCGCCGGGCGCCGTGGTCGACGGCCCGGTGATCTTTACCGCGGATCTGGGCGAAGAGATCGACAACATGGAGGGCATCGACGCCTTCGTGACGCCGGAGGGCGACACCGTGCTGACGATGGTCTCCGACGACAATTTTTCGCTGATCCAGCGCACGCTGCTGCTGCAATTCACGCTGCTCGAACCATGACACGGCAGTTGGTAATCGCCGGCACTCAATCTACAGTACGTTGCAATCGACCCTCCCACGACCGGAAATCCCTGCATGAGTGCTCTGTTTGCTCCGCTTCAACTGCGCGGTCTCACGCTTGCCAATCGCATCATGGTCGCGCCGATGTGCCAGTATTCCGCGGTCGACGGCGAGGCCAATGACTGGCATTTCACCCATATCAACAGCCTTGCGCTGTCGGGCGCCGCACTGTTCTGCATCGAGGCAACCCATGTAGAGGCGATCGGCCGCATCACGCCGGGATGTCTCGGCTTGTGGAACGACGCCACCGAAGCCGCGCTGAAGCCGATCGTCGCCTCCGTGCGCAAGCATTCCAAAATAGCCGTAGCGATGCAGCTTGCTCATGCCGGCCGCAAGGGATCGAGCCATACGCCATGGGACGGCGGCCAGCAGATTCCGCTTGCCGAGGGTGGCTGGCAGACCGAGGGGCCGTCCGCGCTGCCGCATAAGCCGGGCGAACTGGCGCCGCTCGCGCTCGATGCCGCGGGGCTGGCCCGGATTCGCGATGCCTTTGCCAGCGCCGCAAAGCGGGCAGAGCGGCTCGGCCTCGATGCGCTGGAGCTGCATTGCGCACATGGCTACCTGCTGCACCAGTTTCTGTCGCCGATCGCGAACCAGCGCAGCGATCGCTATGGCGGCACGCTGCAAAATCGTCTGCGCTTTCCGCTCGAGGTGTTCGAGGCGGTGCGCGCGGCATTCCCGCAATCGAAGCCGGTCGGCGTCAAGGTGTCCGCGACCGACTGGGTCGAGGGTGGCTGGGACCTTGCGCAGACCATCGAATTTGCGAGCGCGCTGAAGCAGCGCGGCGTCGACTGGGTCGATGCTTCCTCCGGCGGCGTCTCGCCGCTGCAGAAGATCCCGCTCTCGCCCGGTTATCAGGTGCCGTTCGCGCAGGCGCTGAAGCAGCAGGCCGGTGTCACCACGGTCGCGGTCGGGCTGATCACGGAGCCGAACCAGGCCGAGGAGATCGTGGCGTCGGGCAAGGCCGACATGGTCGCGCTCGCGCGCGGCATGCTCTACGATCCCCGCTGGGGCTGGCATGCGGCGGCCGAACTCGGCGGCCACGTCGAAGCCCCGCGACAATATTGGCGGTCGCAGCCCTCGACGCAGAAGGAACTGTTCGGCAAAACCACGTTCGGGGCGCGCTGACGGCGGCAGCCGCGCACGGCGCGCGGTCAGGCGCCCCGCGCCGCCGGCCTCAGCGCACTCGCCAGGCCGTTCGGATCGTCGGTGCCGATGCGGCGGACGTCGCCCGATTTCAGGTGCAGTTCGACCGCGTCGAGGCCGGATACGTTATAGAGCCGGAAACCCGCGCCGATCCGGATGCCGAAGCCGTTCGACCAGCGGTTGCGTACGACCGCAACCGTCTGGATGTCGTCGAGCGGCAGCCGATAGGTCCACAGTCCCGGACCGAAATACCACTGCAATTCATTGGCGGTGACGGCGACCGTCAGCGAGGAGAACAGAACTGCGACCACGATGAGAACGATGAGCCCCGCCAGCGTCGGCCATTGGCCGCTCCGCCACATCATGGCGGCGACGAACACCGCAAGGGCGAGGCACGTGACAAGGATCAGCGTTCCGCGTTGCGTATGTTGGTAGGGCATCGCCGTATCTCCTCCCTATGACCGGTGACGGCCCGCGTCGCGCGTTCAATTCGTCGAAGCGGCTGGAAACATGACCTGTTCAAGTTACCTGCTGCATTTTCCCATTCAGTTGCTGATGGCCGTGGGGTTTGCGATCGCCGGACGAGTGCTGCCGTTTTATTATCGTGGCTTTTTTTCGCCGTCTATGTCGGCACCACGCTGCTCGCGTCCTATTACATCGCCGCCTCGGCGAGAGCCCGCGACAGCGGGGATGCCGTAATTTCGCGGCGCGGCGGCGCGACCGTCGGCGGTTCGTCATCGGGCGCCTGCTTGAGCCAGCGGTCGGCGGCGCCTCGCCCGCTGCCGTGCAATTTGGTCACGAAGCTGGGTCCGAGATCGACCGCGCTGCGTTGCGCCAATCCGTCGATCGCGTCTTCCGCCGCGATCCGGAAGATTTGCAACGGACGTCCTGATGTCGCGGTTGCGTCGCGCGCCCATTCCAGCGCGGCGATTTCGGCATTGAGAACCGAATTGGCGGTGATCTGGTCGAGCCGGCGATCGATCGCCGCCATGGTGATCGGAATATAGCTATCGCGCGCCGGCGTGACCTGAACCACCAGCACCTGGCTCGCCTCTGACTCCTGCACCAGCCTGACGACCGGAGGATTGGCGGCGAAACCACCGTCCCAATAGGCTTCGCCGTCGATTTCGACGGTGCAGTGGACCTGGGGCGGACAGGTCGATGCCAGCACGACGTCGGCCGTGATCTCCGCATTGCGGAAAATCCGCGGCTGGCCATCGCGAACGCGGGTCGCCGCGATCAGAAGTTTTGGGCAGCGCGGATCGCGCAAGACCGAAAAGTCGATGTCCCTGGCCAGCAGCCGGCGCAGCGGATCGAGATCGAACGGGTCGAACTGTCCCGACCGCAAGGCCGGCCCGAACGCCACCGAGCTTCCGGCCGGCGAGAACCCGCCGACCAGCATCAGCGAGCGGAACGAGGCGTCATTCATGATCCGGGCCCAGAACTGCTGCAGGCGCGCCCGCGCGCGCGGCCGGCCGCCTTCGACCAGTCCGCTCGCCAGCAGCACGGCATTGACCGCGCCGGCGCTGGCGCCGCTGATCGCATCGAACTTGCAGTCGGGCTGCTCCAGCAGCCGATCCAGCACGCCCCAACCGAACGCCGCGAACGAACCGCCGCCTTGCAGGGCCAGCGACAATTTTCGCGGCGGCCAGGCGCGTTGATCGGCGGAGCTGTTCTCTGCCCAGGGGACGTCTTTTGCGACTCCGCCCTGGTCGCTGTGGCGAGGCTCGAGCTTCGCCATCACCGCGGGCGGCGGCGCCGCATTCGTCGACCAGATATCGACGGCGGCGAGCAATCCCGTCGCTTCCGTCCGCGCAGGAGCCTGTTGCCCGCGGCTGTTCGCGCCAGGGCCGTCCTGCGCGACTGATGGATCGATGTCACTCATCCTACGCAACCACGTTACGCCGACACCCAAGTCAGGATGGCACGCTGCGACACCGTTTGCCAGCCTCGGATGCGAGTTCGCGTGAAAATGCTCTCGGCGTCCACAGCTTGACTGTGCCGGTCGTGCAACGTGCCGTTGCAGCCCGCAATGGTGCGGCGATCAGGGCTTCTTCATCATCTCGGCGAGCGCGTGCATCGCGGCGATATAGCCGTAAGGCCCCAATCCACAGATCACGCCGGTCGCGACCGACGAAATCTTCGAATGCCGGTGATATTCGTCGCGGGCATGGATGTTGGAAATGTGGACTTCCAGCACCGGCCCCTCGAATGCCTTGATCGCATCGAGGATGGCGATCGAAGTGAAGGAATAGCCGGCCGGATTGATGATGATGGCTTCCGCGCTTTGCCGTGCCGACTGGATCAGGTCGACGAGTTCGCCCTCGTGGTTCGACTGGTGAAACGAAAGTTCAATCCCGAGGCGCGCCGCATTTTCCTCACAGTTCTGCTTGATCTGCGCCAGTGTGGTGGTGCCGTAGATATGCGGTTCCCGGACCCCCAACAGATTGAGGTTGGGGCCGTTCAGGATCATCAATCGCTTCAACATGCTTCCTCCTCAAATCGATCTCCGAACCGTTTTCGGGCACGCGGCCGCAGTAAAATCGGCGTCGTGGCATCGCAACGCCAATGGGACGCGCAGTTGCGACATTTGGCGGCGCACGTGGCCTTCAGGCCGTGCTAGGCTCGGGGCTTGACGGCCCTTTGTTCATCGTAGATGGGGAGCCACATGGCAACAAGTGTCAAACAGATGCTGGAAGCTGCAAACGCCGTGGTGCCGAAGATCACGTCGGATCAGGCAGCCGAAATGATCAAGAACGGAAACACGCTGGTGCTCGATGTGCGCGACGCGCCGGAGGTCGCCGCCAGCGGCAAGGTCGCCGGCGCCCTGCATGTGTCGCGCGGCATGCTGGAATTCCGCGCCGACCCGGAGTCGCCCTACCACGACAAGAACTTCGACAAGGACAAGGCGGTGATCCTGTATTGCGCCTCCGGCGGGCGGGCCGCGCTGGCCGGCAAGCAGCTCAAGGATATGGGTTACAACAAGGTCTACAACGTCGGCGGCTTCAAGGACTGGACCGGGGCGGTCGACAAGACCTGATCACGTTGACCGCGCTCACAACCAGGCAACGTCGCCAAGCCAAAACAGAACGGCCGGTCATTCGACCCGGCCGTCCCAATCCTGCAAGCGCCAAACGGCCCGGCAGTCGAGCCTCAGCTCGCCTTCTGCTCCGGCGCCGCCGCGCTGCGTTTCTTCTCGATCGCCCGCTTCAGTTCCAGCGCCCGGGGCGACAGCAGCTCGGCCTTGGCTTTGAGCAGGAAGGCGTCGAGGCCGCCATTGTGGTCGACCGACTTGAGCGCGTTGGTGGAAACGCGCAGGCGCACGTTCCGCCCCAGCGCGTCGGAAATGAAGGTGACGTTGCACAGGTTCGGCATGAACCGGCGCTTGGTCTTGATGTTGGAGTGGCTCACCTTGTGGCCGACCAGCGGGCCCTTGGCGGTCAGTTCGCAGCGCCGCGACATTGTCAGAAAATCCTCTTCCATCCCGGCCTTCCGCCGCTTCGGGGCGCGGGCGCAGGGGGTCAAAATCACGTCCGTTTTCAGGAACCGCGGACGTATAGGGGCAGAGCGGCAGGGCGTCAAGGTTTTGCGGGGAAAAGCGGGCTTTTCCGGGCGCCCCGACCCTCGCTGCCATCATATAATCGGCGCATTCGCCCGCGACATCAGAACGGCGCGCTGGCGGTGGTTTACCGCCGGATTTGCTCGAAAAAGCACACCAAGCTGAATTTGCGCGTATTTCGTTCGCAAAACCGTGACCACCATCATACCAGGCCAAAGCTTTTTCCGAATAGGGCTTTTTCTGAATGAGGCTTTTTCTGGATGCGTGTTGTTTGCCGGGTATTCCCGCTTAAATGAATGTTCGATCCCGACTTGAGGACCGCTTTTCAGTGACAATCCATCGCATGAGTTCACGCCGGCCGGCTGGATCTTCGCTGCGGGTGCTGGGCGGTCTGTGCGCAGGCGTTCTGCTGTTGCTGGTTCCGCAGCACGCCGCGCTCGCCCAGGGCCGGCTCGATGCGCGCTATGAGGCGACGCTCGCCGGCATCCCGGTCGGCAAGGGCGCCTGGACCATCGACATTTCGGACGATCAGTTCTCTGCCGCCGCCTCCGGCGGCACCGCGGGACTGCTCAAGGCCTTCTCCGGTGGCTCGGGCACCGGCGCCTCGCAGGGCCGCGTCGTCAATGGTGCGCTGGTGGCGACGAATTATTCCGCCACGACCAAGACTTCGAAGAAGTCCGAAGCCATCCGGATGGTCCTGACCAACGGCGCCGTCAAGGAGTACGCGATCGAGCCGGAGCCGCCGGTCGATGCCGACCGGATTCCGGTCACCGACGCGCAGCGCCGCGGCGTGTTTGATCCGATGACGGGATCGATGCTGCATGTGGGCGGGACCAGCGAACTGCTCAGCCCGGATTCCTGTCGCACCGGAGCTGCGATCTTCGACGGCCGCATGCGCTACGACCTCAAGCTCGACTTCAAGCGCGTGGAAATCGTGAAGGCCGAAAAGGGCTATCACGGTCCGGCCTTGGTCTGCGCGATCTATTTCTCGCCGGTCGCGGGGTACATCCCGGATCGACCGGTGATCAAATATCTCGCCGCCCAGCGCAACATCGAAATCGCGTTCGCACCGATCGCCGGCACCCGCGTCCTGGTGCCGTTCCGCATTCTGGTGCCGACCCCGCTCGGCAATGCCATGCTGGAGGCCACCCAGTTCATCACCCAGGCCACCCCGCCGCGCGTCGCCAAGACGCAGTGACGCGCTGCATGACGGGATCGATGTCACACCGTCTGTGGGGCAAGAAATGCATTGACTCTCTTCGACTTCTGATTCGACTCCGCGTCCGCACCGATCTTAAGGATTTTGTCCGAAAATCGGCCCTTGTGAGACCGCAGCCAACTTGATCTAGTGCGGCAGTCGGCCCTACAACGCGACATGTTGCGGTGAACGAAGCCGGAGTGGAAGAGAGTCAGCGATTCGGGCGCGATTCGTTCTCAACTCGTTCCAGAGCTTAAGCCGCGACCCCGCAAGCGTCGCATTGTGAAACACTTCGCCACCCCCGCGACGGCAGAACCCTCCGAAAAACATGACTTTCTCCACTTCGCCCACGTTCGCCAATGAACGGGCCCCCGGCACCG
>DASUIA010000208.1:0-27527 GCA_036273255.1 Bradyrhizobium sp.
GCCCCTGCATCGAGGTTGCTGGTTTTCGTGAGCACCTGCCAGATCCCTAGAACGTAACGCCGGCTCGTTTGCCGGCTTTCCAGATCAGCCGGCACTTCTTGCTTGTGCTTGCCCACCGCAATTCAAATCGACTCGGCAACACGGCCGGGTGCAGGAGTTCCAGACTGGCGCCCCCCGCGGCATAGTCGATAATGGTGCAATCGATCGCCGGATCGCGCGGAGAGACGATGATCTTGCCGGCCTTGAACAACTGGCTGGCGGGTCGGGTCCGCGTAAACCGGCGAGGGTGAATCATCTGGGGTTGCCCGGGCGTCGAATGCGACCCGGCATCATTCCACGTCTTCAATAATGAAGGATTAACTGGTTATTAATAACGAAGGATTAACCGCGGGCAGGCGATGCGGCCGGTTCGGATCGCGTGGAAACACGCAGCGAATGCCGCCGCGCCTCACTTCGCCTTGGCGTAGATGTCCGAATAGGTATTGCGCAAGATATTCTTCTGCACCTTGCCCATGGCATTGCGCGGTAATTCGTCGACCACGAAGACCCGTTTCGGCATCTTGAATTTCGCCAGACGGCCATCGAGTGCCCGCAGCACCGAGGCTTCGTCGAGGTCGGCGTCATTGGCGCAGACCACCACGGCCGTCACGCCTTCGCCGAAATCGGCATGCGGCACCCCGATGACCGCGGATTCGACCACGCCCGGCATGGCATCGATCTCGCTTTCGATTTCCTTCGGATAGACGTTGAAGCCGCCGGAAATCACCAGGTCCTTGCCGCGGCCGAGGATATGGACATAGCCGTTGCGGTCGATCTTGCCGAGATCGCCCGTGATGAAGAAGCCGTCGTCGCGGAATTCGGACCTGGTCTTTTCCGGCATCCGCCAATAGCCCTTGAACACGTTGGGTCCCTTGACCTCGATCATTCCGACGCTGTCGCGCGCGATCTCCTTGCCGGTTTCGGGATCGGTGACGCGCACCGACACGCCCGGCAGCGGGTAGCCGACGGCGCCGGGCACGCGGTCGCCATCATACGGATTCGAGGTGTTCATGTTGGTCTCGGTCAGGCCATAGCGTTCGAGCACCGCGTGCCCGGTGCGCGCGGCCCATTCGCGGTGGGTGTCGGCAAGCAGCGGCGCGGAGCCCGAAATGAACAGGCGCATATGTTTGGTGGCTTCGCGGGTCAGGGCCGGGCTCTGCAGCAGCCTCGTGTAGAAGGTCGGCACGCCCATCAGCACGGTCGAGCGGGCCATCAGTTGGATGACCCGTTCGGGATCGAATTTCGGCAGGAAGATCATCGAGGCGCGGGCAAACAGCGTGACGTTGCTCGCTACGAACAGGCCATGGGTATGATAAATCGGCAGGGCGTGGATCAACACGTCCCGCTCGGTGAAGCGCCAATAATCGACCAGGCTGAACGAGTTCGATGCCAGATTGTCATGCGACAGCATCGCGCCCTTGGAACGGCCGGTGGTGCCGGACGTGTAGAGAATGGCTGCCAGGTCGTCGTCGGCGCGGGCAACGGTAGCAAACTCCGCATCGGCCTTCGCGGCGGCGTCGGTCAGCGTGCCGTTGCCGTCGGCGCCGAGCGTCTCGACCCTGGCCCCGACCTTGGCGGCAATCGCGCCAATGCCGTCGGCCTTTGCGGAATCGCACACCACCAGCGAGGGTTCGGCGTCGGTCAGGAAATATTCCAGTTCGTTCAGCGTATAGGCCGTGTTCAGCGGCAGGTAGACCGCACCGGCCCGCACGACGGCAAGGTACAGCACGAGCCCGGCAACGGATTTTTCGGTCTGCGCGGCGACGCGGTCGCCGACCTTGACACCCCTCGATACCAGTACGTTGGCGACCTTGCCCGCGCGGGCGATCAGGTCGCCATAGCTGATGCGCCGTCCGTCGAGGGTCTCGATCGCGAGCCGGTTGGGGTCGTCGAGACTGTCGAACAGGCGGGCAAACAGATTGGCGTTCATGATGGTGTTCCCGGTGGTGTTATTGCATTCTGGCGGAGGGGGCGCGATCGCGCCCATCGGCCGCGAGATCTCAAGGCGTTCCATACCAAAGACGCCCTTCACAACGCAACGGAGACGGTTTGCATGACCAATCACGGGAAACGGGTGGCCTGGGTGACGGGTGGCGGCAGCGGCATTGGCGAGGCCGGTGCGGAGGCACTGGCGGCGGACGGCTGGATCGTCGTGGTGTCGGGCCGGCGCAAGGATGCGCTGGATGCCGTGGTGGCGAAGATCGCGGCGCGCGGCGGCAAGGCCGAGGCACTGGCGCTCGACGTCAGCAGGAAGTCCGATGTCAACGAGACGGCAGAGCAAATCCTCGACAGCCACGGCCGCATCGATCTCCTGGTCAACAGCGCCGGCATCAACGTACCGAAGCGGAGCTGGGCCGACATGGAACTCGAGGGTTGGGACAAACTGGTCGAGATCAATCTGAACGGCGTCATGTACTGCATGCGTGCGGTGCTGCCGGCGATGCGCCGGCAACAGGACGGCTGCATCATCAACGTCGCATCCTGGGCCGGCCGTCACGTATCGAAAATGCCCGGCCCCGCCTACACCACCACCAAGCACGCGGTGCTGGCATTGACCCATTCGTTCAACATGGATGAATGCGTCAACGGCCTGCGGGCGTGCTGCCTGTCGCCGGGCGAGGTCGCGACCCCGATCCTGAAATTGCGGCCGGTGGTGCCGACCGAGAAGGAGCAGGCGCGGATGCTGCAACCCGAGGACCTCGGCCGCACCATCGCCTTTGTCGCGAGCATGCCGCCGCGGGTCTGCATGAACGAGATCCTGATCAGCCCGACCTGGAACAGGGGTTTCGTGCAGACGCCGGCCAGTCGGGACTGAGCCCGCGCCCGATTTGGAGGAGCTGCGGCCTGAACACGACGATCGAGGCGAGGCTTGCGGAGCTGAAGCGTCAGACGGGGGGTGGCAATTGAACGTCCTTGGAATCAACTCGGTGTATCACGAGTCCGCCGCTGCGCTGCTCGTCGACGACAAGCTCGTCGCCGCGGCCGAGGAGGAGCGATTCAATCGCATCAAGCACGGCAAGCAAGCTGAATTCAACAACCCTCATCAACTCCCTGAACGCGCAATCCGGTTTTGCCTGAACCATGCCAGGCTCGACACCGGCGATATCGATCATGTTGCATACTCATTTGATCCGAAGGTGCGCCGAATGCGGTATCGCACCGAATGGTGGGATCCTCGGGCCGAGGAGACCTTTCGGCTGCGACTCGGTCAGGTGCGGGGTGCCATCGAAGACCTTCTCGGACGCTCGCTCGGGCACAGATTGCATTTCGTGTCTCATCATCTGGCGCACGCCGCTTCCGCGTATTTTCCGTCCGGCTTCGATCGGGCGGCCATCCTCACCATCGATGGAATCGGCGAAACGGCTGCCTCCTCGCTGGCGAAGGCTGTCGGGACGCAGATCCAGTCCATCGAAACATTCGAGTATCCGCATTCGATTGGCTTCCTATGGGAGGTGTTCAGCGGTTACCTTGGCTTCTCGCACTACGACGCCTCGAAAGTCATGGGCTTGGCAGCCTACGGCGATCCCGAGGTTTTCCGTCGGCAATTTCTGTCGATCTTGCGTGCTGACGAGGTGAACTATGGGGTAGCGCGGGAGTATCTGGGTCTTCACCCGGACAGGTTCGCCAGGATGGAAGCCATCTTCGGCCCGCCGCGGGATGAGCATTCCGAGATCCTGCCGCGGCATGCCGATATGGCAGCAGCACTGCAGGAGGCGACAGATGCGGCGGTCATGGCGGCGGTACGTCGCCTCAAACGCAGGGTGCCGGTTGACAATTTGTGTCTTGCCGGCGGCGTCGCGCTCAATTGCGTGACCAATGAAGCGGTCAGGCGATCCGGTGAGTTTTCCAATGTGTTCATACCTTCCGCACCGCACGATGCGGGCACGGCGATCGGCGCAGCCTTGGTCGTGCATTGCGCGAAGCAGAAGCGTCCACCCCAGCGAGGCAACGCCACCCCATATCTGGGGCCCGCCTTCAGGCGGCGCGACATTCTGGCTGCGGTCAAGTCGGCCGGTCTGAGGGCGAGGCGAAGCAGATATCCCGCGCGCCATGCCGCGGCAATGATCGCCAGTGGCAAGATCGTTGCCTGGTTTCAGGGTCGCATGGAGTTCGGGCCGCGTGCGCTCGGTAACCGCTCGCTGCTCGCCGACCCGCGACGACCGGACATGCGCGATATTCTCAATCAGAAGGTCAAGCACAGGGAAGACTTCCGACCTTTTGCGCCGAGCGTCCTGGCGGAGCACGCCGATGAATGGTTCGAGGTTGGCACGCGGTCTGCGAGTCACGAGTTCATGCTGTTTGCATGTCGCGTAAAGGGGGATCGGCGCGATCTCATCCCTGCCGTTTTGCACAGGGATGGCAGTGCTCGAGTCCAGATCGTGAGCCGCAAATCAAATCCGCGCTTTCATGAGCTCATATCGTGCTTCTTTGCGAAGACCGGCGTGCCGCTCGTCGTGAACACGTCCTTCAACGACAGTGAACCAATTGTTTGCACTCCCACCGACGCGATTGTCACGTTTCGCAAGTCCGGCATTGACGCATTGTTCATGGACGATGTGTATCTGACGGCGCGGGCTTGACCGGCCCGGTTGCCGCGCCGCTCCGAGCCAATCATCCCGGATCTATGACTATACGTGACTGGCGAGCATCCCTCATCGGTGCATGCACACGTTCGGCGCCGGGAAAAGTTTCAGGCACGCGAAAATTTATTCCCTGAAACCGACCTTCGACCCCTCCCGTAGCTCGGACCGACGGCGACGCAGTCTGACCGGTCGATTGGTCAGGACCGTTGCCGCGTCATCGCCGGTTGCGCCGGTCACTCAATCCATCGGGAGAGGTTCCATGTCCAAACGTATTGCACTTTTATCGGCAGTCGCGCTCAGCACGCTGGCCATCACGGCCAGCGTGCTTGCGCCCGCCAATGCCGAAGACAAGAAGATGATGAAGAGCGAAATGTCCGGCGAGAAGACCGTGATGGTCGGCGGCGCCGCGATGCTCCCTTCGAAGAACATCATCCAGAATGCCGTCAACTCCAAGGACCACACCACGCTGGTGGCGGCGGTGAAGGCCGCCGGCCTGGTCACGACCCTGGAAGGCAAGGGTCCGTTCACGGTGTTCGCACCGACCAATGCCGCCTTCGGTAAGCTGCCGCCGGGCACCGTCGACAATTTGGTGAAGCCCGAGAACAAGGCGACCCTCACCAAGATCCTGACTTACCACGTGGTGCCGGGCAAGCTCGAGGCCTCCGCTCTCACCGACGGCAAGAAGCTCAAGACGGTCGAAGGCGAGGACCTGACGGTCAAGAGGTCTGGCGACACCGTGATGATCATCGACGCCAAGGGCGATTCGTCGACCGTCACGATCCCGAACGTCAACCAGTCGAACGGCGTGATCCACGTGGTCGATACCGTCCTGATGCCGTGAGACCTTGCGCACCTGATCGTCCCTAAGGGATGCGCGAGCTGCGAGCCGGGGCAACCCGGCTCGCATTTTTGTGACCAGGATGCCCCGGGAAGCCTGAATTCGATCGCCCGCATTCAGTAACGAAGCGTCGGATATCGGCGTATAGTGGGATATCGACACTTCCAGCAACGGAACCGCCATGTCCACCTTTGCAGTCACCGACCGTCCGGCACGCGCGGCCAAAGTGATTCAGCCGGCCTGGGTACGGATCATGCATTGGGTCAATGCGGTGGCGATCCTGCTGATGATCACCTCGGGGTGGCAGGTCTATAACGCCTCGCCGCTGTTCAAATTTTCGTTCCCGGCCGCGATCACCCTGGGCGGCTGGCTCGCCGGCGCACTGCTCTGGCACTTCGCCGCGATGTGGCTCTTGATGGTGAACGGGCTGCTCTATCTCACCTTCGGTCTTGCGACCGGTCGCTTCCGCAAGAAACTGCTGCCGATCACACCGTCCGGCGTCATCGCCGATACCAAGGCGGCGCTGACCTTCAAGCTGTCGCATGACGATCTGACCAGATACAACAACGTGCAGCGGCTGCTTTATGCCGGCATCATTTTGGTTGGCATCGTCATCGTGCTGTCGGGACTGTCGATCTGGAAGCCGGTGCAACTGCAGTATCTGACCGCGTTGTTCGGCGGCTACGACGTCGCACGGTATGTTCACTTCTTCTGCATGGCGGCGATCGTCGCGTTCCTGGTGGTCCACGTCGCGCTGTCGCTCCTGGTGCCGAAGAGCCTGCGCGCCATGATCATCGGTCGTTGAAGAGAGTTTTGGAGAACATGTCATGGGCCGCTTGCGCTCGCTTTTGATCCCCGGCGTCGACAAGAAGCTGCTGGTCAGGGATGCGACGAAGACGATGCCGGATCCGGCGCGCCGCCGGTTTATCGCCGGCGGCGCCAGCCTCGGCGCGCTGACGCTGCTGACCGGATGCGACGTATCGGACAGCTTTTCGGCCGAAAGCCTGCTGGTGAAGGTGTCGAAGTTCAACGACGCCGTGCAGGCGGCGATCTTCAATCCGCATGCGCTGGCGCCGACTTTCCCGGAAAGCGCCATCACCAGACCGTTTCCCTTCAACGGCTATTACGATCAGGAGGATGCGCCCGACATCAATGGCAAGGACTGGAAGCTCGAGGTGCGCGGCCTGGTCGACAACAAGAAATCATGGACGCTGGAGGAGCTGTACAAGCTGCCCCAGGTCAAGCAGGTAACGCGCCATGTCTGCGTCGAGGGCTGGAGCGCGATCGGAAGCTGGACCGGTACGCCGCTGCGCGACTTCCTCGAGCTGATCGGCGCCGATACCCGCGCCAGATATTGCTGGTTCCAGTGCGCCGATTCCGACGGCTACAACAGTCCGTTGGACATGGAAAGCGCGCTGCATCCACAGACCCAGATGTCGTTCAAATTCGCCGACCAGATCCTGCCGCGCGCCTATGGCTACCCGATGAAGATCCGGGTGCCGACCAAGCTCGGATTCAAGAACCCGAAATACGTGATCTCGATGGAGGTCACCAACGACTACAAGGGCGGCTACTGGGAAGACCAGGGCTATAATTCGTTCAGCGGCAGTTGAAAGCCGCCGTCATTGGGTAGGGTGGGCTTAGGCGCACTTGCGCCGTGCCCACCGCTCTTCATTCGCGATTGGTGGGCACGCTTCGCTTTGCCCGCCCTACGAAACACGAGCCCGCCCTCAAGGCGTCGCGCGCGGTGAAAATTTGCGCTGGAATGTCGCTGCGATCGCACCCAGCGCCAGCATCGCCGCACCGGCGTTGAGCGCGTAGGACAGGCTGCCCAGCGCGTCGGTGATGGCGCCGGTGGCGATCGGCCCCAGGGTTTGGCCGACGCCAAAGGCGATGGTCATCGCCGCGATCGCGACCGGCCATGCCACGGGTGGATAGTTGAAGCGCACGAACGCGGTGGTCGAGCCGACCACGGCAAAGAACGACACCCCGAACACCAGCGCCGACAAGGCGATCAGCGCGTCGGAGTGCCCCAACAGCGGCAGTGCGGCGCCAATCGCGTTGACGGCGAGAATGATCGCCGTGCTGATGCCGCCGCTGTTGCGCGCCAATACGCGTCGCCACACCCAGGGCGTCACGAATGCGCTCATGCCGATCAGGGACCAGAACGCGCTCTGCGCCACGGCGCCGCCGCCGGCATCGCGCACATAGGCGATCATGAACGTCATGTAGGCGATGTAGCCGGCGCCGAACAGGAAATAGGCGGCGAGATAGATCAGCACCGGCCGGATCGCGAACCGCACCGGTGCGGCGTCGGCAAGGCCACCATTGGCCGGGAACGGCGTCAGCAGCAACGGCGCGGTCATCACGACCGCAAGCAGCGTCATCGCCCACCACACGATCCACCACGATCCGGGCCCGCAAGCCAGCAGGACGAACGGCGCGACCAGGCCGGAGACCAGGATACCGAGCCCCGGTCCGGCGTAGAACAGGCTCAACAGAAAATCTGCCCGCTCGGGCCGCGACTGTGCGATCCGCGCCGCCAGCGCGCCGCTGGCGACGAAGCAGACCGCCGCCCCCACGCCGGCGACCAATCGCGCCGAGCTCAACAGGAAAAAATTGCCCGAGAGCGCGCACAGCGCCAGCGACGCCACGCAGGCGATCGTGCCCCAGCGCACTGCCGCCGTCAGCCCGAAACGCCGCACCAGCCTTGCCGCGACCAGTGCGCCGGCGAGATAGCCGGCGGCATTGATGGTATTCATGAAGCCCGCGGCGGAATACGACCATTGCAGGCTGTCGCGCATGTCGGGCAGCACTAGCGAATAGGCAAAGCGGCCGATGCCGAGACCGACGGTGGGTGCCAACGAAAGAATGAGAATGAGACGCGCCGGATGCGCGGGTGGCGAGGACAGATCGGGCGCTTTCACGGGATTCTCCGGCAGGGCCCGCACTGTGACAGGGTCGGTCGGCTTTGCACAGGGCGCGCGACCGCAAGGGTGTCTTGCCAATCGCGCAACGCCGCTTTAGCAATCCGCGCCAATATGCGTGTTTTTCGCCATGCCTGGACCGGCCGGCGATGACGAGATGATTGAGGAAAGACTCATGCCAGTCCACAAACTGCTGCTTCTCCCCGGCGACGGCATCGGCCCCGAGGTGATGGCGGAGGTGAAGCGCCTGATAGATTGGCTCCGTGCGCAGGGCATCGCGCATTTCGAGACCGAGCAGGGCTTGGTTGGCGGCGCTGCCTATGATGTGCACAATGCCAGCATCAGCGAAGACACCATGGCGAAGGCGAAAGCCGCCGATGCCGTGATCTTCGGCGCGGTGGGTGGGCCAAAGTGGGACAGTGTCCCCTACGAGGCAAGGCCCGAAGCCGGGCTGCTGCGCTTGCGCAAGGAACTCGGCCTGTTCGCCAATCTCCGTCCGGCGGTGTGCTATCCCGCTTTGGCGGACGCCTCCAGCCTGAAGCGCGAGGCGGTCGAAGGCCTCGACATCATGATCGTGCGCGAGCTCACCGGCGGAGTTTATTTCGGTGAGCCGAAGACCATCACCGATCTCGGCAACGGGCAGAAGCGGGCCATCGATACCCAGGTCTACGACACCTACGAGATCGAACGCATCGCCCGGGTGGCGTTCGATCTGGCACGCAAGCGCCGCAACAAGCTGACCTCGATGGAAAAGCGCAATGTGATGAAATCGGGGGTGTTGTGGAACGAGGTGGTCACCCAGGTCCATGCGCGCGAGTACAGGGATGTGCAGCTCGAGCATCAATTGGCCGATTCCGGCGGCATGAACCTGGTGAAATCGCCGAAGCAATTCGATGTCATTGTCACCGACAATCTGTTCGGGGACATGCTGTCCGATATCGCGGCGATGCTGACCGGCTCGCTCGGCATGCTGCCGTCGGCATCGCTCGGTGAGGTCGACGTCAAAAGCAGGAAGCGCAGATCGCTGTTCGAGCCGGTCCACGGCTCGGCGCCGGATATCGCCGGGAGGGGATTGGCCAATCCGATCGCCATGCTGGCCTCGTTCGGGATGGCGCTGCGCTATTCGTTCGAGCTGGGGGCGCTGGCTGACAGGCTCGATGCCGCGATCGCGGCGGTGCTTGCGAGCGGCCTGCGCACCGCCGACATCAAGTCGGAGGGCACCATTGCGGTCTCGACCTCGGAGATGGGCGCGGCGATCCTGAAGCAATTGCAGGCGCTGCACGAATGAGGCCGCAGGGTGGGCAAAGCCAACGGGTCGCGCGAATGCGCGCCCGCCCAACGTGCCGCTACCGGCGCTCCATTAATCCGGATAGAGCGGGAACCTGGTGGGCCCGCCGCCCAGGTCCGACGGCGGATTCAGCGGCTGGCGATCGATCGGGCGATTGTTGTTCTCGCGGGCGAAGGACGGGTACCCGATCTCCGGCGGAAACGCATAGTCGGTGAACTTGCGGTCGCCGGGCAGCACCTCGACGCCAGCGTCGAGCCATGAGCGCTTGGTGATGTAGACCCGGGTGTGCGGCCCCTGCTGATAGACCACATTGGGACCGCGCGACCCGTACGATGGCCGGCCGCGGCTGTCATAGTGCTGGCGGGGCGTCTGCGCGCCAGCCGGTGTCGTGGCGACATCGACGGCAACGACGGCGGTCGCCGCAACCAGCACCGCAAAAATCTTTGCGGCGGGAAATTTCCAGGTCATCACGTCCTCTTGGGCTGGCGGTCGCCAAATCGATTGGTCATCACTTTAGCGGCCGGGGATGGGGCGACAAGGTCAATCCAGCCACACCACCGCACAATAATGTCAGGGCATGGATAAAGTTGCATGAAAACCAGCGCCTTGCCGGACGCGCCGATCGGGATGGGCCGCGTAGCGGGAGGTTCTCGGCGCTGTTGCCGTCAACGATTCCCGCTGTCTCCAATTCTCCCGCGCCAGGTTCCACCCGGGGCGCGAGTTCGACGACGGAATCGGACGGATCCAGTTCGCCGCTTGGCCGGCAGATCGAGTTCCGCGACTGGCTTTTCGTCCTGCTCGGCCCGGCGAAAGATATCCTTGCGGCCGACCTCGGGACGCCGGAGGATTTCATAAGTCTCTGTTTTGTCGGAGCTATCGGATTGGTCGACGGCCAACGCCGGGTACGCGGGTCGCTACGCTCCAATCCACCGGGGCGACGGGCCGGGGCGCGCCAAACGGCAGTTTGTCCCACAGATACAGGCCGAAAATGGTAAGCAGCGCCAGAAGGCTTACATAGGCAACGAGGCGCGTCAGCATACCGCAGCACTCCTCCGCAAAGCTGGTCAGCTCCTTCAGCGTCGAAACGGCCTGGTCTAACGTTGTGTTAACGCTGTTTCTCGCATAGAAGCGCTGCTCTTCCTTTGCCGCGACGGGCAAGGAAGGCATTTTTCTTCGGAGTGTGAACGATGGGTTTTTTCTTCGGAGTGTGAACGATGGGTTTCAAAGTCGCGGTGGTCGGAGCGACCGGCAATGTCGGTCGGGAAATGCTCAACATTCTCGACGAACGCAAATTCCCCGCCGACGAGGTGGTGGCGCTGGCGTCGCGCCGCAGCGTGGGCGTCGAGGTGTCCTATGGCGACCGCACCCTCAAAGTCAAAGCCCTCGAGCACTACGATTTCAGCGACGTCGATATCTGCCTGATGTCGGCGGGCGGCGCGGTGTCGAAGGAATGGTCGCCGAAGATCGGCGCCGCTGGTGCGGTCGTGATCGACAACTCGTCGGCATGGCGGATGGATCCGGACGTTCCGCTGATCGTCCCCGAGGTCAACGCGGAGGCGGTGGCGGGCTTCGTCAAGAAGAACATCATCGCCAATCCGAACTGCTCTACCGCCCAACTCGTGGTCGCGCTGAAGCCGCTGCATGACAGGGCGGTGATCCGGCGCGTCGTGGTATCGACCTATCAGTCGGTATCCGGCGCCGGCAAGGACGCCATGGACGAGCTGTTTTCGCAAACCAAGGCGGTCTACACCAACAGCGAACTCGTCAACAAGAAATTCCCCAAGCGGATCGCCTTCAACGTGATCCCGGAGATCGACGTGTTCATGGAGGACGGCTACACCAGGGAAGAGTGGAAAATGATGATGGAGACCAAGAAGATTCTTGATCCCAAGATCAGGCTTTCCGCGACCTGCGTGCGGGTACC
The DNA here is from genome assembly GCA_036273255.1 of Bradyrhizobium sp. Classification (GTDB taxonomy): domain Bacteria; phylum Pseudomonadota; class Alphaproteobacteria; order Rhizobiales; family Xanthobacteraceae; genus Bradyrhizobium. The sequence continues at coordinate 11,600 of DASUIA010000208.1, forward strand.
GGTGTTTGTCGGCCATTCCGAGGCGGTCAATATCGAGTTCGAACGGCCGATCTCGGCCGACGAGGCGCGCAACATCCTGCGTCATGCCCCGGGGTGTCTGGTGATCGACAAGCATGAGCCAGGCGGCTACGTCACGCCCTACGAGGCGGCGGGCGAGGACGCGACCTATATCAGCCGGATTCGCGAGGACGCCACGGTGGAGAACGGACTCGTGCTGTGGTGCGTGTCGGACAATCTGCGCAAGGGCGCCGCGCTCAACGCCATCCAGATCGCCGAATGTCTGATCAACCGCAAGCTGATCAGCGCCAAGCAAAAAGCGGCGTAAGGTGGGCACGGCGCGAAGTGCGCCTTAGCGCCGTCCTACGCGGCTGTCCGATCGTTGGGCACCGATCATGGTAGCGAACGGCGAATGGCGAATGGAATTTGCGCTATTCGCTATTCGCCACTCACTATTCGCCGGACTCGCGGACACTGCAAAATTCCTTGGTGGCCTGATCAAGCACGAAGAGCGAACCCTCGGCGACGCCGAAATAGGCGCCATGCAGGTAGAGTTCGCCGCGCTCGACGCGGGCTTTCACGAAGGGAAAGGTCTGCAGGTTTTCCAGGCTGCGGAACACGGCGGCCTTTTCGATCCGTGTGATAAAGTCCTGCATCGTCTCGCGGTCGCGCTGCTCGACCTTTTCGCCGGGCTTGATGAACATCGCCATCCACTTGCCGATGAAATCGCCGGGCGACAGCGGCTCGATCTTGTCGATGAAGGCGCGGATGCCGCCGCACTGGGCATGGCCGAGCACCACGATGTGTTTTACCCGCAGCACCGAGACCGCGTATTCCAGCGCCGCCGACACGCCATGCGCGTTGGCGTCGGGCTGATAGACCGGCACCAGATTGGCGATGTTGCGCATCACGAACAGCTCGCCCGGACCGGCGTCGAAGATCACCTCCGGCGACACCCGGGAATCGCAGCAGCCGATCACCATGACCTCGGGGGCCTGGCCGCGCTCGGACAGTTCGCGATAGCGCGACTGTTCGGTGGGTAGACGATGCGAGGCGAAGGTCCGGTAGCCTTCGATCAGTCGGTTCGGAAACGGGGCCATGACAATGGCTAACCATATGCTTTGCGGTCGAACAAGTCTTCCTGCGGATGATCCCGGATGTTATCGCGTGAGGTTCGAATGCCCAGCGCCTGCCCGGTTCCGACTGGATCGGAACCGGGCTTTGCGAAACCGGTATTTGCCCAGCCCGATCGCGCCATGAGGGAACCGAGCCCATGATCCATCCGCGCCGCAGCCTGCTTTTCATGCCCGGATCGAATGCCCGGGCGCTGGAAAAAGCCCGCATTCTCCCGACCGACGGGATCATCCTCGACCTCGAGGATTCGGTGGCGCCGGACGCCAAGGCGCTGGCGCGCGAGCAGATCGCGCAGGCGATTGCCGCCAGGGGGTTCGGCAAGCGCGAAGTCTGGGTGCGCACCAATGGCCTCGACACGCCGTGGTGGATCGATGACGTCGCCATGGCCGGCAAGGCCGGGCCCGACGGCATCCTGGTGCCAAAGATCTCCAGCGTCGAGGATCTCAACACCGTCGGCGACCGGCTGGCCGGCATCGCCGCCGACGGCGCGATCAAGGTCTGGGCGATGATCGAGACTGCACGCGCGGTATTGCACGCCGAAGAGCTGGCCGCCGCCTCGCGCGATGCCAGGACGCGGCTCGCCGGCTTCGTGTTCGGACCGAACGACATCGCACGGGAGACGCGGATCCGGATGCAGCCGGGCCGCGCCGCGATGATTCCGATGATCACGCACTGCATCCTGGCGACCCGCGCGCATGGCCTCGAGATTCTCGACGGTCCCTACAGCGATCTCGCCAATGTCGACGGGTTCGGGCAGGAGTGCACGCAGGCGCGCGATCTCGGCTTCGACGGCAAGACGCTGATCCATCCGGGCCAGATCGAGGCCTGCAACGCGATCTTCACGCCGCCGGCCGAGGAAGTCGCCCAGGCCCGCAGGATCATCGCCGCGTTCGAGCTGCCGGAGAACGCCGCGCGCGGGGCGATCCGGCTCGACGGCCAGATGGTGGAACGGCTGCATGCCGCGATGGCGAAGCGCACCATCGCGATCGCCGACGCCATCGCCGCGATGGGAAATTGATCGCCTCAATTCCCAAATCGCCCCGCAGCCCATGCGTAGAGGCTGCCGGGCACAGGCGGCTGGTTGCCCCGGCCCTTGGGCGAGACGTGAAGGCCGACAATCTCGGGGTCGGTGATCAGCGCCGAAAAATCCGCTGGCTCGAAGAAGCGTTTCGGCTCGGCGTGTACCGCATAGAACGATTTCTTCGGCAACGCCTCGTGCAATTCGCCGGCGCGGCGCGCCAGCGCGGTGAGCGAGGCCGGACCATAGATCGCGACGCGAATGTCGGACAGGCGGTTGGATCGGCCGCGCAGTTTGCGCAGTGTGAAAATCAGGCGATGCCGCAGCGCGAGCCAATCCGGCGTCAGCTCGTCCTGCTGCATCAGGTCCTCGAACGCCCGGACGATCGGATGGCTGGCGGGAAGATAGAGCACGGAATTGCCAAGTTGGCGCGGCCGCTCCCAGGCGAAACGGGGTTTCGCCGGATCGATCTCGACCGCCTTGAGCAGCAACACATCGGCATCGAGCCAAAGCCCCGCCTGGCGCGCCATCAGCCGCATCCGGAAGAAATCGCTGAACTGCAGGACGGTCCAGTCGCGCCAGCTTCCATCAGTCAGCGGCGGACGCAGCTTTTCGGAAAAGGCATGCGGCAGGATCGCTTCCGCCTCGGCATTGCCGACGCCGTCGGGCAATCCCGGCAGCGGATCGAAACTGTAGACCGTCACCTGATGGCCTGCCGCGACCTGCGAGCGCAGGCAGGTCAGCCGCAGCCGGTCGAGCGGGCCGTGCCAGAAGGTGACGACGTCGGGCACCATGCGCGTCACCGGATGGCGGCCGGGATCAGGCCCAGGCGCGCTCGGCCCTGGCCTTCGCCTCGTAGCTGTCGATCGAAGCCTTCTTCTCCATGGTGAGACCGATGTCGTCGAGGCCGTTCAGCAGGCAGTGCTTGCGGAAGGCGTCGACCTCGAATTTCACCGTGCCGCCGTCCGGCCCGCGAATTTCCTGATTGGCCAGATCGATCGTCAGCGTCGCATTGGCGCCGCGCTCGGCGTCGTCGAACAATTTGTCGAGGTCGTCCTGGCTGACGCGGATCGGCAGAATGCCGTTCTTGAAGCAGTTATTGTAGAAGATGTCGCCGAAGGAGGTCGAGATCACGCAGCGGATGCCGAAATCGAGCAGCGCCCATGGCGCGTGCTCGCGGCTCGAGCCGCAGCCGAAATTGTCGCCCGCGACCAGAATCCTGGCGTTGCGGTAGGCCGGCTTGTTGAGGATGAACTCCGGATTTTCGCTGCCGTCGTCCTTGTATCGCTGTTCCGCGAACAGTCCCTTGCCGAGGCCGGTGCGCTTGATGGTCTTCAGATACTGCTTCGGGATGACCATGTCGGTGTCGACATTGATGATCTTCAGCGGCGCCGCGACGCCCTCCAGCGTGGTGAACTTGTCCATGGCTCGACCTTCATCGTTGCGAGGTGCCAGTTGCGATTGCGATCCGAGAAGCGAATGCGCAAATGGAACGCGCGGGTTTTATCCCGATCGGGGCTACCGTCCAAGGGCAAATTGCGCCGGGGCTATTCGGCGGCCGCCTCGATCGTCGCCATGTCGCGGTCGGAGAGGCCGAAATGATGGCCGATCTCATGGATCAGCACGTGGCGAACGATCTGGCCGAGCGTCTCGTCATGTTCGGCCCAGTAATCCAGGATCGGCCTGCGGTAGAGCCAGATCATGTTGGGCATCCGTGTGACGTCCTGCTCGCTGCGGAACGGCAGGCCGACCCCCTGGAACAGGCCGAGCAGGTCGAATTCGCTGTCGGCGTTCAACTCGTCGAGAACGTCGTCGGCCGGGAAGTCATCGACGCGCAGAACGACGCCCTCGCATTGCGCGCGGAACGCGGCCGGCAGGCGGTCGAAAATGTCATGGGCCATGGCTTCCATCTCGGCAAGCGACGGCGCTTTGGCAGCAATCCACATCGCGGCGAGCTTATAGCGGTTTCGCGAAGTTGGGCACCGGCTGGCGTGAAGAAATGCCTCATACCAACGGCCCTGCCTAATTGACTCGTCATGCCCGTGCTTGTCGCGGGCATCCACGTCTTGAAAGCCGAACAGCATCAAAGACGTGGATGGCCGGAACAGGTCCGGCCATGACGAAGATAGAGAGAGTCATCATCCGGGACCGTTGGTATCAGAACGAGAACCCGGCGATGGCGGCACTCCCTGCCGGGCGGTCGCGCCATCTTCGCCAGTTGACCTTGGCACGGCAATCGGAGAGCGTAGGAAGTACTTGGAGTTCGAGCGGGCGCGACGATGCGGATCAGGACGGCGGCAATTTTGACGGCATTGGTCGGGGCTTTCGTTCCGGCGAATGTCCACGGGCAAACCGCGGTGCCGGGGATCAGGACGGCACAGGCGTCCCCGCCTCCCGTCAGGGAAGCGCGGGCGCGGCGGCCGCTGCGGCGCATCTACATCTATCCGCGCGCGGAACCCGACGGGGTCTATCCGCGCTACAATCCCGGCCCGAACGCGGTGCGCGATTGCTCGGTGGCCTATGTGCAGGAGTTCCGGCCGAGCGGCACCGTGATCACGCCCCATATGAGCTGCTTCTGGCGCCGCGGCTGAAGACGTCCGGCGGCATCAATCCCAGTTCTTGAATTTCCAGGGTTTGAGCTTCCATGGCGTCAGTGTCTCCAGACGCCATTGCACCCAGCGATCCGGTGGCCAATGGCTGAGCCGCGAGGCTTCCTTGACCTCGAGTTCGACCACGCGCGGGGCATAGCGGCGACGGTGCTGATGCGTCGCCTCACTGATCATGTCGACGAATTCGGACTTGTCGGCCATGGTTACGCTCCCGGCGAAACGGCTCGCCCGGGCCGCACTCTGCGCCCAGGTCGTTAACGGCTCATTGCCAGAGTTCGTCCACGTTGAAACAAGCCGGCCTCAGCGCCACTCCCGTACGTCGACGAAGTGCCCGGCGATGGCGGCCGCCGCGGCCATCGCCGGCGAGACCAGATGGGTGCGGCCCTTGAAGCCCTGACGACCCTCGAAATTGCGGTTCGATGTCGACGCGCAGCGCTCTTCCGGCTTGAGCTTGTCGGGGTTCATGGCGAGGCACATCGAGCAGCCCGGCTCGCGCCATTCGAACCCCGCCTTGATGAAGATCTTGTCGAGACCTTCGGCTTCCGCCTGCTCCTTCACAATGCCCGAGCCCGGCACCACCATGGCGTTGACATGGCCGTTGACGGTCTTGCCCTCGGCGATCTTCGCCGCCGCGCGCAGGTCCTCGATGCGGCCGTTGGTGCAGGAGCCGATGAAGATGCGATCGAGCTTGATGTCGGTGATTTTGGTGCCGGCGCTGAGGCCCATGTATTTCAGCGCGCGGTGCTTGGAGAGCCGCTTGGCCTCGTCTTCGATCTTGTCCGGATCGGGCACGAAGCCCGTGATCGATATCACATCCTCGGGCGAGGTGCCCCAGGTCACGATCGGCGGCAGTTTTGCCGCATCGAGCTTGATCTCGTGGTCGAAATGCGCGCCGGCGTCGGAGTGCAGCCTTTCCCAGTAGCGCATCGCGGCATCCCAGGCCTCGCCCTTCGGCGACTTCGGACGGCCCCGCAGGAAATCGAACGCCTTTTCATCCGGCGCGACCAGACCGGCGCGGGCGCCGCCCTCGATCGACATGTTGCAGACCGTCATGCGGCCTTCCATGGACAGCGCGCGAATCGTCTCGCCGGCATATTCCAGCACATAGCCGGTGCCGCCGGCGGTGCCGATCTCGCCGATGATGGCGAGGATGATGTCCTTGCCGGTGACGCCCTCCGGCAATTTGCCGTCGACCACGGCCCGCATGTTCCTGGCCTTCTTCTGGATCAGGGTCTGCGTCGCCAGCACGTGCTCGACCTCGGAGGTGCCGATGCCGTGCGCCAGCGCGCCGAATGCGCCATGGGTGGAGGTATGGCTGTCGCCGCAGACGATCGTGGTCCCCGGCAGCGTAAAGCCCTGCTCGGGGCCGATGACGTGCACGATGCCTTGGCGCCTGTCGAACTCGTTGTAATATTCGATGCCGAATTCCTTCGCGTTCTCCGCCATGACCCGCATCTGCTCGATGCTCTCCGGATCCGGATTGGGTTTCGAGCGGTCCGTGGTGGGAATGTTGTGGTCGACCACGGCCAGCGTTTTTTCCGGCGCGCGAACCTTGCGCCCGGTGGCGCGCAGGCCCTCGAACGCCTGCGGCGAGGTCACCTCGTGAACGAGATGGCGATCGATATAGAGCAGGCAGGTGCCGTCATCGGCCTCGTGGACCAGATGGTCGTTCCAGATCTTGTCGTACAGCGTGGTCGGTTTTTGATCGGACATGGTGTGAGGCCGGGCTCCTCCGTCGAATATCGGAGCCTGATTATTCGCCGACGGCGGCGGCGCGCTCGGTCTTCTCGACGATGCGGGCCGACTTGCCGCGCAGGTTGCGCAGGTAATAGAGCTTGGCGCGGCGGACCTTGCCGCGGCGCACCACCTTGATCGAATCGATCATCGGCGACATCACGGGGAATACCCGTTCCACGCCTTCGCCATAGGAAATCTTGCGCACGGTGAAGCTTTCATTGAGCCCGCCGCCGGTGCGGCCGATGCAGACGCCCTCATAGGCCTGCACGCGGGTGCGGTCGCCTTCGACCACCTTGACGTTGACGATCAGGGTATCGCCGGGGGCGAAGTCCGGGACTCGCCGGGCGGCCGACAATTTTTCGAATTGCTCTTTTTCGAGCTCTTGAATGAGGTTCATCGCGAAAATCTCCATCGGCGGCGCGCCTCAGCCTGTCGGGCGCGGCTGCGCGAACGTCCATCTATCCTGCCATTGCGCGGATTTGGCGCTGCTATACGGCAAAGGGCCGCCCTTGTCACCCGTCCGTGGTGTTTTTTCGGCTATTTTGGCCGCCATGGCCGACCCAGAGGTCGGGCCGCCGGGCGCGGGTGAGGGCTTCCGCCTCGGCCCGCCGCCACGCCGCGATCCTGGCATGATCGCCTGACAGCAGCAGTTCCGGAATGGGCTCGCCCTCGAAGACCTGCGGACGGGTATATTGCGGATATTCGAGCAGGCCGTCGGAAAAGCTCTCGTCGGCGCCGGAACTCGATTTGCCCATCACGCCGGGCAGCAGCCGGACACAGGCGTCGATCAAGGCCATCGCGGCGATTTCGCCGCCGGACAGCACGTAATCGCCGATCGAAACCTCCTCGAGCCGCCGCGCCGCGATGACCCGCTGGTCGACGCCCTCGAACCGGCCGCAGACGATCAGGGGACCGGTACCGGCCGTGAGTTCCGCGACCGCCGCCTGGGTCAAGGACCGCCCTCGCGGGCTCATCAACAGGCGAGGCCGATCCTCGGAACTGTCCGCCGCGTCGATCGCCGCCGCCAGCACATCGGCCCGCAGGACCATCCCGGGGCCCCCGCCGGCGGGGGTGTCGTCGACGCTGCGGTGGCGGTCGGTGGCCGAGGCCCGGATATCCCGGGCCTCCAGCGTCCACAGCCCCGCGGCCAGCGCCTTGCCCGCCAGGCTCACGCCGAGCGGACCCGGGAACATTTCGGGAAACAGGGTCAGGACGGTGGCACGCCAAGGTATCGCGGTCATGGCCCTGCATGGCGCCTCGGCCGGCAGAAATCAACTTGATGTCGAGCTGTTTTCCGAAGGCGGCGCGATCAGCCGCCGGATTCGGTCGGGTCCTCGCCAGCGATTTCGGCGGGAAGCTCGATGATCACCCGCCCGCCGGCCAGATCGACCGATGGCACCACGGCGTTGGTGAACGGCAGCAGCATGGTTGCGCCGTGGCTCGGCGCGATCTCGATGATATCGCCGGCGCCGAAATTGTGGATCGCAACGACCCGGCCGAGCGGGTTTCCGGCGCCATCGACAGCGGCGAGCCCGATCAGGTCGGCATGGTAATACTCGTCTGCGGCGGTGGCCGGCAGCCTTTCGCGCGGCACGAAGAGCTCGACGCCGTTGAGGCGTTCGGCCTCGTCGCGGGTGGCAACGCCCTTGAGCGTCGCGATCAGGTGCCCCTTGGCCTCGCGGGCATGGGTGACCTCGAACTGGACGCCATCCTTGCTGGCGAGCGGGCCATAGCGTTTCACGGCCAGCGGGTCTTCGGTAAAGGTCCACAGCTTGACCTGGCCGCGCACGCCATGCGCGGCGCCGATTCGGGCGACGCAGATTCGCGACGGCATCAGGGCGCCTCATCCTTCGAGACGCGCGCAAGTGCGCGCTCCTCTGGATGAGGGGATAGCTCCTCATGCTGAGGAGCACGGCGATAGCCGTGCGTCTCGAAGCACGGCCGCGGATTCACGCGCAAGTCTTACGCCGTCTTGGCGGCGGCTTCGGCGTTGGCCTTGCGCTCCTTGCGCGGCACCGCCTTCTCCGGATTTTTGCGCGGCGCGCGCTTGGCGACACCGGCCGCATCGAGGAAGCGCGACACCCGGTCCGACGGCTGCGCGCCCTTGGCGAGCCAGGTCTTGACCTTGTCCATGTCGAGCTTCAGCCGCGCCTCGTTGTCCTTCGGCAGCAGCGGATTGAAATGACCGAGGCGTTCGATGAAGCGGCCGTCGCGCGGAAAGCGCGAGTCGGCGACGACGACGTGGTAGACCGGGCGCTTCTTGGTGCCGGCGCGGGCGAGGCGGATAACGACAGACATTTGATGCTCCTGAGGATGATTTAACGGTTCGTCATTCCGGGGCGCGCAGCGAAGCGGAGCGAACCCGGAATGACGAGGAGAGAGACAGGCGGGTTCTCATTTCTTCTTCCCCAGTCCGGGGAAGCCGCCGAGGCCGGGCAGGGTGGGCTTGCCGCTCAGCCCGGTCAGTCCCGGCAGGTTCGGCAGTCCGCCACGCAGGGCTGCCGGAAGGTCCTTGGGCAGCGTGGGCATGCCGCCCGGCGCCGCGCCACCCGGCATTTTTTCCGCCAGCGCCTTCATTTGTTCGGGCGATGGCATGCCGCTGCCAAAACCCATCGCCTGGGCGATGCCGGCCATCGGGCCGCGCTTGCCCGAGCCCATGGCCTTCATCATGTCGGCCATGTTCCGGTGCATCTTGAGCAGCTTGTTGACGTCCTCCACCCTGACGCCGGCGCCCGCCGCGATCCGCTTCTTGCGGCTGGCTTTCAGGACGTCGGGACTGCGACGCTCCTGCCGCGTCATCGAATCGATCACGGCGACCTGACGCTTGATGATCTTGTCGTCGACCCCGGCATTGGCGATCTGGTTCTTCATCTTGGCGATGCCCGGCATCATGCCCATCAGCCCGCTGATGCCGCCCAGATTTGCCATCTGCAGCAATTGCTCGCGCATGTCGGACAGGTCGAACAGGCCCTTGCGCATCTTCTCCGCGACGCGCGCGGCCTTTTCGGCGTCGATATTCGCCGCGGCCTTTTCCACCAGCGACACCACGTCGCCCATGCCGAGGATGCGCCCCGCGATCCGGCTCGGGTGGAAGTCCTCCAGCGCGTCGGTCTTTTCACCGGTGCCGATCAGCTTGATCGGCTTGCCGGTGACCGCGCGCATCGACAGCGCCGCGCCGCCGCGGCCATCGCCATCGACCCGGGTCAGCACGATGCCGGTCAATCCGACCCGCTGGTCGAACGACCGCGCGAGGTTGACGGCGTCCTGGCCGGTCAAGGAATCCGCGACCAGCAGCACCTCATGCGGCCGGGCGGTCGATTTGATCTCGGCCGCTTCCGCCATCATCTCTTCATCGAGTGTGGTGCGGCCCGCGGTATCCAGCAGCACCACGTCGTAACCGCCGAGCTTTCCCGCTTCCAGCGCGCGGCGTGCGATCTGCGCCGGCTTCTCGCCGGTCACGACCGGCAGCGTCGGAATATCGAGGTCGCGGCCGAGCACGGCCAGTTGCTCCATCGCCGCCGGGCGATAAACGTCGAGCGAGGCCATCAGCACCTTGCGCTTGTCGCGCTGGGTGAGGCGGCGGGCGAGTTTTGCCGTGGTCGTCGTTTTGCCGGAGCCTTGCAGGCCGACCATCATGATCGCCACCGGCGGCACGGCGTTGAGGTCGACGGTCTGCCCGTCGGAGCCGAGGGTGGCCACCAGTTCGTCGTGAACGATCTTCACCACCATCTGGCCGGGGGTCACCGACTTGACCACGGTGGCACCGATCGCCTGCTCGCGTACCCTGTCCGTAAAGCTTCTGACCACGTCGAGCGAGACGTCGGCCTCGAGCAGCGCCCGGCGCACCTCGCGCATCGCTGCGTCGACATCGGCCTCGTTCAGCGAGCCGCGGCCGGTCAGGCGGTCGAGAATGCCTCCAAGCTTTTCCGACAAATTGTCGAACAATGGCTTCGTCCTGTTGCCTCACCCTGAGGAGCAGGCGGAGCCTGCGTCTCGAAGGGCGACGATTGACCAAGACCTCATCCTTCGAGACGCCGCTTCGCGGCTCCTCAGGATGAGGCCAACCCAAACACTGTTTGCGCCCGAGGGCGCATCGCGCTGTCGGGCGTTGACCTCCGGCCTCCGGGGCCGGGCGGCGGGTCGAAAAGAACTTCTTTCCGAGAAGTGGGCGGATTTACAGGGATCGCCGCCCCGGAGTCAAGAAATCTCCGAGAAAAATGGCCCCCGAACATGGCCTAAGCTTTTCAGACGACTGAATTTTACCAAGGACTTGGCGGTTAGTCGCGGCCATTCCGCTCGGTGCCGGTTCCATGTTGGGCGAACTCTCGCCATATAGCGCGGTATGACTTCCGGCTCTGCACGCCATTGATGACCCCACCGTTCACCCGCCGCCGTCTTGTCTCGCTCCTTGCCGGCTTCGCTGCCGCCGCCGGACTGTCAGCCTTCGGGGCTTCCCGCATGAAAACCTATGACGGCCCCGTCTCCGACCATTTCGACGGCCTGCGGTTCTACGATCCCGACGGCGCACCGCCGAAAACGGCGGGCGCGGTGCTGCGCTGGCAATTTGGCGGTGATCGTCAGCGGCAGAAATGGCCGGATTGGGCGCCGAGCCCCTATGCCGACACGCCGCCGCCGCGCGTTGACAGCGGTAAAGTGCGGCTATCCTTCGTCGGTCACGCGAGCTGGCTGATTCAGGCCGCCGGGCTGAACATCCTGGTCGACCCGGTCTGGTCGATGCGCGCTTCGCCGGTGAGCTGGGCCGGGCCGAAGCGCCACAACGATCCCGGCATCGCGTTCGACGCGTTGCCAGGGGTCGACGCGGTGCTGGTGTCGCACGGCCACTACGATCACCTCGACGTCGCGACGCTTTCGAAACTCGCGGCAAAATTCTCGCCACGGGTGATCACGCCCCTCGGCAATGACATCACCATGCGCGACGCCGATCGCGCGATCAAGGCCGAGGCCTATGACTGGCAGGAGCGGGTCGAGCTTGGCCGGGGTGTCGCGGTAACCCTGGTGCCGACGCGGCACTGGTCGGCGCGCGGATTGTTCGACCGCAACAAGGCGCTATGGGCGAGCTTCGTACTGGAGACGCCGGCCGGCAAGCTCTACATCGTCTGCGATTCCGGCTATGGCGACGGCCGGCATTTTCGTCGCGTCGCCGATGTGCATGGGCCGCTGCGGCTGGCGATCCTGCCGATCGGCGCCTATGAGCCGCGCTGGTTCATGCGGGATCAGCACATGAACCCGTCCGACGCGGTGAAGGCGTTGGCCGACTGCGGCGCCGAACGGGCGCTGGCGCATCATCACGGCACCTTTCAACTCACCGACGAGGCGATCGACGCGCCGCTGGTTGCCCTGGGTGAGGCGCTCGATGCGGCCCGGATCCGGCCCGAGCGCTTTGTGGCGCTGAAGCCGGGACAGGTGGTGGTAATATGAAGGCGTCTTGATGAAAGAGTTCACTCCCCCCGTCATTCCGGGGCGCGCCACCGGGTCCGCGCAAAGCGCGGCCCGATGACAGGCTCCGCGCGAACCCGGAATCCATCCCACCGCGATCATTGCGGCCCAATGGATTCCGGGCTCGTGCCAAGAGAGGCGCGCCCCGGAATGACGAGAAGAAGTCCGTCTACATCGCCGGCTTGATCGCCCAGGACACGCTCACGGTGACCGAAAGGGTCTCCTCGCCTTGCGCCACCGGCGTCGGCGCCATCGGCGCGGCAACCATCTTGGCGCGGAAAACCGGCGCCGCCGAACCCTCTTCGGCGATGCTGAGCGGCGCGCCGAGTGTGACGCCGGCGGCCTTGGCGTAGATCTCGGCCTTGCGGCGAGCATCGGCAACCGCCTGGGTGCGGGCATCGTCGAGCAGCTTCGAGGCCTGCGACACCATGAAATTGATGCCGCCGATATCGGTGGCGCCGGCGCCGACCAGCGTATCGATGATGCCCGCGACCTTGGTGACGTCGTGCAGGCGCACCGTCACCCGGTTGCTGGCGCGGTAGCCGGCGATGGCAGCCGGGCCGGCGCGGTTCGGCGTGTATTGCGGCTGCAGCGACAGCCGCGAGGTCTGAACGTCCTTCTGGTCGATGTTGGCGGCCTTCAACGCCAGCAGCAGCTTGCCCATCGCGGCATTGTTGGCCTCGGAGGCCTCGCGCGCCGTCTTGGCGTCGGAGGTCACGCCGGCCTCGACCTGCGCCAGGTCCGGCGGCACCGAGACCGTGGCTTCGCCGGTGACGGAAATGCTCGCCGGCTCCGCCATCTGCGCCAGCGCCGGGGTGACAAGCAGCGCGCCGGCAAAAACGGCAAGCGCGAACGGCGCGCGATGGCGGGCCGGCCTCATTTCAGGGGCACGTAGACGTTGATCACCAATCGGTCTTCCTCGGTCTTGAGCGGATCGGTGATGTATTCCTCGATGAAGGTGTCCTTGGCCTCGAGCTTCTTGTCGTCGAGGTGATTGGTGATGGCTTCATAGGTGTTGTCCATGTTGTCGTAGGAACCGCGATGGACGAACTCCAGCGCCTTGCCCTCGGGCGATTTGCCCATGCTCATCCCCTTGGTGAGGTTCTTCGGTTCCTGGTCAACCGGAATTTCCGCGAGGAAGGTGAAGCCGTTGTCGTCCGTCGAGGTGTAGACGATCATCGGATTGCCGGCCGGCTTGATGTTCTGCTTGTCGAGCAGGGCCGTCAGCGTCTTGAATGAATCGATCAGGGTGTCGAACGCCGAATCCCAACTGGCGCTGCCCTTGAGGATCACGACCGTCTTCGGGGCCAGCATGATTTCCTCGCCGAACGGATCGGCGGTCTGGACCGGCGCCGTGGCAGGGGGTGCCGCGGGGGTCTCCGCGGCTGCGGGTGGCGCGGCAGGGGTTGCCGACGGGGTGGTGGTCGGGTTTGCGGCAGGCGGCGGCGCCGGCGTGGTGGCCGGTGCGGGCGTCGACGGCGCGCTCGCCGCCGGAGGGGCCGCGGGCGGCGACTGTGCCAGCGCATGGCCCAGACCCAGAGACATCGCGGCTGCCGGGACCAGCGCGATCATGGCCAGACGGATCGTGCGCAAGCAATTCATTTCAGGCTTCTCCAGGGTCTTGTTTGGCGTTCTAACACGCCGGGCTTGGCTTCGTCCCATGACAGATACGTCATGGACCTTCCCGTTCGGCGAGGGCCTCGACACAGATTCGCCGCACTAGCTAACCCACCGTGATTGGCCATATAAGACGGGCACCAATCGGGAAATTCGATGAGCGCTCTCGCCAACCGCACGTTTGCCAAAATGAACGGCATCGGCAACGAAATTGTCGTGGTCGATCTGCGGGACACGTCGGCCAATGTCACGGCCGAGGAGGCGCGCGCGGTGGCATCGCCGGCGGGCGTTCCCTACGACCAGTTGATGGTGCTGCAGCCGCCGCGGCTCAGGGGTACCGAGGCCTTCATCCGCATCTACAACAAGGACGGCTCCGAAGCGGCGGCCTGCGGCAATGGCATGCGGTGCGTGGTACGCCGGCTGTTCGAGAAAACCGGTCAGCGCGCCGTCACCTTCGAGACCCCGGCGGGGCTTTTGAACTGCTGGCAAGGGCCGTCCGCCGATCTCTACACCGTGGACATGGGGCCGCCGAAGTTCGGTTGGCGGGATATTCCGCTTGCCGAGGAATTTCGCGATACCCGCTATATCGAACTTCAGGTCGGGCCGATCGATGCACCGCTGCTGCATTCACCATCCGCGGTCAGCATGGGCAATCCGCACGCGATTTTCTGGGTCGACGACGTCAACGCCTGCGATCTCGCCCGCGTCGGACCGTTGCTGGAAAACCACCCGATTTTCCCCGAGCGCGCCAACATCACGCTCGCCCATATCGTCGATCGCGACCACATCACGATCCGCACCTGGGAGCGTGGCGCAGGGCTGACCCAGGCCTGCGGCTCGGCGGCATGTGCCACGGTGGTGGCGGCGGCCAGGCTCAAGCGTTCCAACCGGATCGTTCAGATCGCGCTGCCGGGTGGCGTGTTGGCGATCGAGTGGCGCGAGCGCGACGACCACGTCCTGATGACGGGCACCGCGACGTTCGAATATGAGGGTCGCTTCGATCCGGCGTTGTTTGCCTCCGTCGCCTGACATGAGCATCGAGACCGTCACCTTCGGTTGCCGGCTCAACGCGTTCGAATCCGAAGTGATCCGGCGCGAGGCAGAGAATGCCGGGCTTTCCGATACGATCATCGTCAATAGCTGCGCGGTCACCCGCGAAGCCGTCGCCCAGGCGCGGCAATCGATCCGCCGGCTGAAGCGGGCGCGGCCGGGCGCCCGGGTCGTGGTCACCGGCTGTGCGGCACAGACCCAGCCGGAGCTGTTCGCCGGCATGGTCGAGGTCGATCGCGTGATCGGCAACCATGACAAGATGCGGAGCGAGACCTGGCGCGCCGCCCGCGCCGCGTTCGAGCGCCGTCCGGACTTCGGCATCGCTCAAAGCGAAAAGATCGCGGTCGCCGATATCATGGCGGTCAGAGAGATGGCGCCGCATCTGCTTGACGGCTTCAAGGCCGGCCTGCCCCGGGTATTCGTGCAGGTGCAGAATGGCTGCGACCACCGCTGCACCTTCTGCATCATCCCTTACGGGCGCGGCCATTCGCGCTCGGTGCCGATGGGCGCCGTGGTCGAGCAGGTCCGTATGCTGGTCGAGCGCGGCCATGCCGAGATCGTTCTGACCGGAGTCGATCTCACGAGCTATGGCGCGGATCTGCCGGGAACACCGAGGCTCGGCCAATTGATCAAGCAGATCCTGCGGCACGTCCCCGAGCTGAAGCGGTTGCGGATTTCGTCGATCGATCAGGTCGAGGTCGATCGCGACCTGCTCGACATCATCGCCGATCAACCACGGTTGATGCCGCATCTGCATCTGTCGCTGCAATCCGGCGACGATTTGATCCTGAAGCGCATGAAGCGGCGGCATTCACGCGCCGACGCCCTGGCGTTTTGCTCCGAGGTGAGGCGGCTGCGGCCGGACGTCACGTTCGGCGCCGACCTCATCGCCGGCTTTCCGACCGAGACCGAAGACATGTTCGCGCGCTCGCAGGATCTGGTGGAGGCGTGCGACCTGACGTTCCTGCACGTGTTTCGCTACTCCCCGCGCCCGGGCACGCCGGCGGCGCGCATGCCGCAGGTCGCGCCGGAGGTCATCCGACAGCGTGCGAGGCGGTTGCGGGCGACCGGCGAGGCCGCCCTGCAGCGCCGCCTCGCCTTCGAGGTCGGCGCCGTCAGGGACGTGCTGATCGAAAGCGCCACGCAGGGCCGCACCGAACATTTTCTGCCGGTGGCGATTGCGGGCGAAACGCCAGGCGCCGTGCGCCGGCTGAGGATCGCCGGGCATGATGGCGCACGGCTGACGGTGTGAGCGAAGATCCGCGCGCCACGTCTCAACGCCGTCACTCCGGGATGCGCCGCTTGGCGC
>DASUIA010000209.1:0-58501 GCA_036273255.1 Bradyrhizobium sp.
ACCATCGCGCCGGTGGCCCATGCCGCCGATCTCGGCTTCATCCCGCTCGCCGAAGAGCACTATGATTTCGCGCTGGTGACGGCGCGAAAACAGCGGCCGGCCGTGCAGGCGTTCCTCGACGCGCTGGCGTCGGCGGAACGCCGCGCAGCCCTGATCCGGGCCGGTTTCAGGGTCGCTTGAATCAATATGATTCGTCATTGCGAGGAGCGTAGCGACGAAGCAATCCATGCCTCCGCTTGCTGCGCCATGGATTGCTTCGCTTCGCTCGCAATGACTATGATCTCAATCCCCGTCCTGCGCTGCGAGCCGCTCGGCCTCGGCGATGTCGTCCATGGTGTTGGCGTTGAAGAACGGGTCGAGCGGCGTCGTCGGCCATGTTGCGGTGGCCAATCGATAGCGTGCGGTCCAGCGGTCGATTTTCCTGACATCCTCGACGGTCAGCGCGTGACGCAGCTCCTCGCGCAGCGCCACCTTCCACAATCCGATCACCGGATGCGATTGCCCGTCGGAGGCGGCGACCGCGAGCTGCGCGGCCTGCTCCATGCGCGCGCGATCGAGACGTGCGACCAGATCGCGCGGCAGGAACGGACAGTCCCCCGCCGCGCTCACGACCCAGGCGACCTCGGGACGGTTCGCCGCCGCCCAGTCGAGTGCGGCGAGAATGCCCGCGAGGGGTCCCGGAAAATCCTCCACGGTGTCGGCGATGACGGGCAATCCGAACTGTGCAAAACGCGCCGGATCGCCATTGGCATTCAGGATCAGTCCGTCGCATTGCGGCGCCAGCCGCGCGATCACGCGCGCCAGGATGGTTCGGCCGCCGATCTGCCGCATCGGCTTGTCGCCGCCGCCCATCCGCCGCGCCAGGCCGCCAGCGAGCAGCACGCCGGGAATGCTACTCGTCACGGTGTTCGCCCTTGCGCTGGTGGCGCGCGGATTCCTCTTCGACAAAGGCGAGGCTCTGGTCGTAGATGATGCGCTGACCGCCCGACAGCGCGATGAACCGCTTGCCGCGCGCACGCCCGACCAGCGTCAATCCGACCTGCCGCGCCAGGTCGACGCCCCAGGCGGTGAAGCCCGACCGCGAAACCAGGATTGGAATCCCCATCCGCACCGTCTTGATCACCATCTCCGAGGTCAGCCGTCCCGTGGTGTAGAGGATCTTGTCGGCGGGATCGACGCCGTGGCGGTAGATCCAGCCCGCGATCTTGTCGACGGCGTTGTGGCGGCCGACGTCCTCGGTGTAGCAGACCGGCGTGCCCTGCCGGCACAGCACGCAGCCATGGATCGCGCCGGCCTCGAGATAGAGCGACGGCATGGTGTTGATCGCATGCGTCATCTGGTAGAGCCAGGAGGTGCGCAGTTCGGCCGGCGGCAGCGCGACATTCTCGATCGCCTCCAGGAGATCGCCGAACGCGGTGCCCTGCGCGCAGCCCGAGGTCTGGGTGCGTCTTTTCAGCTTCTGCTCGAAATTGGTGTGGTGCTCGGTGCGAACCACCACCACCTGCAGGTCGTCGTCATATTCGACCTCGGTGACGATATCGTCGTATTTCAGCATGTTCTGGTTGAGCAGGTAGCCGAGCGCGAGATATTCCGGATAGTCGCCGATCGTCATCATGGTGACGATCTCCTGCGCGTTCAGATACAGCGTCAACGGCCGCTCCACCGGAACCTTGATCTCGACGGAGGCGCCGGTCTGGTCGGTCCCGGCGACACGTTCGGTCAGGCGCGGATCGTCCGGATCAGGGACGATCAGGGGAATCGCTGCTTTTTCCATCTTCATCATATCGGGCAGGTTAGCATGACATTGCCCGTCATCCGATATAATGCATCCCTGAGCATGAACGAAGAGTCGTGATGAAAGGCCCCGCAAAGCCATCCACCTGCGTCATTCCGGAGCGCGCGCCTTGGGGCAAGAGGCGCATCCCGGAATGACGGCGTGAGTTCACTTCGCGGCGCCGGAGAATGCGATGAAAGTGATTGGTCTCGCGGGATGGAGCGGCGCCGGCAAGACCACCCTGCTGGCAAGGGTCATTCCGTATCTGCGCGGCCAGGGCCTGCGCGTTTCCGTCATCAAGCACGCCCATCACGAATTCGATGTCGACGTGCCCGGCAAGGATTCCTGGGTGCACCGGCAATCGGGCGCGACCGAGGTTCTGGTTTCTTCCGCCCGGCGCTGGGCCCTGATGCATGAACTGCGCGGCGCGGACGAGGCGAGGCTGTCGGAATTGCTGGCGAAGATGTCGCCGGTCGATCTCGTTCTGGTCGAAGGCTTCAAGCGCGAACCGCACCGCAAGATCGAGGTGCATCGCGTGGCGGCCGGCAAGCCGCTGTTGTTCCCGGATGACCCCGGCATCGTCGGCATCGCAACCGATGCCGTGGTTGAAACCGCGCTTCCAACCGCCCATCTCGATGATATCGAGGCCGTCGCCGCGTTGCTGCTGCGGTCCGCGATATCGGTCGAAGACATGCTGGCGGAACGTGCCGCCAGGGGCTGAGAGCAAATGGCGCAATTATCCGACGATTGCTTTGCCTTCGGCGGCCCGCTGATGGCGGTCGACGAGGCCGTCGCGATCATCGCCGCGCGGGTCACGGCGGTGCAGGAGACCGAGACCGTGGCGCTGATCGAAGCCGATGGACGAATTCTCGCGCGCGATGTCTCGGCCCCGCTGCCGCTGCCCCCCTTCACCAATTCCGCCGTCGATGGCTACGCCGTGGGCAGTGGCGATCTGCCGCTGGATGCCGAACGGGCATTTGCCGTGACGGGGCGGATACCGGCCGGCGCCTCGGCAGTCCGATCCATCAGGCCTGGGGAGGCCGTGCGGATCTTCACCGGCGCGCCGATGCCGGAGGGCGCCGACACCGTGTTCATGCAGGAGGACGTGCGGGTCGAGGCGGACGGCAAGGTCGTGCTGCCGGCCGGATTGAGGCCCGGCGCCAATGTACGGCCCGCGGGCGAGGACATCCCGGTCGGCTCAGCCCCCTTGGTGGCGGGCCGGTGGCTGCGGCCTCAGGACGTCGCGCTCGCGGCGGCCCTTGGCCTGACCGGACTCGAGGTGCGCCGGCGCATCCGTGTCGCAGTGTTCTCGACCGGAAACGAGCTGGTGTCGCCGGGGGCGCTGCGCGCGCCGGGCCAGCTCTTCGACTCCAATCGCTTCATGCTGATGGCGTTGCTCGGCCGGCTGGGTTGCGCGGTCAGCGATCTCGGCATTCTCCGCGACGATCGCAGCTCGCTCGCGCAGGCGCTCAGGACGGCGGCCGACGCCCACGATTTGCTACTGACCACCGGCGGCGTTTCGACCGGCGAAGAGGACCATGTGAAGGCCGGCGTCGAGAGCGTTGGTACGCTCGTGCTGTGGCGGATGGCGATCAAGCCGGGGCGTCCGGTTGCCATGGGAATTGTCGGTGGTACGCCGTTCATCGGATTGCCGGGAAATCCGGTGGCGAGCTTCGTTACCTTTGCCCATGTGGTGCGGCCCACCGTGCTGGCGCTGGCCGGCGCCGCGCCGCAGCCGCTGCTGCCGCTGCCCGTGCGCGCCGCCTTCGATTACCGGAAGAAAATCGGGCGCCGTGAATATGTCCGGGTCAGCTTGCGCCGGGCCGGGAGCGGCGGGCTCGAAGCGGTCAAGTTCCCCCGCGAGGGCGCGGGGCTGCTGTCCTCGCTGGTGGATACCGACGGACTGGTAGAACTCGGCGAGGACGTGACCCGGGTCGAACCCGGTCAAATGGTCGGGTTTCTCGGCTATGCCAACCTGATCTGACGTTGACGATGCGGCGCCGCTTCGCCATGTTCCGGCCATGGCCACGACCAAACTCGATCTCGCCGGGCTCAAATGTCCGTTGCCGGCACTGAAGACGCGAAAAGCGCTGAAGGCGCTGGCTCCCGGCGACATGCTGCAAGTTCTTTGCACCGATCCGCTGGCGGCGATCGACATTCCGAATCTGATCCGGGAGACCGGAGACAAGGTCGAGATCAGGGAACGCGATGAAAACCGGATCGTATTCCTGATCGAAAAGCTGGCGGCTCCGACATGTGCCACAGTGCCGCATCGGCAGGATTAATCTTGTGCCCGCTACCTTTTGCCTATCGACACCAACCCGGGCTTCTGTCCCAATTCGGACACTCCACAGGGCGTGGAGGCTGAGTCGTGTCCGGTTGCACGCTCAGTTCAGGGGCGTCGCTCGAGGATTTCAGTGCCGGTTGTAGGGGCCGGCATAGCGCGTCGCACCCAGGGGTGGGAAGGCTCGAATGCGCAACCGCGATCCCGGCGCATCTCGAAGAATTGTGCGGAGCAGCAATGAGCTGGCACGCCGTCAAGCGCTGAGGAACAGGATCGCATTGACAGACATGCCCGACAGGGGCGTGGGAGGACAGAATGGGTGCCTTATCTTTTCTTGATCGCGATCACACGATCGCCGGTCCGGGGTTTAGCCGGTGGATGGTGCCTCCGGCGGCATTGTGCGTGCATCTCTGCATCGGCCAGGCCTATGCCTACAGCGTGTTCAATCTGCCGATGACCAGGCTCATCGGCATCACCAAATCGGCGCCGGATGACTGGAAGCTGACGGAACTCGGCTGGATTTTCTCGATTGCGATTTTCTTCCTGGGGGTGTCCTCGGCCGTGTTCGGCCGCTGGGTCGAGGAAGGCGGACCGCGCCGCGCCATGTTCACCGCCGCGTGCTGCTGGGCTGGCGGCTTTTTCATCTCGGCGATCGGTGTCTATTCGCACATGCTCTGGCTGATCTATCTCGGCTATGGCGTGCTCGGCGGCATCGCGCTCGGCATCGGCTACATCTCGCCGGTCTCGACCCTGATCAAGTGGTTCCCGGATCGTCCGGGCATGGCGACCGGCATGGCCATCATGGGCTTCGGCGGCGGCGCCTTCATCGCCTCGCCGCTGTCGGTATGGCTGATGAGCCAGTTCAAGACCGCCACCCATGTCGGCGTCGCCGAAACGTTCATCGTGCTGGGCGTCGTCTATTTCTTCTTCATGATCGTCGGCTCGATCATCGTGCGGGTGCCGGCTCCCGGCTGGAAGCCGCAAGGCTATGTGGCGCCCACGCAGTCGCAGGGGTTGATCACCAGAAACGATGTCTTCGTGTACGACGCGCTGAAGACGCCGCAGTTCTGGCTGATCTGGTGGGTGCTCTGTCTCAACGTGACCGCCGGCATCGGCGTGCTCGGACAGGCCTCGGCGATGAGCCAGGAAATGTTCCCGGGTCACATCACGCCGGTGGCGGCGGCAGGCTTCGTCGGCTTGATGAGCCTGTTCAACATGGGCGGCCGTTTCGTCTGGGCCTCCACGTCCGACTACATCGGTCGCCGCAACACCTACTTCGTGTTCATGGTGCTGGGCTTCTTCCTGTACTGCGCCGTGCCCTATACCGGATCGATCGGCAGCGTGGTCGGATTCGTCTGCGCCTTCCTGGTGATCATCAGCATGTATGGCGGCGGTTTCTCCACCGTGCCGGCCTATCTCCGGGACATGTTCGGCACGCGCTATGTCGGCGCCATTCACGGCCTGCTGCTGACGGCATGGTCGATGGCCGGGATCTTCGGTCCGGTGCTGGTGAACTACATCCGCGAGTATAACGTCACCCACGGCGTACCGAAGGCGCAGGCCTACAACACCACCATGTACATCATGGCCGGGTTGCTGGTGATTGGTTTCATCTGCAATTTCTTCGTCAAGCCCGTCGACAAGAAGTTCCACATGAGTGAAAACGACGATCGCGGCGTCGAGCCGGTCGGCATTCGTGCCGGCGCGCGCGCCTGAGGAGGAAAGCCAACATGGACAACACCAATCAACAAGGCGCCACGACCCCCCTGCAGCTCGTGCTCGCCTGGGGCTTCGTCGGCATCCCGCTGGTGCTGGGAGTGCTGCAGACCCTGATCAACTCGATGCAGTTGTTCCGCTAGCGCGAAGGCCCGCTTCCGGTGTTGAACCGGAAGCCAAACGTCGTCATCACAGCGCCGGTCGCGGGACATCGCGGCCGGCGTGCTGTTGGAGGCCACGATTTGGCAGATATTACCTCTTGGCATCTGGCATGCCAGGCCATAGGTTCATGGATGGATTTGAACCAGACGAGACGCCCCGATGAGTCATGATGTGCAGCAGGTTCGTGCGTTCGAGCATCCGGGTGAGGGGCGCCGACGGGCCAAGGCGACTCCGAAGGGACGCCAGGTCGATCCCGAAGCCGCCGAGGAGATTGCCGCATTGCTCGGCGACCGGCCGCGGCGTCGCGACCTGCTGATCGAGCACCTGCATCTGATCCAGGACCGCTATCACCAGATCTCCGCGGCGCACCTGGCGGCACTCGCCGACGAGATGAAGTTGTCGTTTGCCGAGGTGTTCGAAACCGCGACCTTCTACGCCCATTTCGACGTGGTGAAGGAGGGCGCGGCGGACGTTCCGCCGCTGACCATCCGGGTCTGCGATTCCCTGACCTGCGCGATGCTGGGTGGCGAAAAGCTGTTGCAGGACCTGCAGAGCAGGGCCGGCCCCGGCATTCGCGTGGTGCGCGCGCCCTGCGTCGGCCGCTGCGACACCGCGCCGGCAGTCGAGGTCGGTCACCACTTTGTCGATCACGCCAGTGTTGCCAGCGTCATTGGGGCGGCCGGGCGCGGCGACATCCACGCGCATCTGCCCGACTTTGTCGACTACGACGCCTATGTCGCCGGCGGCGGCTATCAGTTGCTCGAACGGCTGCGCACCGGCGCCCTGACCAAGGAAGAACTGCTCAAGGCGCTCGACGATGCATCCCTGCGTGGCCTTGGCGGTGCGGGCTTTCCCGCGGGGCGAAAGTGGCGCGCGGTGCTGGGCGAGCCTGGTCCACGGCTGATGGCGATCAATGGCGATGAGGGCGAGCCCGGAACGTTCAAGGACCGTTACTATCTCGAGACCGATCCGCATCGCTTCATCGAGGGCATGCTGATCGGCGCGCATGTGGTCGAGGCGCCCGACGTCTACATCTACATCCGCGACGAATATCCGGCCTCACGCGAAATTCTCGAACGCGAGATCGGGAAGCTGCCGCCGGGCGGTCCGGTGCTGCACATGCGGCGCGGCGCCGGCGCCTATATCTGCGGCGAGGAATCCTCGCTGCTGGAAAGCCTCGAAGGCAAGCGCGGTCTGCCGCGGCACAAGCCGCCTTATCCGTTCCAGGTCGGGCTGTTCGGCCTCCCGACGCTGATCAACAACATCGAGACGCTGTGGTGGGTGCGCGACATCGTGGAAAAAGGCGCGGAGTGGTGGAAAAGCCATGGCCGCAACGATCGCCACGGCCTGCGCAGCTATTCGGTCTCGGGACGGGTGAAAAACCCCGGCATGAAGCTCGCACCCGCCGGCGTCACGGTGCGCGAACTGATCGACGAGTTCTGCGGCGGCATGGCCGACGGCCACACCTTCCACGCCTATTTGCCGGGCGGCGCCTCGGGGGGGATTCTGCCGGCGGCGATGGACGACATCCCGCTCGACTTCGGCACGCTGGAAAAATATGGCTGCTTCATCGGTTCGGCGGCGGTCGTGATCCTGTCCGAACAGGACAGCGTGAAGGGCGCCGCGCTCAACCTGATGCGCTTTTTCGAGGACGAGAGCTGCGGCCAGTGCACGCCCTGCCGGGTCGGCACCGAGAAGGCGGCGTTGCTGATGCAACAGCCGGTATGGAACCGCGAATTGCTCGACCAGTTGAGCCAGGCGATGCGGGACGCCTCGATCTGCGGTCTCGGCCAGGCGGCCTCGAATCCGCTGACGTCAGTGATTAGATATTTTCCGGAAGAATTCGTGCCGAAAGAGGCCGCGGAATGACCAAGATCCAGTTCGAACTCGACGGCAAGCAGGTCGAAGCCATCAATGGCGAAACCATCTGGCAGGTCGCCAAACGTCAGGGCACGGAGATCCCGCATCTCTGCCATTCGGCGCAACCCGACTATCGGCCCGACGGCAATTGCCGCGCCTGCATGGTCGAGATCGAGGGCGAACGGGTGCTGGCGGCTTCCTGCAAGCGCACCCCGAGCGTCGGGATGAAGGTGAAATCGGCCAGTGCGCGCGCGGTCGCGGCGCAGAAAATGGTGATGGAGCTTCTGGTTGCCGATCAGCCGGCGCGCGAAACCTCGCACGATCCGGATTCGAAGTTCTGGCACTGGGCCGAAAAGGTCGGGGTGACCGAGAGCCGCTTCCCGCACGCCGAGCGCTGGCAGGGCGATGCCAGCCATCCCGCCATGCGCGTCAATCTCGATTCCTGCATCCAGTGCGGCCTGTGCGTGCGCGCCTGCCGCGAGGTTCAGGTCAATGACGTGATCGGCATGGCCTATCGCAACCACGACGCCAAGATCGTGTTCGACTTCGACGACCCGATGGGGGACTCGACCTGCGTCGCCTGCGGCGAATGCGTGCAGGCCTGCCCGACCGGCGCGCTGATGCCGGCGGTGATGCTCGATGCGAACCAGACCCGCGTGACCTATCCCGACAGGAAGGTCGACTCGCTGTGTCCGTTCTGCGGCGTCGGCTGTCAGGTCACCTACGAGGTCAAGGACGACAAGATCATCTACGCCGAGGGCCGCGACGGGCCCGCCAACCACAACCGGCTCTGCGTCAAGGGCCGTTTCGGCTTCGACTACATTCATCATCCGCACCGGCTGACGAAGCCGCTGGTGCGGTTGCCGAACGCGAGGAAGGATCCCAACGACCAGGTCGATCCCGCCAATCCGTTCACGCATTTCCGCGAAGCCTCCTGGGAGGAGGCGCTCGACATCGCGGCCAGGGGGCTGGTCAGGATCCGCGACCGGAAGGGGGTCAAGGCGCTTGCCGGCTTCGGCTCGGCCAAGGGCTCGAACGAGGAAGCCTACCTGTTCCAGAAGCTGGTGCGCACCGGCTTCGGCTCCAACAATGTCGATCACTGCACGCGGCTGTGCCATGCCGCCTCGGTCGCAGCCCTGATGGAGGGCCTGAACTCCGGGGCCGTGTCGGCGCCATTCTCGGCGGCAATGGATGCCGAAGTCATCATCGTGATCGGCGCCAATCCGACCATAAATCACCCGGTGGCGGCGACCTTCATCAAGAATGCTGCGCAGCGCGGCGCCAAGCTGATCGTGATGGACCCGCGCCATCAGGCGATCTCGCGTCATGCCTACAAGCATCTTGCCTTCAAAGCCGGCAGCGACGTCGCGATGCTGAACGCGATGCTCAACACCATCATCACCGAGGGCCTGACCGACGAGCAATATATCGCCGGCTATACCGAGGGCTTCGAGGATCTCAAGGCGCGCATCGGCGAATTCACGCCGGAGAAGATGGAGCCGATCTGCGGCATTCCGGCGGCGACGCTGCGCGAAGTGGCGCGGATGTATGCACGTTCGCGCGCCTCGATCATCTTCTGGGGCATGGGGATCAGCCAGCACGTCCATGGCACCGACAATGCGCGCTGCCTGATCGCGCTCGCGCTGATCACCGGGCAGGTCGGCCGCCCCGGCACCGGGCTGCATCCGTTGCGCGGCCAGAACAACGTGCAGGGCGCCTCCGACGCCGGGTTGATCCCGATGTTCCTGCCGGACTATCAGCCGGTCGGGCGCACCGATCTGCGCGAGCCGTTCGAAAAGCTCTGGCATCAGGACATCGATCCGGAGCGCGGCCTTACCGTGGTCGAGATCATGACCGCGATCCACGCCGGCGAGATCACCGGCATGTATATCGAGGGCGAGAATCCCGCAATGTCGGACCCCGACCTGCAGCACGCCCGCGAGGCGCTGGCCAAGCTCGAGCATCTGGTGGTGCAGGATCTGTTCGTCACCGAAACCGCCTTCCATGCCGACGTGATTCTTCCGGCGTCGGCGTTTGCGGAAAAATCCGGCAGCTTCACCAACACCGACCGCCGCGTGCAACTCGCGCGCGAGGTGATCAAGCCGCCCGGCGATGCGCGGCAGGATCTGTGGATCATCCAGGAAATCGCCAGACGCATGGGGCTCGACTGGAACTATCAGGGGCCGGCCGATGTGTTCACCGAGATGACGCAGGTGATGCCGTCGCTGAACAACATCACTTGGGAGCGGCTGGTGCGCGAGGGCGCGGTGACCTATCCGGTCGACGGTCCGAACCAGCCCGGCAACGAGATCATCTTTACCACCGGCTACCCGACCGAGAGCGGCCGCGGCAAGATCGTGCCGGCGCGTGTGCTGCCGCCGGACGAACTGCCCGACGACCAATATCCGATGGTGCTGTCGACCGGCCGCGTGCTCGAGCATTGGCACACCGGCTCGATGACCCGGCGCTCCCAGGTACTCGACCAGATCGAGCCGGAAGCGGTGGCGTTCATGTCGCCGAGGGACATGCGGCGAATGAAAGTCCGGCCCGGCGATTTCATGCGGCTGGAAACCCGCCGTGGCGCGGTCGAGGTCAAGGTGCGCTCCGATCGCGACGTTCCGGAAAACATGGTCTTCATGCCGTTCTGCTACGCCGAGGCGGCGGCGAACCTGTTGACCAACCCGGCGCTGGATCCGTTCGGCAAAATTCCGGAATTCAAGTTCTGCGCGGTGCGGATCGAAAGAGCCGAAATCCGCAACGCGGCTGAATAGCCCCGCGACGAAGCATCCTGTCCCTGTCATTCCGAGATGCGCCGGGAAGGTGGGATCACATCTCACCGTCGTCATTCCGGGGCGCGCCTCTTCTTGGCGCGAGCCCGGAATCCATCCCGCCGCGATCGTTGCGGCCCAATGGATTCCGGGTTCGCGCTCCGCGCGCCCCGGAATGACGAGCAAGATTGCGCTTCACGCCGACCCCAAATCAGTGGCTTGAGACCGCGGGTGCAGCGCGCCCCCGGCATTCCCTGCGCCCTCCGATTTGAGAGGAGCGCGTTATGGCACAAACTCGGGCGCGTCGCGCCGCGAGAAGGCGCGCGCGTATCTCCACGCCGTCATTCCGGGGGCGCGCCTCTTCTTGGCGCGAGCCCGGAATCCATCCCGCCGCGATCGTTGCGGCCCAATGGATTCCGGGCTCGCGCTATCGGGCCGCGCTCTGCGCGGACCCAGTGGCGCGCCCCGGAATGACGAAGGAGAGGGACCAGCGCCAACCGGCGAATCCCGGAATGACCGCGGAAGTGTTCGTGCTACGCGAAATTCTCGCAGCAGAGCGGCTGATAGAGCGTGCCCGCTTCGCGCGGTACGGCGGGGACACTGGTCCGGCTCGACGGCGTGGCGACGCGCTGGGCGTCGACGAACGCGCACAGAATCGCCAGCGCCAGATCCGGGTGGCGGGCTTCCACCGATTGATCGAGCCAGTCGGGAAGCTCGCGCTCGCGGGACAGCGCGCAATGCCACTCGCCTTGGTCATAGGCGATGCGCCGGATTTGCCATTGCGGCAGTTCCAGCTCCATCAGTGCCAGCGCGGCATCGGTCCAGGCAGTGGACCGGATCAGATGCTCGACGCGTGCCGTTTTTCCGCGCTGTCCCAGCGAGGGAAACCGCCGGCATACCCCGTCAATGGTATCGGCCAGAAGTGCGGGCGTCGCCGCGTCGGCGTGCCGAAGCCGGTTGGCGAGCTCGTCGGCATCGTGAGGCTGTGAATGAAGTCGCATGACGTCATCTCGATCCGACGCGGTGTCAGGCTGACCGCAGATCCAAGGATGGTCAAAACGCCATTTGAAAACGAGAGGGGGTGGAAGGCCGAGATATAGGGATTCCATAAAGGCAGCGCCGCGGTCTGCAGCGGCCCTGGATGCTTATGAGATTCCTATAACGAAGCCTTGGCAGTTGTCTCGAAAATCTATGCGCCGGGTGGCACCTGTGCACCCGAAGGCGGACACCGGCTCGCGGCTCCGCCGGCACGAGCACAGGAGCAATCGGATGCTGGACCTCACCATGCTTGCCCTCGGCTTCGGCCTGTTTGCCGTCGCGGTGGGTTACGCCCATGCCTGCGAGCGGCTTTGAGGAGGCGGCGATCATGATCTTCGACTATTCGCTCGCCGGCCTCGTCTCGGCAGGGCTGCTGTTTTACCTGATTTACGCGCTGCTCCGGCCGGAACGGTTCTGATCGAGTCCGGTCCCGTTCCTCGCGAAAAATTCCAAGGTAGTGTCCTATGACCGTCATCGGCTGGGTTCAAATCATTCTGTACTGCGCGATCATTGTCGCGCTGACAAAGCCGCTCGGCGGCTACATGACGCGCGTCTTCAACGGCGAGCGCACCTTGCTGTCTCCGGTTCTGCGGCCGCTCGAAGCCGGAATTTACCGGATCGGTGGCGTCGACGAAAGGCGCGAGCAGCACTGGCTGACCTATACGGTCGCGATGCTGTTGTTCCATGTCGGCGGATTCCTCATCATCTACGGGTTGATGCGGCTGCAGGCGGCGCTGCCGTTCAATCCGGCCGGGCAGTCGGCGGTCGCGCAGGACCTGTCCTTCAACACCGCGATCAGCTTCATCACCAATACCAACTGGCAGAACTACGGCGGCGAGAGCACGCTGTCCTATCTCGTGCAGATGCTGGGGCTGACGCACCAGAACTTCCTGTCGGCGGCGACCGGCATCGCGCTCGCGGTAGCGCTGATCCGCGGATTCTCCCGCTCGTCGATCCGCACCATCGGCAATTTCTGGGTCGACGTGACGCGCTGCACCCTCTACGTCCTGCTGCCGATCTGCGTCGTCTACACCCCGTTCCTGGTCTGGCAAGGTGTGCCGCAGACACTCGGTGGCTATGTCGACGCCACCACGCTGGAAGGCGCCAGGCAGACCATCGCGGTCGGCCCGGTGGCCTCGCAGGTCGCGATCAAGATGCTCGGCACCAATGGCGGCGGCTTCTTCAATGCCAATGCCGCGCATCCGTTCGAGAACCCGACCGCGCTGTCGAACTTCGTGCAGATGATCTCGATTTTCGCGATCGGTGCGGCGTTGACCAACGTGTTCGGCCGCATGGTCGGCAACCAGCGCCAGGGCTGGGCGATCCTGGCCGTGATGGGCGTGCTGTTCATCGCGGGCGTCGCCGTGACCTATTGGGCGGAGGCCGACGGAACCGGCATGATGACCTCGCTGGGCCTGACCGGCGGCAACATGGAAGGCAAGGAAGTCCGTTTCGGCATCGTCGCGTCCTCGCTGTTCGCCGCCGTCACCACGGCGGCTTCCTGCGGCGCCGTCAACGCCATGCATGACTCGTTTACCGCGCTCGGCGGCATGATCCCGCTGATCAACATGCAGCTCGGCGAAATCATCGTCGGCGGCGTCGGCGCGGGCCTCTACGGCATGCTGATCTTCGTCGTGATCTCGATCTTTGTCGCCGGCCTGATGGTCGGCCGCACCCCGGAATATGTCGGCAAGAAGATCGAGGCGCGCGAGGTCAAGATGGCGATGCTCGCGATTCTGGTGCTGCCGCTGATGTACCTGGGCTGGACGGCGGTCGCCGTGGTGGTGCCCTCGGCGGTGGCCTCGATGGCGAATGCCGGCCCGCATGGCTTCACCGAGGTGCTGTACGCCTTCACCTCGGCGACCGGCAATAACGGTTCAGCCTTCGCCGGCCTTTCCGGCAACACCTTCTTCTACAACCTCGCCCTCGCCAGCGCGATGTTCGTCGGCCGCTTCTTCATGATCGTTCCGGCCATGGCGATGGCGGGCTCGCTGGCCGGCAAGAAGTCGATCCCGCCGTCTGCAGGCACCTTGCCGACCACAGGCGGCCTGTTCGTCGGCCTTGTGGTGGGTGTGATCCTGATCATCGGCGGCCTCACCTTCTTCCCCGCGCTCGCGCTCGGCCCGATCGTCGAGCATCTCGCTGGCAACGCCAAGACCCTGTTCTGACCGATTTCGGAGCTACGTCCATGGAAACCGTGAAACTGCAGAAGAAGACGCCTGTCTCGGCGATGGTCGATCCGAAAATCGTGATGCCCGCCATCCGTTCGGCCGTCGTCAAGCTGGATCCGCGGTTGATGATCAAGAACCCCGTGATGTTCGTGGTTGAGGTCGTGGCTGCGCTGACCACGGTGGTCTTCGTGCGCAATCTCATCATGGGCGGTGGCGAGGGTCTCGGCTTCACCTTCCAGATCATCCTGTGGCTGTGGTTCACGGTACTATTCGCGAATTTTGCCGAAGCCGTCGCGGAAGGCCGCGGCAAAGCCCAGGCGGAGTCGTTACGCAAGACCCGAACCGAGAGCCAGGCCAAGCTGCTGACCGGGTCCGACAAGTCCTACCGTCTGGTCCCCGGCACCGGCCTCAAGGTCGGCGACATCGTGATGGTCGAAGCCGGAGACAACATTCCATCCGACGGCGAGGTGATCGAAGGCGTCGCTTCGGTCAACGAAGCCGCGATCACCGGAGAGTCCGCGCCGGTGATTCGCGAATCCGGTGGCGACCGCTCGGCGGTCACCGGCGGCACCCAGGTGCTGTCCGACTGGATCCGGGTCCGCATCACCGCGGCGCAGGGCGCGACCTTCATCGATCGCATGATCAGGCTGGTCGAGGGCGCCGAGCGGCAGAAGACGCCGAACGAGATTGCGCTCAACATCCTGCTGGCGGGCCTGACCATCATCTTCGTATTTGCGACCGTAACGATCCCGAGCTATGCGACCTATGCCGGCGGCTCGATTTCGGTGGTGATCCTGGTGGCGCTGTTCGTGACGCTGATCCCGACCACCATCGGCGCGCTGCTGTCGGCGATCGGCATCGCCGGCATGGACCGGCTGGTGCGCTTCAACGTGCTGGCGATGTCGGGCCGCGCGGTCGAGGCCGCCGGCGACGTCGATACGCTGCTGCTCGACAAGACCGGGACCATCACGCTCGGCAACCGGCAGGCGACGGCGTTCCGGCCGGTGCATGGGGTGAGCGAGCAGGAACTGGCGGATGCCGCGCAACTCGCCTCGCTGGCCGACGAGACTCCCGAGGGCCGCTCGATCGTGGTACTCGCCAAGGAAAAATACGGCATCCGCAGCCGCGACATGGCGGAGCTTGCCGCGACCTTCATTCCCTTCACCGCGCAGACCCGCATGAGCGGCGTCGATACCGGCGGGTCGTCGGTCCGCAAGGGCGCGGTCGACGCGATCCTCAATTACGTTGGCGGCAGCAGCCTTGCGGTGGCGTCCGGCAATACCCTCCGAGCGATCCAGTCCGCGGCGATTTCCGAAGTCGCGCGCGAGATCCAGATGATTTCCGACGAAATCGCCAAGGCCGGCGGCACCCCGCTCGCGGTCGCCAGGGACGGACGCCTGCTCGGCGTCGTGCAGCTCAAGGACATCGTCAAGGGCGGTATCCGCGAACGCTTTGCCGAACTGCGCCGCATGGGCATCCGCACCGTCATGATCACGGGCGACAATCCGATGACCGCCGCGGCGATCGCCGCCGAAGCCGGGGTCGACGATTTTCTCGCCCAGGCGACACCCGAGGACAAGCTCGAGCTGATCCGCGACGAACAGGCGAGGGGCAAGCTGGTGGCGATGTGTGGCGACGGTACCAACGACGCGCCTGCGCTGGCGCAGGCCGATGTCGGCGTCGCCATGAACACCGGCACCCAGGCCGCGCGCGAAGCCGGCAACATGGTCGATCTCGACTCCAACCCCACAAAACTGATCGAAGTGGTCGAGATCGGCAAGCAGCTCCTGATGACCCGCGGCGCGCTGACCACCTTCTCGATCGCCAACGATGTGGCCAAGTATTTTGCGATCATCCCCGCGATGTTCCTGGCGTTCTATCCGCAGCTTGCGGTTCTCAACATCATGCACCTGGCCAGCCCGCAAAGCGCCATCCTGTCGGCGATCATCTTCAACGCACTGATCATCATCGCGCTGATCCCGCTCGCCCTGAAGGGTGTGGCGTATCGGGCGATCGGCGCCGGCGCGCTGCTTCGCCGCAACCTGATGATCTACGGGCTCGGCGGCATCATCATTCCCTTTATCGGCATCAAGGCGATCGATCTCGCCGTCGCCGCCCTGCATCTGGCGTGAGACCGTCATTGCGAGCGCAGCGAAGCAATCCATCGAGCGCCAGGGAGGATGGATTGCTTCGTCGCTTCGCTCCTCGCAATGACGGAAAACCGGAGACATCACCATGTTGAAAGAAATTCGCCCTGCCATCCTGGTCATGGTCGCATTGACTTTGATCACGGGCCTTGCCTATCCGCTGGCGATGACCGCGATCGCGGGTGTGGCTTTTCCAAAGCAGGCCCAGGGCAGCCTGATCGAGCGGGATGGCAAGGTGGTCGGGTCCGCCCTGATCGGGCAGGACTTCAACGATGACAAGTACTTTCACGGCCGGCCCTCGGCGACATCAGCCCCGGATCCGGCTGACGCCAGCAAGACCGTGCCGGCGCCGTACAATGCGGCCAATTCCGGCGGGTCCAACCTCGGCCCGACCAGCAAGGCGCTGAACGATCGGATCAAGGAAGATGTCGACCGGCTGAAAGCGGAGAATCCCGCCGCCGAGGTTCCGGTCGATCTCGTCACCACCTCTGCCAGCGGCCTCGACCCCGACATCTCGCCGCAAGCTGCGCTGTTCCAGCTGTCGCGCGTTGCCAGGGCACGACATATGACGGAGGACCGTGTTCGCGAACTGGTTACCGCGAACACCGAAGGACGCTTCGCCGGGCTGCTCGGCGAGCCCCGGGTCAATGTATTGGCGCTCAATCTGGCGCTCGATGCCGCTTCATCCGGATAGGCTGAGCTAGGCCCGACCGGGCGTGAGGACTATAATGCCTTATGGCAAATCAAGGCCGCCATCCCCAACAACGACCTTCGCCGGATGCGCTGTTGCAGGCCGCGCGGCGGGAGCATGCTCAGACCGGCCGGCTCAAGATCTTCGTCGGCGCCGCCCCCGGCGTCGGCAAGACCTACGAGATGCTGCAGAGCGCGCACGCCAAATTGAAGGCCGGCGCGGACGTGGTCGTCGGCATGGTCGAGACCCACGGACGGGCGGAGACCGAGGCGCTGCTCGCGGGCCTGGAAGTTCTGCCGCGCAAACGCCTCACCTACAGGGATCAGGCGCTCGAGGAAATGGATCTGGACGCGTTGATCGCGCGCCATCCCGATATCGCACTGGTCGACGAACTCGCCCATACCAATGCGCCAGGCAGCCGGCACCCGAAACGATATCTCGACGTCGAGGAATTGCTGTCCAACGGCATCGACGTTTACACCGCGGTCAATATCCAGCATATCGAGAGCCTCAACGACGTGGTTGCCCAGATCACCCATGTCCGGGTGCGCGAGACCGTGCCGGACTCGGTGTTCGACCGTGCCGATGCCATTGAATTGATCGATCTCACGCCGGACGACCTGATTGCCCGGCTCAAGGAGGGCAAGGTCTATGTTCCCAGGCAGGCCGAGCGCGCGCTCGAACATTATTTTTCTCCGGGAAACCTGACGGCGCTGCGCGAGCTCGCCTTGCGGCGCACCGCCGAGCGTGTCGACGAGCAATTGCTGACGCATATGAAGGCCAATGCCATCGCCGGCCCCTGGGCCGCGGGCGAGCGCATCCTGGTCTGCCTCAGCGAGGATCCGCGCGCGGCCGGGCTCGTGCGCTATACCAGGCGGCTGGCGGATCGGCTGCACGCGCCGTGGACGGCAGTGAGCATCGAGACGCGGCGCAGCCTGCAACTGACCGACGAGCAGCGTGACCGGCTGGCCGACACCCTGCGCCTGGCCGAGGCGCTGGGCGGCGAGGCACTGACCATTCCCGGGGTCGGACGTCGGATCGCCGACGATCTCGTGAGCTTCGCGCAGGCCAACAATGTGACCCAGATCATCATCGGCAAGGCAACGCGCTCATGGTGGTTCGAGATCCTGCGCGGCTCGGTGGTGCACGATCTGGTGCGTCGTGCCGGCAATATCAGCGTCAATGTGATCGCCGGCGACGAACTGCCGGTCTCGCCTGCCGCCAAGACCGCGGTGCAGACGGCGGCCCGGCCCGAGCCATTCGATGCCCGGCCGTATCTGATGGCGTTGGCGATCATGGCGCTGGGCCTCGTCGCCGCCGAACTGATCGAGCCGATCTTCGGCATCGAGAATGTCGATCTGGTGTTCCTGACCGCCGTCGTCGGCGTCGCGGTTCGTTTCGGCCTCTGGCCGTCGCTGCTGGCCAGCGTTGCCGGCTCGCTGTGCTACAATTTCTTCTTTTTGCCGCCGGTCTACACCTTCACCATCACCGATCCGACCAACGTCGCGGCATTCTTCTTTTTCATGCTGATCGCGATCCTGGTTTCCAATGTCGCGGCGCGGGTGCGCACCCAGGCGGTGGCGGCGATCGGCCGGGTGCGGACCACGGAATCGCTGTATGCCTTCAGCCGCAAGCTTGCGGGTACCGCGACCCTCGACGACGTGCTGTGGGCGACCGCCTATCAGATCGCGCTGCTCTTGAAAGTGCGGGTGGTGCTGCTGCTGCCCGAGGAGGGCGTCCTGACCGTGAAGGCGGGTTACCCGCCGGAAGATCAGCTCGACAAGGCCGATCTTGCGGCGGCGAACTGGGCATGGGGCAACGACCGTCCGGCCGGGCGTGGCTCCGACACGCTGCCGGGTGCCAAGCGCCTGTTTCTGCCGATGCGGACCGGCCGCGGCCTGGTCGGGGCAATCGGCATCGACGACGACCGGACCGGGCCGTTGCTCACGCCGGACCAGCGGCGCCTGCTCGACGCGCTGGTGGACCAGGGGGCGCTCGCGATCGAGCGGGTGCTGCTGGTCGAGGACATGGATCGGGTCAAGCGCACCGTGGAATCGGACCGCTTGCGCGCGGCGCTGTTGACCTCGATCTCGCACGATCTCAAGACCCCGCTCGCCTCGGTGCTCGGCGCGGCCAGCACGCTCCGCGATCTTTCCGGCAGTCTCGGCGAGGCCGAAAAGCACGACCTGCTCGCTACCGTGATCGACGAGTCCGAGCGGCTCAACCGCTTCATTGCCAACCTGCTCGACATGACCAAGCTGGAATCCGGCGCGATCGTGCCGAACACGGCCCTGCACGATATCGGCGAGATCGTCGGCAGCGCGCTGCGGCGCGCCGGCAAGATCCTGGCCCGCCACAAGATCTCGCTCGAGCTGGCGGCCGAAATTCCCATGCTGCAGCTCGACGCGGTGCTGTTCGAACAGGTGCTGTTCAATCTCCTGGACAATGCGGCGAAATATGCCCCCGCCGACACGACGATTTCGATCCGAACCGCCCGCGACCGCGTTTCGGTTTCGTTGCAGGTCATCGATGAAGGCGGCGGCATTCCGCCGGCAGAGCTCGAAAGCGTGTTTGACAAGTTCTATCGCGCGCAAAAAGGCGACCATGTCCGTCCCGGCACCGGCCTCGGACTGGCGATTTCGCGCGGTTTCGTCGAGGCCATGCATGGCACGATCGAAGCCGCCAATCGCAGCGATCGCAGCGGCGCCATCCTGACCATCCGTTTGCCGATCCCGGCGGCGTCCGATGCGCTGGACACCGCCGCATGAACGCCACGCCGATCAAGGTCCTGGTCATCGACGACGAGCCGCCGATCCGCAAGCTGTTGCGGATGGGCCTGAGCACGCAGGGTTACGAGATCCTGGAGGCGTCCAGCGGCAAGATCGCGCTGGAACTGCTGGCGCAGAATCCGGCGCTGATCATCCTCGATCTCGGCCTGCCGGATATCCAGGGTCATGAATTGCTGCGCATGATCCGCGGCCGCAACGACGGCGTGCCGATCGTGGTGCTGTCTAGCCGCGGCGATGAGGCCGGCAAGGTCGAGGCACTCGATCTCGGCGCCGACGACTATCTCACCAAGCCGTTCGGGATGGACGAGCTGCTCGCCCGCATGCGCGCAGCCCTTCGTCATCAGTTGCAGGTGCATGGCGAACGGCCGGTGTTTCGATCGGGCCAGCTTTCGGTCGATCTAGTGCGCCGGATCGTCAGGGTCGGCGACAAGGACGTCAAGCTGTCGCCGAAGGAGTACGAGTTGCTGCGCGTGCTGGTGCAGCATGCTGGCAAGGTGCTGACTCACCGTTTTCTCCTGAAGGAGCTATGGGATGAACTGACCGACGCGCAATATCTGCGGGTCTATGTACGCCAGCTTCGGCAGAAGATCGAAGCCGATCCGGAGCGACCGCAATTCGTTCTCACCGAAACCGGGATCGGCTATCGCATGCGCGCAGCGGATTAGCGGCGCCCTTGCAGAACCGGAACTTTCGCCGCCGAGGAAGATTATTTTCGCGCCAACCGGAGAACCATCATGGCACGAAGATATTCCAAGAAGGCATCTGCCAAAGTCGAGCGCGCAATGAAAAAACGCAAGGCGGGTACCTTGAAGAGCGGTCGTTCCGGCCGCAAGGTCAAAAGCCGCAAGCAGGCAATCGCGATCGGCCTTTCCGAAGCCCGCGCCGAAGGAAAGAAAGTCCCGAAAAAGGCCGGCAAGAAGCGCAAGACGACGAAGAAGAGGAAGGCGAAGAAGTAATCACACGAAGAACCTGCGTGAAGTGATCGAACCAATCTGTCATTCCGGGGCGCGCCCTCTTGGCGCGAGCCCGGAGGGAGCCTTTCCAACAGGAGCGGGCGGCCGTTACAATCTCCGGCGGATGGCGCGTTGCCGCCATGGCCGTTGCTGCGAGGATTGATCGTGTCCTTGAGAAGTCTTTCCACCTACCGGAAGAAGCGCGATTTCGACAAGACCGCCGAGCCGAGCGGCGACGCCAGGGTGGCGCCGTCCAAACAGCGGCGCTTCGTGATTCAGAAACATGATGCGACCCGCCTGCATTACGACCTCCGGCTGGAGTTTGACGGCGTGTTCAAGTCGTGGGCAGTGACGCGC
The DNA here is from genome assembly GCA_036273255.1 of Bradyrhizobium sp. Taxonomy (GTDB): domain Bacteria; phylum Pseudomonadota; class Alphaproteobacteria; order Rhizobiales; family Xanthobacteraceae; genus Bradyrhizobium. Next base: position 20,711 of record DASUIA010000209.1, read on the forward strand.
GGTCCCTCGCTCGATCCGCACGACAAGCGGCTGGCGGTCGAGGTGGAAGATCATCCGCTGGATTACGGCGATTTCGAGGGTACCATTCCCGAAGGGCAATATGGCGGCGGCACGGTGCAGCTCTGGGACCGCGGCTATTGGGAATCCGACGATCCGGAACGGGGATTCAAGAAAGGCGATCTCAAGTTCACGCTACACGGCGAAAAGCTGCACGGGAGCTGGGTGCTGGTCCGGATGCGCCACGATCGCAACGGCGGCAAGCGCACCAACTGGCTTCTCATCAAGCATCGTGACGATTTCGCGCGGGAAGGCAGCGCCAACAGGGTTCTCGATGCCGATCAATCCGTGGCTTCGGGCCGGTCGATGGCGCAGATTGCGGAAGGCAAGGGCAAGGCCCCAAAGCCTTTCATGGCGGCAAAATCCGGCCGCGGCAGGGCCGACGCGGTATGGAATTCGAACCGGGGCGATGCTGCCGAGGCGCGGGCGGGCAAGAAGGCGGCGTCGCGGGTCGCCCCTGTCGCGGTGGTGAAACCCGCCAAAGCCCGCATGGTCGCGGCATTGCCGGATTTCGTCGCGCCGCAGCTCTGTCGGCTGGTCGACCGTCCGCCCAACGGCGAGGGATGGTGCCATGAGATCAAATTCGATGGTTACCGGGTGCAATTGCGAGTCGAGAAGGGCAAGGCCACGCTGAAGACCCGCAAGGGGCTGGACTGGACCGACAAGTTCGGGGCGATTGCGAGCGAGGGCAGCACACTCCCGGACGTGCTGATCGACGGCGAAATCGTCGCCCTCGATCAGGACGGAGCGCCCGATTTCTCGACACTGCAGGCGGCCATTTCCGATGGCAAGACCGACAATCTGATCTTCTTCGCCTTTGATCTGTTGTTCACCGGCGCGGAAGATATTCGACCGCTGCCGCTCGCCGAGCGCAAGCAGCGCTTGAAGAGGCTACTGGAGGCGCGCCCCAAGACGAAGGCAAAACGGCTCCGTTATGTCGAGCATTTCGAGAGCAGCGGCGATGCCGTGCTGCAATCGGCATGCAAGCTGTCGCTGGAAGGCATCGTTTCAAAGGAGTTCGGCGCACCCTATCGCTCCGGCCGTTCCGACCACTGGACCAAGGCCAAATGCCGTGCCGGCCATGAAGTTGTCATCGGCGGCTGGAAAACCACCAATGGCAAGTTTCGCTCGCTGATGGCAGGCGTTCATCGCGGCGATCATCTTGCCTTTGTCGGAATGGTCGGCACCGGCTTCGGGCAGGACAAGGTGCGGCGGATCATGCCGGCGCTGAAAGCCGCTGCCTCGGATCACAATCCGTTCGGCGGCAAGGACGCGCCGCGCAAGACCCGCGACGTGCACTGGCTCAAACCCGAACTCGTCGCCGAGATCGAATTCGCGGGCTTTACCGACGCCGGCAATATCAGGCAGGCTGCCTTCAAGGGATTGCGGCAGGACAAGCCGGCCGACGAGGTGAAGGCGGAGAGTCCAGCCATGACCAGGGTCGCAAAGCCAGACCGGAAGACCGCCAAGGTGGTTGCCAAGGGTATTAAGCCTGCGACCAGTCGATCCGCGGAGGTCATGGGCGTCGTGATCTCGAAGCCGGACAAGGCACTATGGCCGGACGCCGGCGATGGCGAAGCTGTGACCAAGCTCGACCTCGCGCGCTATTTCGAAGCGGTCGGAACCTGGATGATCGGTCATTTGAAGGGACGGCCGTGCTCGGTCGTCCGTGCCCCTGACGGGATCGATGGCGAGACTTTCTTTCAGCGCCACGCCATGACGGGAATGTCGAACCTGCTGGAGCTGGTCAAGGTTTCCGGCGACCGCAAACCCTATTTGCAGATCGATCGTGTTGAAGGTCTCGCCGCGGTGGCGCAGATCGGCGGCCTTGAACTGCATCCATGGAATTGCGCGCCGGACGCGCCTGACGTGCCGGGGCGGCTGGTGTTCGATCTCGACCCCGCGCCGGATGTCGAATTCGGCGAAGTCATCGAAGCCGCGACGGACATGCGCCGGAAGTTGACCGCGGTCGGTCTAGCGAGTTTCTGCAAGACCACAGGCGGCAAGGGGCTGCACGTGGTGACGCCGCTGGCGCATGGAGCCAGGGACAAGGTGACATGGAAGGAAGCGAAGGCTTTTGCGCAAGGCATCTGCCAGTGGATGGCCGATGAAGATCCCGAGCGCTATTTGCTCAACATGTCGAAGAAGCTGCGCAAGGGAAAGATCTTCCTCGATTATCTTCGCAACGACCGCATGGCGACTGCGGTTGCGGTGCTCTCGCCGCGGGCGCGCCCCGGCGCCACGGTCTCGATGCCGCTGACATGGCCGCAGGTCAAAGCGGATCTCGATCCGCGGCGCTATACCGTGCGCACCGTGCCGGCACTGCTCGCCAGGACCAAGGCATGGGCCGATTATGCCGGGGCCGCCTCACCGATCAAGGCGGCAATCAGGAAGCTTGCCTCGGGTAAATGAGGAAAGAAAGGTGGGCACGGCGCAACGGCGCCTTTGCCCACCCAACGGTGTAATATGGAGTAGGTGGGCTGAGCGAAGCGAGCCCACCGTGTCGTAGAGCGTCTACAATCTTCCCATCAGCAGCAGGATCAGCAGGATGATAATGACAAGGCCGAGTCCGCCGCCGCCATAATATCCGGTGCCATAGAAAGGTCCGCCGCCGATGCCGCTGAAGCCGCCGAGCAGCGCGATAACGAGAATAATCAGAATGATCGTTCCAATAGACATGTGGACTCCTCCAGCCCGGCAGTCGGCACCCTTGCTCTGCCTTCGGCCGGAAAAACAACGGGGAACCGTGAAAGTTCCCTTGTTGCGCCGCAATCATCCCGCGCTTCCCCTTCTTTTTGGATCAAGTGGAATTACATCGCGTTGGATCAGACAAGGAATTTGACGATGTCCGCTCCGCTTGTGGTCTCGATTCCACACCGCCTCGGCCGCGAGGAGGCGACGCGCCGCCTCCAGGCTGGTTTGACCCGGGCCGCTTCCAGCATCCCCGTGTTGAAGGTCGATGAGGAGCGGTGGGAAGACCATCGCATGGCCTTTAGGGTTCGTGCGCTGGGACAGGCGGCATCGGGCCATCTCGATGTGGCGGACGATCATGTGCGGGTGGAAGTGACGTTGCCGTGGCTGCTGCAGCGCTTCGCGGAAGTCGCCCAGGCGGCGATTCGGAATCGTGGTCATCTGTTGCTGACCAGGCGCGGCGGCTGAGGCCAGCCGCCATCGAATTCCGCTATGCCGCCATAGCCAAATCGATGTGAAAAACCGGATCGGGGGCGACTGCGCAGGCTTGTCGATAACGAATTGTCTGCGTTATGGAAGGCTGCGCGGGGGTTGGGAACCGGCCCATCGAGTCGGCACGATATCCGCCAGGCCGCCCGGCCTTTCGATCCCGGGCGGCCTTCGCGTTTCCAGCCTCGTTCTGGCCCGCAAGACCGAAGGCTATTTCGAGCGCTGCATCACCGGCTTGTCCTTGGTACGCATGGCGTCGCTGAGGTTGTGGGCGGTGTTGATCAACGCGATGTGGGTCAGCGCCTGCGGGAAGTTGCCGGTCTGGCGCCGTTCGCCGGAATCATACTCCTCGGCCAGCAGCCCTAGATCATTCGCCACCGCGACCACGCGGTCGAACAGGGCCTGCGCCTTGGCGATATCGCCGGCAAGCACATGGGCATCGGCGAGCCAGAGGCTGCAGGCGAGAAACGCGCCCTCGATCGGCTGTTTTTGATCGGTTTCTTCGGTGATCGCGCGCGGATCGTGCCGCAGCACGAAGCCGTCGCGCATCATGTGTTTCTCGATCGCCTCGATCGTGCCGCGAACGCGCGGATCGGACGCCGGCAGGAAACCCACCGACGGCAGCAGCAGGATGCTGGCGTCGAACAGCCGCGATCCATAGGATTCGACGAAGGCATTGAGGTCGCGGTCGAAGCCCTTTTCGCAGACCTCGCGATGGATGGTATCGCGCAGCTTCCGCCATTGCTCGAGCGGCGCCTCGAACCCAAACTGCTCCGCGCTCTTGATGGCGCGATCGAACCCGACCCATGTCATCACCTTGGACGAAACATAATGCGCGCCATCGCCGCGCCGTTCCCAGATGCCGTGGTCCGGCTGATCCCATACTTCCGCAAGATGCTCGAGCACCTTGCATTCGAGATCCCAGGTATCGTCGTCCAGCTTCAGTTTGGCCACGCGCCACTGGTGAAAGGCGTCCATCAGTTCGCCATAGACGTCGAGCTGCAACTGCGCATGCGCGGCATTGCCGATCCGAACCGGCTGCGCGCCCTCATAGCCGGGCAGCCAGCCCGCTTCCCATTCGAGCAGGCGCCGCTGGCCCATGATGCCGTACATGATCTGCATGCTGGCCGGCGCTCCCGCGACCGCGCGCCGCAACCAGTTGTGCCAGCACCAGGCTTCCTCGGTATAGCCGGAGTTCATCAGTGCCAGCAGCGTGAAGGTCGCATCGCGCAGCCAGCAGAAGCGATAGTCCCAGTTTCTGGCGCCGCCGAGCTTTTCCGGAAGCGACGTGGTGGGTGCCGCGACAATGCCGCCGGTTGGTGCGTAGGTCAGCGCCTTCAGCGTGATCAGCGAGCGCATCACCAGATCGCGACATTCGCCCTCATAGCTGCAATGGCTGCACCATTCAGTCCAGAAGTCTTTGGTTTCCTGCAAGGCTTGCGCCGGATTGATCGGTTCCGGCACTGCCAGATGCGACGGCCCGTAGGTGAGAACGAAGGGAACGGTTTCGCCCCTGGCCACCTCGAAATCGGCCACCGTCGTCATGTTCTCGCCGCGCGTCTTGACGGGGGTGCGCAGCACGGTCATGTCCTGACCGCAGATCGCGAGCAGGCCCAAACCGTCTTCGGTCTTCTTGACCCACGGAATATCGGTACCGAATCCGAAGCGGATCACGAGTTCCATCCGCAGCTTCACCCGCCCGCTCAGGCCGCGCACCAGCCTGACGACGTCGGACGCGTTGCCGCGTGGCGGCATGAAGTCGATCACGGCGACGGTGCCGCCGGCCGTTTCAAACCGCGTCTCCAGGATCAGGGTATTGTCCCAATAACGGCGCGAGATTTCCCTTACATCCTCCGCGGGCGCGATCTGCCATCGCCCCTGCCGCGGCGTACCCAGCAGGCTTGCAAAACACGCGTCGGAGTCGAACGCGGGCCAGCACAGCCAGTCGATCGAACCATCGCGGCCGACCAATGCCGCGGTTTCGCAATCGCCGATCAATCCATAGTCTTCGATTTTTGCAGGCAAGATCGCTCCAATCCAGGCGTGTTTGCTTTACGATGCCGCTCGTGTCCGCTCGCCAGTCGCGTGTCTGAGGGCAGCCAGGTCGATCGCTGCGGCAATCGCTTCGACTGGTAGCGGCAGGCGCCGCCGCCAGTTCGGATGTTCATCGACGGTGCCGGGAATGTTGGGCTGCTCGACCACGCCGAGCAGATCCTCGAGCGAGATTGCCAGCAGGCGGGATCTGGTCCGTGCCAGGAATCCTGCCACCGCATAGAGATCGTCGCGGTCGATGGCGTGGTGACGCAGCACGTCGGTCAGCATGGCAAGCGCGTGCCAGCGCGCGTCGTCGCTTTCCCCGGGATCGATTCCAAGCGAACGCTTCAGCGCGAGATCGCTGAAGCCGCGCCAGCCGGCATAGGTCGAGAGGTCGTGGGTATTGAAGGTCACCAGCGCGTTCGGCTTGTAATGGTCGACGCCTCGGAACCGGCCATGGTCGTCGCGCTCGAACATCATCACCTGATATGACCAGATGCCCCAGTCGGCGATCTGTTCGCGGAATCCTTCCGGCACGGTACCGAGGTCTTCCCCGATCACGACGCAGCGATGCGCCACGCTCTCCTGCGCCGTCGTCGCCAGCAGCGCCTCGAACGGCATTTGCACATAGACGCCGTTGTTGGCGGCAAATCCATGCGGCACCAGATAGAGACGCTTCAGGCCGAGCACGTGATCGAGCCTGATCGCGCCGGCGTAGCGCATGGAAGCCCGCAGCATCTCGCGGTACGGCTCGAACGACAAAATCTCGAGGCCGGCGGCGTTGAACCCCGCCAGTCCCCAGTTTTGGCCGGACGTATTCAACGGGTCCGGCGGCGCGCCGACCGCAAGATGCCGCGAGATCGCGACCTGCTCGTTCCAGGCATCGAAACCGTCCGACTGCACGCCCACTGCCACGTCGAGATAGAGGCCAACCTTGAGGCCTCGCTTGCGGGCGAGATCCCGGCACGCCAGCAATTGGCGGTCGGCGATCCACTGCACGAACTCGACGAACTCGATCTCGGCCGCGTCGGGGCCCTTGCGCAGCGAGGCGCATGCGGCGTCACTGGGTTGCCGCCAGGGTCGGGGCCATTCCCACCACGGCTTGTTGAACTTGTGCCGCAGCACCTCGAAACACGCGAAGCGCGCCAGCAGCGGCTTGCGCTCGGCACGGAATTTCGCGAAATCCCGCCGGCGTCCGCCGCCCGGTTCGGCCTTGAATGCCTTGAAAGCTGCCCGTAGCGCCCGCCATTTCTGTTCGGTCACCGCGGCGTAGTCCAGGACATCGTTCGCCTGCAGCCGATCAATGGTGCCAGCGTCGTCGGGAGTACCAGCCGGCAGCTTCGAGACGTCGATATAGAGCGCGTTGAGAAACAGCCGGCTGTTCGGCGAATAGGGGCTGCAACTGCCGGGGCGATCGTCGAACAGCGCATGGAGCGGGTTGAGCCCGACCCCATCGGCGCCCAACTGGGCCGCCAGTTCGATCAGCGCTTCGAGATCGGTGAAATCCCCGATCCCCCAATTGCGTGCCGAGCGGACGCCATAGAGCTGGACCGCGAGCAGCCAGCAGCGCTCGAAATCGCCCCCGAACGCCCGCGGCGGGGCCACGATCAGCGGTCCCTCTTCGGCGCCTCCCGCGGCGTCGGTCAGGTGCAGCCGGTAGTTTCCCTCGGGCAGCTTGTCCGGCCAGCCGATGAGGCGGTCGTTAACCCTGCCTTCCGCAATAAGCTCAAGGCCCGCAACGATTTTCCAGTCGACCGGGAACCGGGCGGCAGCGCCAAGCTCGGTCCGTGCCGGTCCGCCCGACCGGACTACGACCGGCTGTCCGAGGATCCCGCGGGGCGGTTCGGCCGGCAGAGCATCGAGGATGATTTTCAGTGCCGCCGCATCGGTGGCATGCCGGTGGCCGTGCCCGTCCACGAATTCGGTCTCAATTCCCAGTTCTCTGGCTTTGGCAAAAAGGTCCATTCGGCACGCTGACTGCACGCGACAATCCCACCCGGACGTCGCAATATTCTCTAAATGTACGAGGAGGATAGCAATGATTAACGCTACTTCGCCTCAACCGTTCCCCGGGAACCATTACCCAACGAACGGCTTGGTATATATGTCTGGGGCGTCTCCTTCCTGCAAACGAACCGGGGCGTGTTTTCCAAGTCAATGGCATCACCGTGAATAGAACAGCTCAGACCGTCGCGAGCACCGCTGCCGGCGGCACATTCCATATCGAAGAGGTCTATCCGCTGATCGACGGCGGCCGTTTTGCGGTGAAGCGCATCGTTGGCGAGCGCGTCGAGGTGTGGGCGGACATCTATCGTGACGGCCACGATGTGGTTGCCGTGGCACTGATCTGGCGTCGTGAACGGGATCGCGAGTGGCAGCGGGCGGCCATGACCCATCACGGCGATGACCGCTGGGTCGGATCGTTCGTGCCGGATCAGGCAGGCCGTTACGTCTATGCCATCGAGGCCTGGACCGACGAATTCGCCACCTGGCGGCGTGGCTTCGAGCTCAAGCAGAAGGCCGGTGCCGATCTCAGCCTGGATGCGATCGAGGGCGCGGGCATGCTGACCAAGGCACAATCTGGCGGCCACGCCGCTGTTGCGGTGATCCTGCGCCAATGCGAGGAATTTCTGCAGACCGGCGAAGCCGCGCCGCTGTTGACCGACGAACTGATGGACGCGATGGCCGAAAGCCAGTTGCGGCACGACCTGACGAGATCGCCCTTGTTTCCATTGATGGCAGACCGGCCACGGGCGAGAAGCGGCGCGTGGTACGAAATGATGCCGCGCAGCCAGGGCAAGACGCCGGGCCAGCACGGCACGTTCAAGGATTGCATCGCGCGCTTGCCGGATATCGCGGCGATGGGGTTCGACGTGGTGTATCTGACCCCGATCCACCCGATCGGTCATACCAACCGCAAGGGCCGCAACAACGCGGTGACGGCGGCCGAAGGCGATCCCGGCAGCCCGTACGCCATTGGCGCCGCCGAAGGCGGACACGATGCGGTGCATCCGGAACTGGGCACGCTGGAGGACTTCCGCGAACTGGTCGCGGCCTGCGGGTCGCTCGAGATGGAAGTCGCGCTCGATTTTGCCGTGCAGTGCTCGCTGGACCATCCCTGGCTGAAGCAGCATCCGCAATGGTTCAAGCGGCGGCCGGACGGCTCGTTGCGCTATGCCGAGAATCCGCCAAAGAAATACGAGGACATCGTCAACCCCGATTTTGCGTCCGTGGATGCCGGCGCGCTGTGGAATGCCTTGCGCGACGTCGTGCTGTTCTGGGTAGGGCAGGGCGTGAAAATCTTCCGGGTCGACAATCCCCACACCAAGCCATTTCCATTCTGGGAGTGGCTGATCCGGGAAGTCCAGCTCCGCCATCCCGACGTGATCTTCCTCGCCGAGGCGTTCACGCGGCCGAAGCTGATGAAGGGACTGGCCAAGCTCGGCTTCACCCAATCCTATACCTACTTCACCTGGCGGACCCAGAAGTGGGAGCTGGAGCAGTATCTCACCGAGCTCACTGCCTACCCGGAGCGCGACTTCTATCGTCCGAACTTTTTCGTCAATACACCCGACATTCTGCCCTATCATCTGCAGAGCGGCGAGAGCTGGATGTTCAAGTCCCGCGCCGCGCTGGCCGCCACGCTGGCGGGCAATTACGGCATCTATAACGGCTTCGAGCTGCTGGAGCATGACCCGATACCGGGCCGGGAGGAATATCTGGATTCCGAGAAATACGAGATCAGGGTGCGCGACTGGGACAGGCCCGACAACATCAAGGCCTATATCCGCGATCTCAACCGCGTCCGCCGCGAGAACCCAGCGCTGCAGCAGACCACCCAATTGCGCTTCATTGCGATCGAAGACGGCAACGTCATCGCCTTCGTCAAGGAATCGGTCGATCAGAGCAACGTCGTCATTGCGGCGGTCGCATTGACGCGTGATCCGCACGAGTTCTGGCTTCGGCTCGGCGACGTTCAGGTCGGTTCGCCCGGCAACCGCCGCAATGTCGTCGCGGTCGAGAACCTGATGACCGGCGAACGCTACCCCGTCGAGTGGGGCGGCATTCGGCCGCGGATCGATCCGGTACGCGATCCTGCCGTGTTGTTCCGCTGTCTGGCGTGAGCGGCGCCATGAACGTGATGCACGCCATCGATGCCAAGGAACTGCCGGCCGGCGACACCGGCGACGAGCTTTGGTACAAGGACGCCATCATCTATCAGCTCCACGTCAAGGCGTTCGCCGACAGCAATAATGACGGCATCGGCGATTTCGCCGGACTGACCGAAAAGCTCGGCTACCTGCAGGACCTCGGCGTCACCGCGCTGTGGCTATTGCCGTTCTATCCTTCGCCCGGCCGCGATGACGGCTACGATATCGCCGACTACGGCGACATCAATCGCGATTTCGGCACGATGAAGGACTTTCGGCGCTTCATCGTCGAGGCGAAGCGCCGCGGTCTGCGGGTGATCACCGAGCTGGTGGTCAACCATACCTCCGACCAGCACGACTGGTTCAAGCGCGCCCGCCGCAGCGATCCGAAATCGAGCGCGCGCAACTGGTATGTGTGGAGCGATACCGACCAGAAATATCTGGGCACGCGGATCATCTTCACCGACACCGAGAAATCGAACTGGACCTGGGATCCGGAAGCCGGCCAGTTCTATTGGCATCGCTTTTTCTCGCACCAGCCCGATCTCAATTTCGACAACCCCCGGGTCGTCAGCGCGCTGATCCAGGTGATGAAGCGCTGGCTCGACGCCGGCGTCGACGGTTTCCGGCTCGATGCCATTCCCTATCTGTGCGAGCGCGACGGCACCAACAACGAGAACCTGCCGGAGACGCACGCCATCATCAAGCGGCTGCGCGCGGAACTCGATGCCTATGCGAAGGGCAGGGTGCTGCTGGCGGAGGCCAATCAATGGCCGGAAGACGTCCAGGAATATTTCGGCCGCGGCGACGAATGCCACATGGCCTATCATTTCCCGCTGATGCCGCGGATCTACATGGCGATCGCGCAGGAGGACCGGTTTCCGATCACCGACATCCTGCGCCAGACCCCGGACATTCCGAACACCTGCCAGTGGGCGCTGTTTCTGCGCAACCATGACGAGCTGACGCTCGAAATGGTGACGGACGTCGAGCGCGATTATTTGTGGTCGACCTACGCCAACGACCCCCGCGCGCGCATCAATGTCGGAATCCGCCGCCGTCTCGCGCCGCTGATGGACAATGACCGCCGCAAGATCGAGCTGATGAACTCGCTGCTGCTGTCTTTCCCCGGCACGCCGATCATCTACTATGGCGATGAAATCGGCATGGGCGACAACATCTATCTCGGCGACCGCAACGGCGTTCGCACGCCGATGCAATGGACGCCGGACCGCAATGGCGGGTTCTCCCGCGCCGACCCGGCCCGGCTGTACGCCCCGACCATCATGGATCCGGTCTATGGCTATGAGGCGGTCAATGTCGAGGCGCAGTCGCGCAGCCTGTCATCGCTGCTGAGCGCGACCAAGCGGCTGATCTCGGTGCGGAAGTCGACGCTGGCGTTTGGCCGCGGCACCATGACCTTCATCCGTCCGGTCAACCGTTGCGTGCTGGCGTATGTCCGGCAATATGGCGACCAGGTGATCCTCTGCGTGGCCAATCTGTCGCGCTCGGCGCAGGCGACCGAACTCGATCTGTCGGCGTGGAAGGATCGTATCCCGCTCGAAATGCTCGGGCGCACGCGCTTTCCGCCGATCGGCGAATTGCCCTATATGATCACGCTCGCGCCGTATGGCTTCTATTGGTTCGAGCTGCGGGAACCCGACAAGTCGGAACATGTCGCGCCATCGGTGGTTCCCGAGTTCGAGACCCTCGTCGTGCCGGTCGGCGCCACCTGGGTTTCGCTCGCCCGCACCAGGGGCGTATTCGAACGCGACGTGCTGCCCGGCTATCTGTCACGCACGCGATGGTATCCGGAGCGATCGTCGAAAGCCATCCAGCCGACCCTGACCTCGGCGATCCCGTTCTGCGACATCGGCGACAATCGCCCGTGGCTGGCGTTCTTCGAGACCACGCAACGCGGCGTCACCACGCGCTACGTGCTGCCGATGCAGATCGAATGGGTGCGGTTCGATCGCGAGCGCTACAATCCGCGTGCCTTTGCCGCCGTGCGCCAGGGTGCGCGCGAGGGCACTCTGCTCGACGTCGCAACCGACCAGATCTTCATCGCCCTGTTGCTGCGAAACCTGCGCGAATCCCTGACCGTCGAAGAAAACGACCTGCGGCTCGAGTTCAGGCCGACCAGCCGGTTTGCCGACAAGCCGATCCGGCAACCCGGCCTCATCCGTGCGGTCGATACCGAGCAATCCAACAGTACCGCGCTGGTCGACAACGACTATGTGGTCAAGGTGTATCGCAAGCTCGAGCCGGGCAGCAATCCCGAGATCGAGGTCGGCCGCTTCCTGACCGAAGTTGCGGGCTTTGCCAACTCGCCGGCGCTGCTCGGCAGCGTCGAACTGGTCGAAGGCGACAACAGGAGCCAGAGCGCGGTCGCGGTCGTCCATGCCTTCGTCGAAAACCAGGGTGACGGCTGGACCGTGACATCGGCCTATCTCGACCGCTTCATCGACGAGCAGCGGTTGCTGGCGAAGAGCGAGCATCCCGGCGCGAGCGAAGAACAGGTGCCCTACCTGCGCTACATGTCGCAGACCGGACGGCGGGTCGCCGAAATGCATCTCGCGCTCGCAAGCCGCGACGACCTCCCGGATTTTGCGCCGGAGCCGATCAAGCCCGACGACGTCAGGAGCCGGATCGACGAGGTCGCGAGCCGCGCCGAACGCATGTTCGATATCCTCAAGCAGCGGCGCGAAAGCCTGCGAGAGGCCGATCGGCAGTTGGTCGACCGGCTGCTGGCCGAACGCGCCGCCTTGCGCGACCGCCTGAGCGCGTTGCTTCCGCCCGACATTGACGGCCTGAACATCCGTCATCACGGCGATTTCCATCTCGGCCAGATGCTGATCGTCAAGGACGATATCTTCATCATCGACTTCGAGGGCGAGCCGCGCCGGCCACACGACGAACGGCGACGCAAGGCGCCGGCCGCCCGCGACGTCGCCGGGCTGATCCGTTCGATCGACTACTCGGCCACCGCGGCACTTGAGCGGGCGGTGAAGGTGGCGCCCGACGAACAGGGCAAGCTTGGCACGGCCCTCGCGGAATGGCGGGAGCGCGCAGCCGCGGCATTTCTCGCCGCCTATCGCGAAACCATGACCAGCCGCCATCTGTGGCCGGCCGATCCGCTGGCCGCGCGGCGGATGCTGGATTTCTTCGTGCTCGAAAAGGCGTTCTACGAGATCGAATATGAGCTGGCCTACCGGCCGGATTGGCTGCGCGTGCCGCTGACCGGGGCCCTCCGAATTCTGTCCGAGCATGGAGGTGAGGCCCCATGACGAAACTTTCCGCGGAGGCCTATGCGATCGTGGAAGGCCGCCACGCCGACCCGTTCCGCTATCTCGGACTTCACGCCGAGGGCGACCATCATGTCGTGCGCGCGTTCCTGCCGGAGGCCTCCAATGTTGAAGCCATCGGCGAACACGGGCAAGCGGCGCCGCTTGCCCGCATCCACGATGCCGGCCTGTTTGCCGGCGCGATGCCGAATGGGTCGAATCGCTACCTGCTGCGAGCCCGCTTCGGCGATCATGTCGTCGATCTCGACGATCCCTACCGGTTTCCGCCGGTGTTGTCGGACTTCGACCTGTATCTGCTGGGCGAAGGGACCCATCAGCGGATCTACGACAAGCTTGGCGCGCACCCGATACGGCTCGACGGCGTCGATGGCGTCGCCTTTGTGGTGCTCGCACCCAACGCGCGGCGGGTCAGCGTGGTCGGTGACTTCAACTTCTGGAATGCGCGGCGGCATCCGATGCGGGTGCGCGGCGTCGGCTATTGGGAATTGTTCGTGCCCCGCGCCAGGGTCGGCGATCGCTACAAGTTCGATATCATCGGCCCACACGGTCAGCGCCTCGCGCTGAAGTCCGATCCGGTGGCGTTTGCCGCAGAGGTGCGGCCCAACACCGCCTCGATCGTTTTCGACGAAGCGAAGCTGCCGCGGCCGCGTCCGGCGCCCGCCAATGTCAACGCGTTGAACGCGCCGATGTCGATCTACGAGGTTCACCTCGGCTCGTGGCGCCGCAAGGGCCACAACGAATGGCTGAGCTATCGCGATCTCGCCGAACAACTGCCGGCCTATGCCCGTGACCTCGGCTTCACCCATATCGAGTTCCTGCCGGTCAACGAGCATCCCTTCGACGGCTCATGGGGCTACCAGCCGACCGGGCTGTTTGCGCCGACCAGCCGGTTCGGGCCGCCGGAGGATTTCGCCGCGCTGGTCGATGCCTGCCATCGCGAAGGCCTCGGCGTGATGCTGGACTGGGTGCCCGGGCATTTCCCGGACGATCCGCATGGCCTCGGCCATTTCGACGGTACCGCGCTGTATGAACACGCCAATCCGCTGCAGGGCCGCCACCTCGACTGGGGCACGCTGATCTACAATTACGGCCGAACCGAAGTCGTCAATTTCCTGGTCTCGAACGCGCTGTTCTGGCTGGAGCGCTACGCCATCGACGGCCTGCGCGTCGATGCCGTAGCTTCCATGCTTTATCTCGACTACAGCCGACCCGCCGGCGGCTGGATTCCGAACAAACATGGCGGCCGGGAGAATCTCGAAGCCATCGATTTCCTGCGCCGGTTCAATACCGAACTGTTCGCGCATTTCCCGCAAGCCACCACCGCGGCCGAGGAATCCACGGCTTGGCCGCAGGTTTCGCGTCCGGTCGAATATGGCGGGCTCGGGTTCGGCTACAAATGGAACATGGGGTGGATGCACGACACGCTGAACTATATCGGCAAGGATCCGATCCACCGCAAACATCACCATGGCGACGTGCTGTTCGGGCTGCACTATGCGTTTTCGGAAAATTTCATCCTGCCGCTGTCGCACGACGAAGTCGTTCACGGCAAACGCTCGATCCTGGGGCGGATGCCCGGCGACGACTGGCAGCGTTTCGCCAATCTGCGGGTCTACTATTCCTTCATGTTCGCCCACCCCGGCAAGAAATTGATGTTCATGGGCTGCGAGTTCGGCCAGCAGCGCGAATGGAGCCACGACCGTTCGCTCGACTGGCATTTGCTCGAACAGAGCCGGCACGGCGGTATCCAGTCCCTGATCCGCGATCTGAACCTGCTCTACCGCTCACTGCCGGCACTGCACGAACTGGACTGCGACCCAGCCGGATTTGAATGGGTGGTCACCGAGGATGCCAACAACAACGTATTCGCCTGGATCCGCAAGGGCAACGATGCCCGCGCGCGATGCCTTGTCGTCATGAATTTTTCGCCGAACGTCTATCGCGACTATCGCGTCCGGGTGCCGTTCGCCGGCAAATGGCGCGAGGTGCTCAATTCGGACTCCGCGCATTATGGCGGCAGCAATGTCGGGAACGTTGGTGAAGTCCAGACGTTGGACGGCCTCGTGCCCGAGCTCGATCTCACCATTCCGCCTTTGGCCGCCATATTTCTCGTGCCGGAAAGCTGAGCATGCGACTGTCCGGGGGTACACCCTCGCGCCTCGGCGCAAGCTGGGACGGCCGGGGAACGAATTTCGCGCTGTTTTCCGCCAATGCGAAAAAGGTCGAGCTCTGCCTGTTCGACAATCAGGGCCGCCGGGAACTCGAGCGCATCGAATTGCCCGAGCGCAGCGAAGATGTCTGGCACGGCTACCTCAACGACGTGTCGCCCGGGCAACTCTATGGCTACCGCGTTTACGGACCTTATGAGCCGGAGCACGGCCATCGCTTCAACCCCAACAAGCTGCTGCTCGATCCCTATGCGAGGCGGCTTGCCGGACGCCTGGTATGGAGCGATGCGCATTTCGCTTACCGCACCGGCAGCGCGCGCGAGGACCTCTCGTTTGACCGGCGCGACAACGCCCGCGGCATGCCGAAGGCGGTAGTCGTTGACGAGACCTTCAACTGGGGAAGACGCGAGATACGTCCCAACATTCCCTGGGAAGACACCATCATCTACGAGGCGCATGTCAAGGGCCTGACGCAGTTGTGCGAGGAGGTGCCGTCCAATTTGCGAGGCACCTATGGCGGTCTGTCGTCGCCCGCGATGATCGATCACCTCAAGCGGCTCGGCGTCACCACAATCGAGCTGCTGCCGATCCATGGCTTCATCGACGACCGCATCCTGGTGGAACGGAAACTGTCGAACTACTGGGGCTACAACACGCTGTCGTTTTTCGCGCCGGAGTCGCGGTACTCGCAAGACAACCCGCTCAATGCGTTCCGGACCGCGGTGGCACGGCTGCACGATGCCGGCATCGAGGTGATGCTCGACGTCGTCTACAACCACACCGCCGAGGGCAATCATATGGGCCCGACGCTGTCGTTCCGCGGCATTGACAACGCCTCCTATTATTGGCTGAAGCCGGACAATCCGCGCTATTATGATGATTTCACCGGCTGCGGCAGCTCGCTCAATCTCACCCATCCGCGCGTTCTGCAGATGGTGATGGATTCGCTGCGCTACTGGGTCGAGGTTTGCCACGTCGACGGCTTCCGTTTCGATCTCGCCACTACATTGGCACGCGGATCGAATGGGTTCGACCGCAACGGTGCGTTTTTCACCGCGGTCCGGCAGGATCCGGTGCTGTCGACGGTGAAGCTGGTGGCCGAGCCGTGGGACCTCGGACTCGGCGGCTATCAGGTCGGCGCGTTTCCCTCGCAATGGTCGGAGTGGAACGACCGCTATCGCAGCGCGATGCGGCGCTACTGGAGCGGCGAAGGCAGCCTGATCGGCGAAGTGTCGGGCCGCATGACCGGATCGTCCGACGTGTTCAACCACGACGGCCGCGCCCACCGCGCCTCAATCAATCACATCACCGTCCATGACGGTTTTACGCTGGCCGACCTGTTCAGCTACAATGAAAAGCACAACGAGGCCAACGGCGAAGACAATCGCGACGGCTCCAGCGACAATCTCAGCAACAATTGCGGCCATGAGGGCCCGACCGACGATCCGGCCATCGCGGCGCTGCGCCGCCAGTTGCGCAAGAACCAGCTCGCCTGCCTGATGCTGGCGCAGGGACTGCCGCTGATCCTGGCCGGCGACGAAGTAGGCAACACCCAGAGCGGCAACAACAACGCCTATTGCCAGGACAACGCGATCGGCTGGGTCGGCTGGGAAAACCTCGGCCATGAGGACGACCTCAGCGATTTCATCGGCCACATGACGGAGTTGCGCAGGCGGTTTCCGCAGATCCGGTCGCGCCGTTGGCTCGACGGCCGGCGCGCGGACGGATGTTACGGCGTGTCATGGCTGACACCTGCCGCTGCTGAGATGACCGAGCAGGACTGGAATTTTCCGGAAGGCCGGTTTCTCGCCTATGTGCTGGGCCCCGACGTACGGGGTCAGGCCCCGATCTTCATCGTGCTGAACGCCGCACCCGAGGCGATCGCTTTCAAGCTGCCGGGCATGGCTGAATACAAAACCTGGAAACGGGTGCTCAATACCGTGGACGACGAACAGGCAGCCACGGATTTCGAATCGGGAAGTGAGACCGAGGCGCCACCCCGCTCGGTGCTCGCCTTTGCGGGTTCGGCATGAATGGGCGGCAGTTCGGACCGCGGCTGACGGCGGATGCGACGTCATTCCGC
This sequence comes from Bradyrhizobium sp., assembly GCA_036273255.1. Taxonomy (GTDB): domain Bacteria; phylum Pseudomonadota; class Alphaproteobacteria; order Rhizobiales; family Xanthobacteraceae; genus Bradyrhizobium. Next base: position 37,689 of record DASUIA010000209.1, read on the forward strand.
CTGTGGGCGCCGGCGGCCAAACATGTCGATCTGCTGCTGGATAGGCCATACCCCCTGGATCGCCGTGGCGACGGCTGGTTCTCCGCCGAAATCCCGGGCGTGGCAGCCGGCGCCCGCTACAGGTTCCGGATCGACGGCGAGGTCGATGTGCCGGACCCGGCGTCGGCATTTCAGCCCGAGGACGTGTTCGGCGCGAGCGAGGTGATCGACCCCGCGACCTATGCGTGGCGCGCAGGCGACTGGCGAGGACGCCCATGGCACGAGGCCGTCGTGATCGAGAGCCATGTCGGCAGCTTCACGCCTGAGGGCACCTACCGCGCCATGATCGGCAAGCTCGATCATCTGGTGGCGACCGGCGTCACGGCGCTGGAGCTGATGCCGTTGGCGGATTTTCCAGGTCAGCGCAACTGGGGCTATGACGGGGTGCTGTGGTATGCGCCCGACAGCGCCTATGGACGTCCCGACGACCTCAAGGCCCTGGTCGATGAAGCGCATCTGCGCGGGCTGATGGTGTTGCTGGATGTCGTCTACAATCATTTTGGACCTGAGGGAAATTACCTGGGCCGATACGCCCCGGCCTTCTTTACCGAGGCGCAGACGCCGTGGGGCCGCGCGATCGACTATCGCGTGCGCGAAGTACGTGCCTTCGCCATCGAGAATGCTCTTTATTGGCTCGACGAATACCGCTTCGATGGGCTGCGGCTCGATGCGATCCATGCCATTGCCGAGCCGGGCGAGATTTCGCTGCTGCATGAGCTGAGCGAGGCGGTCGGCGAACTCGCCGGCGCCACCGGCCGGCATATTCATCTGCTGCTGGAGAACGACGACAATAAAGCAAGCCTGCTCGATGCCGACGAAGGACCACCGCGCGGCAAATATCGCGCGCAATGGAACGACGACTATCACCACGCCTGGCATGTGCTGCTGAGCAGGGAAAGCCACGGCTATTACAGCGACTATCGACGCGCGCCGCTTCATGACATCGCACGGGCACTCGGTTCCGGCTTTGTCTATCAGGGCGAGCCCTCCGCGCATCGTGGCGGAGTTTTGCGTGGCGAGCCGAGCCGGCATCTCGCCCCCATCGCCTTTGTCAACTTTCTGCAGAACCACGACCAGATCGGCAACCGCGCCTTCGGCGACCGCATCGCAAACCTTGCCAGCGAGCCTGCGATCGAAGCCGCGTTGGCGATCACCCTGTTGGCGCCGGCAATCCCGATGCTGTTCATGGGCGAGGAATGGGGTTCGAAGGTACCGTTTCCCTTTTTCTGCGATTTCAACGGCGACCTTGCCGACGCCGTACGCCAGGGCCGACGGCGGGAATTCGCCGGCGCCTACGCCAAATATGGCGACGAGGTCCCCGATCCGCTCGCCGTCGCGACCTTCCGTTCGGCGGTCCTGGACTGGGAGGCGCGTGACCGGCCGTCGGGGCGCAAGCGGTTGGCGCTGGTGCGGGACCTGCTCGCGCTACGCCGGCGGGAGATCGTGCCGCGGCTCGTCGGCGCCTGCTTCGGCAACGCGCAGGCGGCGGATGACGGCCGGCTGGCGGCCCACTGGCGGATGGGTGACGGCGCGCGGCTCTCGCTGATCGCCAATTTGTCGCCACGCGAGACCGCGATCCCGCCTCATCACAGGATCGGTACCGTCATCTGGGGCGGCGAGTCCGGCAACCCGATGCCTCCCTGGTTTGTGCTCTGGCGCATCGGAGCCCGCTGATGCCTCTCGCCATTCCCCTCGCCACCTACCGCCTGCAGCTCACGGCGAATTTCGATTTCGATGCGGCGGCGGCCGTTGTTCCCTACCTGAAGGCGCTCGGCGTCACCCATCTCTATGCATCGCCGTTCATGAAGGCGCGCAAGGGCAGCACCCACGGTTACGACATCGTCGACCATGCCCAATTCAATCCCGAGCTTGGCGGCGAGGCCGGATTCCAGCGTTTGAGCGTGGCGCTGCGGCGCCACGATCTCGGGCTGATCCTCGATTTCGTGCCGAACCATGTCGGAGTGCATTTCGCGGATAATCCGTGGTGGCTGGACACGCTGGAATGGGGCCAGGCCTCGCCCCACGCGGTATCGTTCGACATCGACTGGGAGCTGTTGCCCTATCGCACGCGGGGCGGCGTATTGCTGCCGATCGTCGGTTCGTCCTATGGCGAAGCGCTGGAAAAGGGCGAGATCGAGCTGCGCTACGACGCCGACGAAGGCAGCTTCTCGGCATGGTATTTCGAACATCGGCTCCCGATCGCGCCCGAGCGCTACAGCGAGATATTGCGCACGGTCGTGCGCGAAGCCGGCGTCGAGGATAGCCCGGAGGGCCGGCGCATTCTTGCGCTGGCGTCGCGCTACAGGGGGCTGCGCCATCCCAATCGCAAGGAGGCGCCCGCTTTCAAGGCCGAGTTGAAAGCCATCGAGGGCGGCGCCGCGATCATCACGCGTGGGCTCGAGGCCTATCGGGCCGCACCCGATCGCGCCGCCCAGACGCTGGCGCTGCATCATCTGCTGGAACGCCAGCACTACAGGCTCGGCCATTGGCGGCTCGCCTCCAGCGACATCAACTACCGCCGCTTCTTCGACGTGAATACCCTCGCCGGGCTGCGGGTCGAGGATGTCGGCACCTTCGACGCCATCCATCGGCTGGTCAGGACGCTGGTTGCGGCAGGCCAGTTGCAGGGCTTGCGGATCGATCACATCGACGGCTTGCGCGACCCCGCGCAGTATTTCCAGCGGTTGCGCCGCATGATCCGCACCGCGCAGGGCAACGCTGCCCGGCCGCTCTACATGGTGATCGAGAAAATTCTCGGCGAGCATGAAGCGCTGCGCCCGTTCGCCGGTGTCCATGGCACCACCGGCTATGAATGGCTCAACGCGATCGCGCGCGTGCTGGTCGACGACAGAGGTCTCGATGCGCTTGACGAGATCTGGCGGCAGATCAGCAATACGATCCCCCGGCTCGATCCGGTGCTGAAGGCCGCCAAGCGCAGGGTGATCGACACCTTGCTGACCAGCGAGTTCACGGTGCTGTCGCGGCTGCTCGCGCGCATTGCCGCGGGTCACTACTCGACCCGCGACTTTTCCGCCGACAGCCTGCGGCAGTCGCTCGAGCTCTATGTCCTGCATTTTCCGATCTACCGCACCTATCTGACCTCGGCCGCGGCACCCGCGCATGACCGCGTGCTGATTTCAGCGACGATCGAACGGGCCCGGGCCGACTGGTTCGCCGCCGACGATGGCATTTTCGATTTTCTGCGCGACGCGCTGACGATGGATCTGATCGGGCCTGGCCGCGCCTTGCACGGCGCTCCGCGCGTTCGCCGCTTTGCCCTCAAGGTCCAGCAATTCACCGGTCCGGTGATGGCGAAGTCGCTCGAGGACACCGCGTTCTATCGCTACCATCGTCTGCTTGCACTCAACGAGGTCGGCGGCGATCCGGCGGCCCGGGGATTGTCGATTGATGCGTTTCATGCGGCCATGAGCCATCGCGCCAGCGAATGGCCGCATGGCATGACCGCAACCGCAACCCACGACACCAAACGCGGCGAGGACGCGCGGGCGCGACTGCTGGCGCTGGCAGAGTTGCCGGGCGAATGGGCCGGCACCGTCGCGCGGTGGAAGATCCTCAATGCACCGCATCTTGTCAGCGACGGCCAGATGCGCGCGCCTTCGGCCGTATTCGAATACATGCTGTACCAGGCGCTGGTCGGCGCATGGCCGGTGGGCGAGGGCGATGAGAAATTCCTGCAGCGGATGCAGGCCTATGCGCTGAAAGCGGCGCGCGAGGGCAAGCAGGAAACGAGCTGGCTCAATCCCAACCAGACCTACGAAGCGGGCGTGCAGACATTCCTGGCCCGGATCCTGGACCGCGCAGTGTCGGCCGAATTCGTCGATTCGCTGCAAACCCTGGGCCGACGCATGGCGCTGCTCGGGGCGCTGAACTCGCTCAGTCAGCTCACCCTGAAGGCGACGATGCCCGGCGTACCCGACTTCTATCAGGGCACGGAATTTTGGGATCTGTCCCTGGTCGATCCCGACAATCGGCGACCGGTCGATTTTGCCGCGCGCGCCGCCGCTCTGGCGCAAGCTGATCGTCCGGACTGGGACCGTCTGGTGGAGGCTTGGCCCAATGGGCATCTCAAGCTGGCCTGGACCCGGCATCTGCTGGAACTACGGACCGAATTGGCCGATGCATTCACGCATGGCGACTATCGGCCGCTGCCGGTCAGCGGCCCGCACCGCGACCATGTCATTGCGTTTGCGCGCCGCCACCGCGATCAGGCGGCGATCGTCGCGGTTGCCAAGGCGTTGGCGCCGATGTCCGAGGGTGGCCGGGTCTGGCCCCGCGCGGACGCCTTCGATGCCTCGCTCGACCTGCGCGGCTTTAAGGTTGAAGGTGTCACCGAACCAACCAGCGGTACCGAGCTGCGGCTCGCCGCCTTGTTCCGGCATCTGCCCGTCGCCGTGTTGAAAGCGCGATACGAGACCCCGACGAGTCCTGAACGCAAACATCGGCGTGCTGAAAACCGCGATGCGTCTTAGTCTCGGCTGGGGTATCCCTGGCGGCTCAGCCGGCATTGTGTTGCAAGATCATCTCGATCGCGCCGGCGAACCCCTCGTCGGCATTCGACGCCGTGACACGCGTCGCCTGTCGCTTGATTTCGTCGGTGGCGTTACCCATCGCGATCGACATGCCGCTCACTCGAAACATCGCGACATCATTATGCATGTCACCGATCGTGGCGACCGCGTCGGTTGAAATACCCTGCCGCTTCGCGATCGCCTGCACGAAGGTGCCCTTGTCATGGCCGGGCGGGGTAACGTCCAGATAGTAGGTCTGCGAGCGGGCGGCCGTGGCTTGCGTACCCAGCGCGTCCCTGGCTGCGGCCTCGCAGTCCTGCAGCCGCGCCGCATCCGAGCTCGATCCGACGATCTTGCAGGCGGCCGACAAATAGGGCGCGAAATCGTCCACGATGGTCGGATCGGCACGAATGGTGCGCCGTTCCAGCTCGACATATTTGCCATCGCCATTGCGGGCAAGCCATTGATCGCTGGTGAACAGCCAGATATCGACGCCGAACCGGTTCAGGATGTCGAGGCTCCGTTGCGCCGCCGAGGCAGCGATCACGTGCTGATCGATCGCATTCATCTGCGGGTCGCATATCGAGCTGCCGTTGAAGGGTCCGACCGGCAACTTGATTCGAAGCGGTTCGATCAAGAACCGCATGCCGATGGCAGGGCGACTCGAGGTGATGGTGAAGCCGACCCCGCTGTCCTCCAGCCGTCGCGCAGCGCGAACCGCAGCGTCGGTCAGGACCTTGTCGCCGGTCAAAAGCGTGCCGTCGACGTCGGAGACGACGAGCGCAATCCGCGTCATCGGCGGTTCCCGTCGTTCGAGACCGGCGCAAGCTGGAGCTGGCGGACGATCTCGTCGACGATGGCCTCGACCGGAGCATCAATCGAAACCGTCACCGCGTTCTCGCTTGGCTCCGGCGGCTGCAGCGCCTTGAACTGGCTGTCCAGCAGATCCGGCGGCATGAAATGATGCTGGCGGTGTGTGAGGCGATCGGCGATCAACGCCTGCGTGCCCTCGAGGTAGATGATGCGGACGTCGTCGCGGCCGTGCACCAGGACGTCGCGATAGGCGCGCTTCAACGCGGAGCACGCGATCACGGCATGTTCGCCGGCGCCGCACGCCCGATCGATCTCGGCGGCGATCGCCTGCAGCCAGGGCCAGCGGTCTTCGTCGGTGAGGGGGTGGCCGGCGCTCATCTTGGCGACATTGCTCGGCGGATGAAACCTGTCGCCATCCTCGTATTTCCAGCCGGTGCGTTTGGCCAGTTTGTCGGCAATGGTGCTCTTGCCCGAGCCGGATACGCCCATCAGCACCAGCGCGCAGGGTACCACGCTTGCTCTCTCAGGCACGAAAGTTCTCCGGGAGGGCGGTCTGATCGACCAGCCAGATGGTTTCGCGCCGGGAGCGCGCGCGGCCCGCGGGCAGGTCTTCGCCGTCAAATACGCGGGTCAGGATCGCGCGCTTGCCGGCGCCGCTCGCTTCGAACAGCATCTCGCGGCAGGAGCCGAGCGTCGGCAAAGTCAGTGTGATCCGCGCTACGAACGGCTCGACATGGGCCTTTGGCACGTCGACCACCCAGCGCTCGGTTTCTTGAGCGGCCGGACAGCCTGGAAACAGCGAGGCGGTATGACCATCGGGCCCGACGCCGAGCAACACAAGGTCGAACAGCGGCCGGACCGGATCGAGCCGATCCGCGCCATAGAACGATTGCAGTTCGGCTTCGTAGCGGCGGGCGCTCTCTTTGACGTCGACTCCCTCGGTCGCGATCGAATGAACGTTGGCGGCCGGCGCGCAGCGGTCGAGAAAGGCCCGCCGGGCCATCGCCATGTTGTTCAATGGATCGTCCGCCGGGACAAAGCGCTCGTCGCCGATGAACCAGTGCACGCGTTCCCAGGGAATCCGGCTTCGATAGGCATCGGTCGCCAGCAATTCGAACAGTTGTTTCGGGCTCGATCCGCCGGCGAGGCAAATCGCCACGCGCCCGTCATTGGCGATGATCCGCGCCAGGAGATGATCCGCGGCCGTACTCGCCAGCGCGGTCGCATCGGAAGCCGCGATCACCTTGATATCCGCCCGCTGATGATTGGCCGCCATGCTAACCGAGCTTTCGCCAGTTCCTGCCGTCGCGCGCCGGCAGCGCATTGGCTTCGGTTGGGCCATCGCTGCCGGCCGGATAGCGCTCGATGCCGTTGCCGCCGGCCTTTTTCCACGCATCGAGGAATGGCTGCACTGCCTGCCAGCCCGCCTCGACGCTGTCGGCGCGCTGAAACAGGATGTTGTCGCCGATCATGCAGTCGTAGATCAGCGTCTCATAGCCGGTGCTCGGCTCGGCCTTGAAGTAATCCTTGTAGCGGAATTTCATCTCGACCCCGTCGATCGAGATGGTCGGCCCCGGCACCTTGGTGTTGAACTGCAGGGTGATGCCTTCGGTCGGTTCGATGCTGATGACGAGATAGTTTTGCGATAGCCGGTCCACCGGTGTGTCGCGAAACATCGCGAACGGTGCCTGCTTGAACTTGATGGCGACCTCGGTGCGCTTGACGCCAAGTGCCTTGCCGGTGCGCAGATAGAACGGGACCCCGGCCCAGCGCCAGTTGTCGATGGCCAGTTTCAGCGCGGCATAGGTTTCGGTGGTGCTGTCGGATTTGACATCCTCGGTTCTGCGGTAGTCCTCCACCTCGGTGTCGCCGACCTTGCCGCCCAGATACTGCCCGCGCACGGAATTCTGCAGCGCATCGGCCTCGCCTTGGGTCTGGATCGCCGCCAGCACTTCCGCTTTTTCCGAGCGCACCGCATGCGCGTCAAACCGTGCCGGCGGCTCCATCGCCACCAGCGACAACAGTTGGAACAGATGGTTCGGCACCATGTCGCGCAGGGCGCCGGTAGCGTCATAGAAGCTGCCGCGGTGACCGACGCCAAGCTTCTCGGCGACCGTGATCTGGACGTGATCGATGTGATTGCGATTCCAGATCGGCTCGAACATCCCGTTGGCGAAGCGCAGCACCAGGATGTTCTGGACGGTTTCCTTGCCGAGATAATGGTCGATCCGGTAGATCTGATGCTCGTCGACGATCTTCAGCAACTCGCCGTTCAGTGCCCGGGCCGAAGCGAGGTCGGTTCCGAACGGCTTTTCCACCACCAGCCGCCGCCAGGCGCCCTTGTCCTCGCGCAGCATGCCGGTGCGGCCGAGTTCACGGCTGATCGGCGCAAACGCATTCGGCGGTGTCGCCAGATAGAACAGCCGGTTGCCGCCGGTCTTGCGGGTGGCTTCCAGTTTTTCGAGTTGCTCGCGCATCTTGTCGAAGGAGTCGGGCTCCTTGGGGTCGGCGGCAATGCAGGTCACGCACTCCAGCAATCGCTTGGCGATGGTGTCGTCGACGCGGCGGGTGGCAAATTGCTGCAGGCCCTTCATCAGGCTGTCGCGCATCGCATCGTTCGGCATCGCCCTCCGGGCCACGCCGACCACGCAGAAATTGTCGGGCAACAGGCCGCCCGCCGCGAGATTGTAGAGGGCGGGGATCACCAGCCGGTGGGTCAGATCGCCGGTGGCGCCGAAGATGACGAAGCAGCAGGGATCGGGTCGCTTCTGTTGGGAGGGATCGTCCGTCACGACCGACCGGCCTTCGGCTTGGCGGGTACGGCGTCAGTCGACGAACCGGCAGGCTGCTGCGGCTCCTTGTGGCCGCCGAACCCAGCGCGCATGGCGGATAGGATCTTCTCGGCAAAGGTGTGCTGCCGGCGCGAGCGGAAGCGCGCATAGAGTGCCGCGGTCAGCACCTCGGCCGGGACCGCCTCGTCGATGGCGGCGTTGACGGTCCAGCGGCCTTCCCCGGAATCCTCGACAAAGCCCGAGTAGTTGTCGAGCGTATCGTTCCTGGCGAGCGCGGAAGCCGTGAGATCGAGCAGCCATGACGGGATCACGCTGCCGCGCCGCCACACCTCGGCGATATCGGGAATGTTGAGGTCGAAGCGGTGCTCCGGCGGCAACGCATCGACATTGGCATTCTTCAGGATGTCGAACCCTTCGGCATAGGCCTGCATCAGGCCGTATTCGATGCCGTTGTGAACCATCTTGACAAAATGACCGGCACCGACCGGGCCGGCGTGAATATAGCCCTGCTCGATCCGGGCATCGCGCCCCTCGCGTCCCCCGGTACGCTCGATATCGCCGATGCCTGGCGCCAGTGTCGAGAAGATCGGATCGAGGCGATCGACCACCGCCTTGTCACCGCCGATCATCATGCAATAGCCGCGGTCGATGCCCCAGACGCCGCCCGAGGTGCCGACATCGAGATAGTGGATGCCTCGCTGCTTCAGTGTCTGGCCGCGGCGGACGTCGTCCTGCCAGAAGGTGTTGCCGCCATCGATGATGACATCGCCCTGCTGCATCAGTTTGGACAGCGTCTCGATGGTCTCTTCGGTGATCCTGCCTGCCGGCAGCATTACCCAGGCGGTCCGCGGCTTCTCGAGCTTGCTGACAAAATCCTCCAGCGCGGCGGTGCCGACCGCACCGTCGGCGCCAATGGCGGCAACGGCCTTCGGATCCTTGTCGTAGACCACCGTAGTATGGCCGTGCTTCATCAGGCGGCGGACGATGTTGCCGCCCATCCGGCCGAGGCCGATCATGCCGAGTTGCATCCGCTGTTCCTCAGTTCAACGCATTGTGAATGGCGCGATCGAGCATCTCCAGTCCGGATGCGAGATCACCCTTGAGATGGACGCGCAGCGCACGCCGGCCACGTTCGGTCAGCACACCGAAATCGCCACGGGCCTGGGCTGCCTTGATCACGCCAAAGGTCGCCTTCTGGCCGGGTACCGCGAGATCCCGCGCGTCATCGGCGGTGATCTGCAGGAACACCCCGCTGTCGGGGCCGCCCTTGTAGGCCTGCCCGGTGGAGTGCAGGAAGCGCGGACCGAATTCGGCGCAGGTTGCGACATGGCGCCGGTCGCGCACTTCGAGCCGCAACTGCTGCAGGTTTTCGACGTGAGCGGCGTTGCGCTCGATATAGGCGAGCAATGCCACGTAATCGTCGGCCCCGGCGCGGGCGAGATGGGCTTTCAGCCAGGAGCCGAGATCGCCGTCGGCACCCGCCTTGCGTAACGCAGCCGCATTGTTGTCGTCGGTATAGATGTCGACGGTGTCGGTCGAAACCACCGGATGTTCCGCCGGCAACGACCCCGTCTTCTCGAATGCGGCGGTCAATTCCCGGGTCTTGACCTTGGCAGCCTCGACGTCGGGCTGGTTGAAGGGGTTGATGCCGAGTACCGAGCCGGCGATGGCAACCGCCATCTCGAAGCGGAAGAATTCCTGGCCGATATGCTCGATCGATTTCATCACAATGCGGACGACGGGATGTCCGGCCCGTTCCAGCGCGGCGAGCTTGCCGTCATGCGCGGCGTCGTCCTCGCCTTCGGTACGGATATCGATGAAGAAGCGGTCGTTGCCGTAGAGTGTCGTATCCCCGAGGGTCTCACCATCGATCGGAATCAGCCCCTTGCCATCCTTGCCGGTGGATTCGGCGATCAGTTGCTCCGTCCAGGCGCCGAAATCGGCGATCTTGTTCGACGCCAGGATGGTGACCTTGTCGCGGCCCTCGAGGCCGGCAAGGCCCAAAGCGAGACCGAGTTGCACGCCGGGATTCTGCTGCGGCGGCACATCGGGCCCGCAGGAACGCACCATCGCCAGCGTGTGGGTCAACAGCGCACGCAGGTCGACACCTGCTGCCGCACCCGGCACGAGACCGAACGGCGACAGCACCGAGTAACGTCCGCCGATGGTGGGATCGCCGTAAAAGGTCCGGGCAAAGCCCTGCTTCTTCGCAACCTTTTCCAGCGACGAGCCGGGGTCGGTCACGGCGACGAAGCGATGGCCGGCCTTCTCGGCGCCGATCGTCTCCGACACCCGTTCGAAGAAATAGTCCTTCATCACGTTCGGTTCGGTGGTGCCGCCGGACTTGCTGGAAACGATGAACAGCGTATCGGCGAGATTGATCGAAACCTGCATGGCACGCACCTGCGCCGGATCGGTCGAGTCCAGCACATGCAGTTTCGGAAAGCCGGGCTGCTTGTCGAAGGTCTTCGCCAGCACTTCCGGCCCGAGACTCGATCCGCCCATGCCGAGCACCACCGCATCGGTGAAGTGCTGTCCCCTGACGCGATGGGCAAAATCCTCGTAATCGTCGATATCGGCAGCGGCGGCGCTGTTCAGCCAGCCGAGCCATTTGTTCTCGTCATCGCCGGTCCAGACCGATTTGTCGCGTTGCCAGAGCCGGCGTATCTTGCCCGATTTCCGCCATTCCTCGATGCCCGCGTCCACCGCCTTGCCGAGCCTGCCGCCAAGGGCCAGTTGCTGCCGGTCGATGCCGCCGGCGAGCACGGCCGCGCGCTTGTGCGCTACCGCCCCATAAAGCTTGTCGGCAGCGTCGGCGAACAGTTTGACGCCATCCCTGACCAGATCGGCGGTGATGGCATCGAGCGAGATGCCGGATTGTTCAAGCTCGGCCAGCACGCGCCTCGCATCCTCGAGATTTTCCTCGAGGCTGTCGCGCAGCCTGCCATGATCGCGGAAGGCGTCGAGGGTGGCCGGCGGCACGGTATTGACGGTGTTCGGACCAATCAGCTCCTCGACATAGAGCACGTCGCTATAGTCCTTGTTTTTGGTGCCGGTGGAAGCCCACAGCAATCGCTGCGGCCTCGCGCCCCTGGCGGCAAGCCGGTCCCAGCGTGCGCCGGAAAACAGTCGCTTGTATTCCTGATAGGCGAGCTTGGCGTTGGCAATCGCGACCTTGCCTTTCAGTGCGGCCAGCCGTTCCTTCTCGCTCGGGTCATTGGCTTTTTCGATCCGCTCATCGAGCTGCTTGTCCACCGCGCTATCGATCCGGCTGACGAAAAAGCTGGCCACGCTCGCGACATGGGAGGGGTCACCGCCGCTCGCGACGTATTCTTCCAGGCCGGACAGATAGGCCTCGGCGACCTTGACGTAGACTTTCTGCGAAAACAGCAGCGTGACGTTGATGCTGATGCCCTCGGCGATCAGATGCCGGATCGCCGGCAGGCCCTGCGGGGTTGCCGGCACCTTGACCATCAGGTTCTTGCGGTCGACTTCCTTCCAGAGCCGCTCGGCCTCGGCAATCGAGGCCTTGGTATCCATCGCCAGATACGGCGACACTTCGAGGCTGACGAAGCCGTCATGGCCGTCGAGACGATCATACACCGGGCGCAACACGTCCGCCGCGTGCTGGATGTCCTCGATCGCGAGATGCTCGAACAATTGCGCTACCGGGCGATCGCCATTTTTCAGCGCCTGGCCGATCGCGCCGTCATATTCATCCGAGCTGTCGATCGCCTTTTCGAAGATCGAGGGGTTCGAGGTGACGCCCTTGACGCCGTCGGTATCGATCAGCCTCTTCAAATCGCCGTGGGCGATAAAGCCGCGGGCCAGGAAATCCAGCCAGACAGCCTGGCCATGACTTTCGAGTGCTTTAACGGGGTTCATGGTGCTTTTGTCCGGGTTGCGCGATGGCGGATTAGGAACCTTTCCGTCGGCCGGAGCTTGGAAGGAAAGTTCATGGAAAGGACGTGGAGGTGACAACGGATTTGACCAGCTTCGTATCATAATGCCATTCACAATATAACGCTCGGAATGGCAGTTTGGCGGCGATGGGCGTGAAGATTCTTCGTGGGTGCAGGCCTGGTCTGCGCACCTTGCAGCGGGCGGCGCGACCGGTCCATCGATTTCCATCGCTCAGCCCGGTTGGGAATGTGAACGGAGACGCCTCGCGCCTGGCGGAGAGCCGGGGTGTCCGCGCCATCCCGAAACGGGTGTTCATTTACCGGAAAACCGCGCCAGGTGCACTCCTGCTGCGAAGGCCAGGATGTTGCGGTCCGGTTACAACTTGCCAAAATCACCTTCATGGCGCCGCTTTCGCCTAACAAATCAGCAATTGCTTGTTTATGATTCGTCTGCTGCCTGCGTCGTGGATTGCGCGATCTCCGTCACGACGTGTCCAATCGCCTCATGTGCTGAGGCTGATTCGTGTTCTGAACCGGACAATGTTCCAGGTGTTAGATATTAGCAGCGCGTGTCCAGCAGTGCAGCGGAACTGATGAGGAGAAGGTTCATGTACAACGATTCTCTGTTCAACGCTTTCGCCCGGTCGTTCGAAGCGAGAAGCGAGACCGACCTGTCGATGGCGGAATACCTGGAATCGTGTCGAGGCGATCCCATGCGATATGCCAATTCGGCCGAACGGCTGCTGGCCGCGATCGGTGAACCGCAGGTGATTGACACGGCCAAGGATCCCCGCCTCGGTCGTATTTTCTTGAACCGGACCATGCGCGTCTATCCCGCCTTCGCCAACTTCCATGGCATGGAGGAAACGATCGAGCGCATCGTCGGGTTCTTCCGTCATGCCGCACAAGGTCTCGAAGAACGCAAGCAGGTGCTCTATCTGCTCGGACCGGTGGGCGGCGGCAAATCGTCGCTGGCCGAGCGCCTGAAATCGCTGATGGAACTCAATCCGATCTACGTGCTGAAGGCGGGCGACGAACTCAGCCCGGTGTTCGAGAGTCCGCTCGGTCTGTTCGATCCGGAACAGCTCGGGCCGATGATCGAGGAGAAATACGGCATCCCGCGCCGCCGCCTGAACGGGCTGATGAGTCCGTGGTGCTACAAGCGCCTCGAAGCGTTTGGCGGCGATATCTCGCGTTTCCGCGTCGCCAGGATCCAGCCGTCGCGGTTACGCCAGATCGCGATTGCGAAAACCGAGCCGGGCGACGAGAACAATCAGGACATCTCGTCTCTGGTCGGCAAGGTCGACATACGCAAGCTCGAGACTTTCGCGCAGAACGATCCCGATGCCTACAGCTATTCCGGTGGCCTCAACCGGGCCAACCAGGGCGTGCTCGAATTCGTCGAGATGTTCAAGGCGCCGATCAAGATGCTGCACCCGCTGCTCACGGCAACGCAGGAAGGCAACTACATCGGCACCGAGAATATCGGCGCGATTCCCTTTACCGGGATCATTCTCGCCCATTCGAACGAGTCGGAGTGGCAGAGCTTCAAGGCCAACAAGAACAACGAGGCCTTCATCGACCGCATCTGCGTCATCAAGGTGCCCTATTGCCTGCGGGTGACCGAGGAGCAGAAAATCTACGAGAAGCTCATTTCCGGTTCCGAGCTTGCTGCCGCGCCCTGCGCACCGGCGACACTGGAGACACTGGCTCGCTTCTCGGTGATGTCGCGGCTGCGCAAGCACGAAAACTCGACGCTGTTCGCGAAGATGCGGGTCTATGACGGCGAGAGCCTGAAGGAGTCCGATCCGAAGGCAAGGAGCGTCCAGGAATACAGGGATGCCGCCGGTGTCGACGAGGGCATGGACGGAGCTTCGACCCGCTTCGCCTTCAAGATCCTGGCAGCGACCTACAACCACGACACCGCCGAGATCGGCGCGGACGCGGTCCACCTGATGTACGCGCTCGAGCAGGCGATCCGCCGCGAGCAGCTTTCCGATGAAGTCGAGAAACGCTACCTCGAATTCATCAAGGCGGAGCTGGTGCCGCGCTATGCCGAGTTCATCGGCCACGAGATCCAGAAGGCCTATCTCGAATCCTATTCGGATTACGGTCAGAATCTGTTCGATCGCTATGTCGACTATGCCGATGCCTGGATCGAGGATCAGGACTTCAAGGATCCCGACACCGGCCAGTTGCTCGATCGTGAACTTCTCAATCAGGAACTGACCAAGATCGAAAAGCCGGCGGGGATCGCCAATCCCAAGGACTTCCGCAACGAGGTCGTGAAGTTTTCGCTGCGGTCGCGGGCTCAGCACGGCGGCAAGAACCCGTCGTGGACCAGCTACGAGAAAATCCGCGAAGTAATCGAAAAGCGGATCTTCTCGCAGGTGGAGGATCTGCTGCCGGTGATCTCGTTCGGTTCGAAGAAGGATGGCGATACCGAAAAGAAGCATGGCGAGTTTGTCGCTCGGATGGTTGAACGCGGCTACACCGAGCGTCAGGTCCGCCGGCTGGTAGAATGGTACATGCGGGTGAAACAAGCCGGGTGAGGAGCGGATCTGGAAGTGGCCATGCACATCGTCGATCGGCGCCTCAATCCGGGCAGCAAGAGCCTGGAGAACCGCCAGAGATTCCTGCGCCGCGCCAAGGCGCTGGTGCAGGGCGCAGTCAAGAAGTCCTCGCAGGACCGCGATATCAAGGATGTCCTGGAAGGCGGCGAGGTTTCGGTGCCCCTCGACGGCATGGACGAGCCGCGCTTTCGCACCGAGGGCGGCATCCGCGACACGGTGCTTCCCGGCAACAAGAAGTTCATCGAAGGCGACATCCTGCCGCGTTCGGGCGAGGGCAGCGGAAGGCCGTCCGAGCCCGGTGAAGGCGACGGCGAGGACACTTTCCGGTTCGTGCTCAGCCGCGACGAGTTTGTCGACCTGTTCCTCGACGATCTGGAATTGCCGGACCTCGCCAAGCGCAAGCTAGCGGAAGCGGAAAGCGAGGGGCTGCGCCGCGCCGGCTACGCCACGTCGGGCTCGCCGGCCAACATCTCCGTCGCCCGGACGGTGCGGGTGGCGATGGCGCGGCGGGTCGCGTTGCGGCGGCCGCGGCCCGAGACGATTGCGCAGCTCGAGGCCGAGATGCAGGCCTGCGACGGGGTGCGTCGCAACGAACTGATGGCCGAGATCGAGGCCCTGAAGGCAAAAGCCCGCCGCATCCCCTTCATCGATCCGATCGACATCCGCTATCGCCGGTTTGAAACCATGCCCAAACCGGTGGCGCAGGCGGTCATGTTCTGCCTGATGGACGTATCGGGCTCGATGTCCGAGCACATGAAGGACCTCGCCAAGCGCTTCTACATGCTGCTGTACGTGTTCCTGAAGCGACGCTATCGCCATGTCGAGATCATCTTCATTCGCCATACCGATCGGGCCGAAGAGGTCGACGAGGAAACCTTCTTTCACGACCCGGCCTCCGGCGGCACGCTGGTGTCGAGCGCGCTGCAGGCGATGCACGATATCGTCAGGTCGCGCTTTCGCCCGGCGGACTGGAACATCTATGCTGCCCAGGCATCCGATGGCGATAACGCCTATTCGGACGGCGAAGTCGCGGCGCGCCTGCTGACCGAGGCGATCCTGCCGGTCAGCCAGTTCTTCGCCTATCTCGAGGTTGGCGAGGCCGGCGGCAACCCGTTCGGCATGGCCGATTCGTCGCTATGGACGCTGTATCAGCGCCTGCGTGCCGATGGCGCGCCGCTGTCGATGCGCAAGGTCAACAATCGCAGCGAGATTTTTCCGGTGTTCCACGATCTCTTTCAACGCCGTGGGAACAGCAAAGGGCCGCGTCATGACCATGACAACCGCGCGCCTGTTTGAAGGTGCAGACTGGGATTTTCCGCAACTGCAGCGCATCCACGATGCCTGCGACGAGATTGCGCGTTCCGAGCTCGGACTTGACGTCTATCCCAACCAGATCGAGATCATCACCGCGGAGCAGATGCTGGATGCCTACTCGTCCGGAGGCATGCCGCTCTTTTACAAGCACTGGTCGTTCGGCAAGCAGTTCGCCTATCAGGAGGCTTTCTATCGCAAGGGCCTGCAGGGCCTCGCCTATGAGATCGTCATCAACAGTTCGCCCTGCATTTCCTATCTGATGGAAGAAAATACCGCGACCATGCAGACCCTGGTGATCGCCCATGCCGCGTTCGGCCACAATCATTTTTTCAAGAACAACTATCTGTTCAAGCAGTGGACCGACGCCGCCGGAATTCTCGACTATCTCGATTTCGCCAAGAGCTATGTCGCGCAATGCGAGGAGCGGCATGGCCGGCCCGAGGTCGAGCGGACGCTCGACGCCGCGCACGCCCTGATGTCGCACGGCATCGACCGCTATCCCGGCAAGAAGAAACATGATCTTCGTGTCGAGGAGAAGCGTGCCGGGCAGCGGCGCCTGCATGAGGAGAGCGCATTCAACGAATTGTGGCGGACCATTCCGGGCGGCCAGGTCAAGAGCGAAGCGCTCCTGAACGTCGAACGACGCCGCACGCTGCTCGGCCTTCCGCAGGAAAACCTGCTCTATTTCCTCGAAAAGACCGCGCCGCGGCTGCAGCCCTGGCAGCGCGAACTGCTGCGGATCGTGCGGCACATCGCGCAGTATTTCTATCCGCAAAGTCAGACCAAGGTCATGAACGAAGGCACCGCGACCTATGTGCATTACCGCATCATGAACAGGCTGCACGAGCAGGGTCGCATCAGTGACGGCAATTTTCTCGAATTCCTGCAGTCGCACACCAATGTGGTGTTCCAGCCCGATTTCGACGATCGCCGCTTTTCCGGATTCAACCCCTACGCGCTCGGGTTCGCGATGATGCAGGACATCGAGCGGATCGTTTCCAGTCCGGAGGACGAAGATCGCGAATGGTTTCCGGACATCGCCGGGAAAGGCGACCCGATGCCGGTACTGCGCGACATCTGGGCCAATTATCGCGACGAAAGCTTCATCAGCCAGTTTCTCAGCCCGCGGCTGATGCGGCATCTGCGAATGTTCCATTTGCACGACGATCCGGCGGAAGCGGCCGGCGTCAGGGTCGATGCGATTCACGACAGCCGCGGCTATCGCCGGGTTCGGCGCGAACTGGCCCGGAAGTACGACGTCGGCTGCATCGACCCCAACATCGAAGTGGTCGATGTCGACCTCGCCGGCGACCGCCGCCTGATGTTGCGCCATGCCGTCGCGAGCGGCGCCCAGCTCAACGAGACGGACGCCAGGCGCGTGCTGCAGCACCTCGCCGATCTCTGGAGTTACGACGTCTCGCTCAGCGAAGTCGACGCCGCCGACAACGTCCTCAAGGAGTATCTGGTGAGCCCGCGCGGGCTCGCGGCGGCCGCGTAGCCGTACGCAGGGCCGTTCAAGGGCGTCCTGGCTTCATCCTTCGAGACGCATCGCTTCGCGATGCTCCTCAGGATGAGGTCTTCGGCCCTCATGGTGAGGAGCGCGGCAACGCCGCGCGTCTCGAACCACGAGGCCACGGTGCCGTAAGTGAACTACCGCAGGCCGGCGTTGATCCTGTCGAGCGCCGCGG
This sequence comes from Bradyrhizobium sp., assembly GCA_036273255.1. Taxonomy (GTDB): domain Bacteria; phylum Pseudomonadota; class Alphaproteobacteria; order Rhizobiales; family Xanthobacteraceae; genus Bradyrhizobium. The sequence continues at coordinate 55,339 of DASUIA010000209.1, forward strand.
AGCCTGGGCACAGCGCCTGCTCATCGAGCTGGTTGAGCGGTGTTTCCACGGTGTTGAGATGGCTGTGCAGGTCTTCCGACTCCGGATCGACATAAAGCAATCCGGTCACGATCTGGCCCTTGGCGGCATGCTTCTGCAGGAAGCTCAACGCCCCGACCCGGTCATGCGGGTCGTAATCCGCGTCGAGCTTGCGCAAGACCAGCTTGCTGCCGTCATGCTGCTCGACCACGGTCATCGAGCCCGGCGCGTAATCGATCGTGATCTGGTCACGGCCGGTGATGACGTCGAGCCGGTTCACCGCGTCATTGTGCTCGCGTACATAGTCGAAGCTCTTGGTCGAGCCGGCATGATTGTTGAAGGCAACGCAGGGGCTGATGACGTCGATGAACGCCGCGCCCTGGTGCTGGATCGCGGCCGCGATCAGCGGCACTAGCTGGGTCTTGTCACCGGAGAAGCTGCGCGCCACGAAACTTGCGCCGAGCTGCAGCGCGATCGCCACCAGGTCGATGGCGTTGTCGTTGTTCATCAGCCCGCGCTTGTTCCTCGATCCGCGATCGGCAGTGGCGGAGAACTGACCCTTGGTCAGGCCGTAGACGCCATTGTTCTCGACGATATAGGTCATGTTGACGCCGCGGCGGATCGAATGGGCGAACTGGCCGAAGCCGATCGAGGCGGAATCGCCGTCGCCGGAGACGCCGAGATAGACCAGGTCGCGATTGGCGAGATTGGCGCCGGTCAGCACCGACGGCATCCGGCCATGGACGGAATTGAAGCCGTGGGAATTGCCGAGGAAGTAATCCGGCGTCTTCGACGAGCAGCCGATGCCGGAAATCTTCGCCACGCGATGCGGCTCGATCGAGAGTTCGTAGCAGGCCTCGATGATCGAGGCGGTGATCGAATCGTGGCCGCATCCGGCGCATAGCGTCGAGATCTTGCCCTCGTAGTCGCGATGGGTATAGCCGAGTCGATTCTTCGGCAGTCCCGGATGATGGAACTTGGGCTTTGCGATATAGGTCATGATGACATCTCCGACTCCAACCTCGTCATGGCCGGGCTTGTCCCGGCCATCCACGTCTTGGTCTCGGAAGCAAGAAGACGTGGATGCCCGGCATGAAGCCGGGCACGACGCCGCAGAGACCGATATCCCGTCATGATTTCACCTTGCGGAGCGGGGTCACCTTGAGCTGATCCTGATGGGCGCCGATGGCGGCGGCGATGAAGCGCGCGGTGATCGGCGTGCCGTCGAAATGCAGGATCGGGACCAGCCGCACCGGGTCGATGCCGTTCTCGTTGACGATGAGCTGGCGCATCTGGCCGTCGCGGTTTTGCTCGACCACATAGACGAAATCGTGGTCGGCGACGAAGCTCGCGACGCTGGAATGGAACGGGAAGGCGCGGATGCGCAAGCGGTCCAGCACATGTCCGCGCGCTTCCAGGAGCCCGATCGCCTCATCCATCGCCGGCGCGGTCGAGCCGAAATAGATGACGCCATATTTGGTGGGCCTGGCGGCATTGGCCTGCAGCGGACGCGGCACCATGTCCTGCGCGGTCTCGAATTTGCGCACTAGCCGCTGCATGTTGTCGGCATAGACCGCGCCCTCCTCCGAATAGCGCGCGTAGCGATCGCGCGAAGTGCCGCGGGTGAAGAACGAGCCCTTGGTCGGATGCGTGCCGGGATAGGTACGGAACGGGATGCCGTCGCCGTCGACGTCGAGGTAGCGGCCGAAATCGCGGCCGTCGTCCAGCATCGCCGCCGTCATCACCTTGCCGCGGTCATATTGCCGGGCGTCGTCCCATTTGAGCGGGCGGCATAGCCGGTGGTTCATGCCGATATCGAGGTCGAGCATCAGGAAGATCATGGTCTGCAGACGTTCGGCGAGGTCGAACGAATGCGCGGAAAATTCGAAGGCCTCGGCCGGATCTTCCGGAAACAGCAGCACGTGCTTGGTGTCGCCATGCGAGGCGTAGGCGCAGGCGATGATGTCGCATTGCTGGGTTCGTGTCGGCATCCCGGTCGACGGCCCCGCGCGCTGCACGTTCATGATGACAGCCGGAATTTCCGCGAAATAGGACAGGCCGATGAATTCCTGCATCAGCGAGATGCCCGGGCCCGAGGTCGCGGTGAAGGCGCGGGCGCCGTTCCAGGAAGCCCCGATCACGATGCCGATCGAGGCGAGTTCGTCCTCGCCCTGGACGATGGCATATTTCGCCTTGCCGGTTTCGGGATCGTGCCGCAGCCGCTTGCAGTGGGTGGTGAAGGCGTCGGCCAGCGACGATGACGGCGTGATCGGATACCAGGCACAGACGGTGGCGCCGCCATAGACCGCGCCGAGCGCGGCGGCGCTGTTGCCTTCGATGAAAATCCGCTCGCCGACGCGGTCGGACTTGCTGACGCGCAGGCCGATCGGACATTTGAGGTTCTGCAGCGCCCAGTCGCGGCCGAGATGCAGCGCGTGGACGTTCGGCGACAACAGCTTTTCCTTGCCCTTGTACTGCTCGCCGATCAGTTGCTCGACGAGCTTGGGATCCATGTCGAGCAGGGCGCACAGCGCGCCGAGATAGATGATGTTCTTGAACAACTGGCGCTGGCGAGGATCGCTATAGGTCGAGTTGGTGATCGCGGTCAGCGGCACGCCGATCACGGTGATGTCGGTGCGGAACTTCGACGTCGGCATCGGCTTGGTCGAATCGTAGAACAGATAGCCGCCGGGTTCGATTGCCGCGACATCCTTGTCCCAGGTCTGCGGGTTCATCGCCACCATCATGTCGACTCCGCCGCGGGCGCCGAGATGGCCGTCCTCGGTCACCCGTACCTCGTACCAGGTCGGCAGGCCCTGGATGTTGGACGGGAACACGTTGCGCGGCGACACCGGCACTCCATGGCGCAGGATGGAACGCGCGAATAGTTCGTTGGCGCTGGCCGATCCCGAGCCGTTGACGTTGGCGAAGCGGACGACGAAATCGTTTACGCTGCTGATCGGGCTTTGGACTGACATGTTGATCCCGCGTGAGTCATATCGATGAGATATTTCTGCATGTCCCAGGCGCCGGTGGGGCAGCGTTCGGCGCACAGCCCGCAATGCAGGCAGACGTCCTCGTCCTTGACCATGACGCGCCCGGTCTTGAGGCCGTCGGCGACGTAGAGCGCCTGGTCGAGGTGCGG
>DASUIA010000210.1:0-3207 GCA_036273255.1 Bradyrhizobium sp.
TGCTCGGCGGTATAGAATGGGCTGCCCATCCGCTGCACTCCATTGCCTCCTGTGCGACGCACGATCATCCCTAAACCCCCGCACCTTGCGTCGCGTGGCTGGGTCCGTCCGGGGCGGCCGATCAGGCCACAGCCCGGCCACTTGATGCAAGACAGCCCTGCCGATACCGCCATCTGAATTGGTTTGCCGCGGCCCCGTCCCCCAAACATCGGCTGGCCAATCAGGCCGGAGTTGGGCATGTTGGGGCGCCACATGGGCCATGGATGGCATCAGGCGGCGCATGACCGCTGACCGCGGAGAAAGTTTTGCCGGTTCGCTATTACGACTGGATCGCCCATTTCGCCCGGCGGACGCCGGACAAACCGGCAGTTGTCGACCTCGCCAGCGATCGGCGGTTCTCCTACGCGCAATTCGACGCGCGTATTTCCCGTCTCGCCGCGCATTTGCGCAGAACCCTGGGAATCGCCCGCGGCGACCGCGTCGCGGTGCTGGCGATGAACACCACCGATACGCTGGAGGTGCAGTTTGCCTGCGGCCGCATCGGCGCGGTGTTCCTGCCGCTGAATACGCGGCTGACCGTCCCCGAACTGCAGTTCATTGTCGGCGATGCCGGGCCGAAACTGATGATCCACGACGCCGAACTCGCTGACATCGCCGGTGAAGTCGGCCGATCGTGCCAGGTCCCGGCCGCGCTTCGGCTGGGGGCAGACGGCTCCTACGAGGCGGCGATCGCCGCAGCTAGGCCGCTTGATCAAGCCGAAGAGATGATGCTCGATGACATCTCCACCATCATGTACACCTCGGGCACCACGGGCCAGCCCAAGGGCGCCATCATCACCCATGGCATGACGTTCTGGAATTGCGTCAATCTCGGCGGTCCCGCCTACATCTCGCCCTCGTCGGTGCTGCTGACCGTGCTGCCGCTTTTCCATACCGGCGGCCTCAACTGCTATACCAATCCGGTGCTGCACGCCGGCGGCACCGTGCTGATCATGCGCGCCTTCGATCCCGCCCTCACGCTGGCGCTGATCAGCGACCCGCAGCGCGGCATCAACGTGTTTTTCGGCGTGCCCTCGATCTATCAGTTCATGGCGCAGCATCCCGCCTTCGCCGATTCCGATTTCAGCCGGCTGGTGATCGGCGGCGTCGGCGGCGCGCCGATGCCGGTGCCACTTCTGAAGGTGTGGGAGGCGCGCGGGGTCGCGCTGCAGCAGGGTTACGGAATGACCGAGACCAGCCCGGCGGTGCTCGCGCTGGATCGCGAGGACGCCGCGCGCAAGGCCGGCTCTTCCGGCAAGCCGGTGCTGCACACCGAAGTGCGGATCGTTCGCCCCGACGGCGTCGAGGCCGGTATCGGCGAACTCGGCGAGCTCTGGGTCAAGGGCCCCAACATCACGCCGGGTTACTGGAACCGGCCGGATGCCAATCAATCGTCGTTCACCGATGGCTGGCTGCATACCGGCGACGCGGCGCGGGTCGACGAAGAAGGCTTCTACTACATCGTCGATCGCTGGAAGGACATGTACATTTCGGGCGGCGAGAACGTCTATCCGGCCGAGGTCGAAAACGTGCTGCACCAGCTTGCCGCCGTCGCCGAGGCCGCGGTGATCGGCGTCCCCGATCAGCAATGGGGCGAAGTCGGTGTCGCCATCGTCGCGGTGAAGGCCGGTCATTCGCTTGCTGCGGCGGAGATTCACGCGCATTGCGCCGCCAATCTGGCGCGCTTCAAGTGCCCGCGCCTGATCCACTTCGTCGACGCCCTGCCGCGCAACGCCACCGGCAAGATCCACAAGCCGACGCTGCGCAAGACGTTCATTCCGCCCGGTGCCGCCGACACCATCAAGGCCGCCTCGTAAGCCTGCAGCGCAGTCCGAGAATGCGATGCGGATGCGTCGTCATTCCCCGATGCGCCGCTTGGCGCGAGCCTCTCTCCGTCGTCATTCCGGGGCGCGAAGCGAAGCGGCGCGAGCCCGGAATCCATGGGGCCGCAAGGATCGCGGTGGGATGGATTCCGGGTTCTCGCTCCGCGCGCCCCGGAATGACGAAGGAGAAGCCGGCGCCAAGAGGCGCGTCCGGGAACGACGGTGAGCGCCGTGCTTGCGGTCCTGCCGCCTCTGCCCCAAATAACAGGCTGTATCAGATCAGGTTGAGCCAGCACGTCCGTGGGTTCCGAGGTCCATTATCTGCCGCTGACGCCGGGATTGTTTTCGATCCTGGTGGTGTTGCTTGCCGGACTGGTGATCCTGATCCAGCTCCGCATTCTCGAATATGCCTATATGCGGCTCGGCGTCGGGCCGGGCGTTGCGTTGCTGCTGCTGTTCGGCTCGCTGGTCGGCAGCTACTTCAACATTCCGATCACGGTCCTGCCGGGGCACCCCGTCAGGTCGGGTGAGATCGTCGATTTCTTCGGCATGCGCTATGTGGTGCCGGTGGTGGTGTCCTGGCCGGGCACCGTGGTGGCGGTGAATGTCGGCGGCGCGGTGATTCCGACGCTGATGTCGGCCTATCTGGTGATCCGGTATCAGCTCTGGTTCAAGGCGGCGCTGGCGGTCGCCGTGATCGCTTTCGTGATCCACTCGATGGCGACCCCGGTGGCGGGATTGGGCATTGCCGTGCCGGTATTCGTGCCGGTCGTGACCACCGCGATCCTGGCCTTCATCCTGTCTCGCGAATATGCCGCGCCGCTTGCCTATATCGGCGGCTCGCTGGGAACGCTGATCGGCGCCGACCTGCTCAATCTCGACAAGATCAGCGGGCTCGGCGCACCGGTTGCCTCGATCGGCGGGGCCGGAACCTTCGACGGCATCTTCCTCACCGGCATTCTCGCCGTGCTGTTCGCCGGTATCGCCTCGCCGTCGCGCCCGCGACCGGCCTGGTGACGCGCCGAGGCCGCTGCATTTTCCGGCTACATCGGCAGCGCCACGCCCCATTGCCGCGCGGTGCCGACGATCCAGTCGCGATAGAGCGTGAGCGGGGTGACGCCGGTCAGGCCACCGCAGCCGCCGCTGGCGTTCGGTCCCGTCGACCAGCTCACGACGCCGACGATCACGGGACGGCCCTGCTGATCCTCGACAACCGGTCCGCCGGAATCGCCGGTACACGCACCGAGCCCGGAGCCGGCCGGATCGACCAAGCGGATCTGTAACGTCCCCGGCCGTCCGGTCGCGACGAGGTCGGCGCTGCGAACAGTGCCTCCGCTCTTGCCCT
>DASUIA010000211.1:0-24812 GCA_036273255.1 Bradyrhizobium sp.
GTCGCAGCCGCGCCAAAACCGGGGAAATCGGAACGATGATGCGAACTGTCGCAGTGGTGGGAACGCTGTTGCTGGGTGCCGGCGCCGTGCTGGCGCAGCAGGATATCGCCGTTCAGCAGGATAATCTGATGCGCGGGCAAGCAAAGAGTCTCTATGAGACGATCCTGAAAATGGCTAAAGGTGAAATTCCATACGATCAGGCCGCGGTCGATACCGCGATCGCGCAACTTGAGGAGAGCGTGGGCAAGATCGCCGACACCTTCAAGCCAAATCCGAAGCAGCATGTGATCAACGCGAAGTATGGAGCGTCGCAGAAAGTCTGGAAAAACAAGGCTGATTTCGACTCCAAAATACCCCCGGTTGCCAAGGCGATCGCGGGCGTCAAAGGCAAGATCAAGGATATCGACAGCCTCAAGGCAGCTTACACCTCGATCAACGACCGATGCACCGATTGTCACGAGACCTATCGGGTCAAGCTCAAGTAGATCGTCTCATGAACTCGCTGCCGCCCGAACTCGGCTCGACCCAACATCAAAGGGTGGGCGCCATCAAGCGACCCACCCCGAGACTCGAGATAGCCCGAGACCAGCGTCTCGGAATCCTGCAACGTCGGCTTACTTCGTCACCTGACCACGAATTTCGCCGCCCGGATTGGCCGCGGTATGGATGTTGATGTAGTACTTGCCGGCTTCGAGATCGGCGGCCTGGGCATCGGTCAGCGTGGCGCTGCCCTCGACCGGGCTCTTGCTGGCATTGGGAATCGCAACCGCGACGCCGGCATTCTTGCCGGGCTCGGCCGGACCGTGGAAATGCGCCGCGGTAGCCGGGCCGGAGAGCCCGGAATAGGTCAGCTTCCAGCTCAATTTCTTGGTCGCGGCGTCGTAGTCGAGGTCGGCTGTGCCCTTGCCGGCACTGGTGTTGGGGGGCGTCTCGGACTTGGCGTCGAGGGTTGCCTTCATCTTCTCGGCGAACGCGGGGCCCGCGAACGCAACGGTTGCGGCCAGCATGGTCATAGCAAACATGGTCTTGGTGTTCGGCATGGTTCTCTCCCTGTGGACGTCAAGCGATGGTGTCAGCCTCAAAACAATGGGATTTCGACTTTATTCCGCGATGGGTTGCCACGACTATACATCTTAAGCAGTCCATGGCTCGAACCGCGGCGATGCCAGCCGCGAATTCGGGGCGGGTGGCGACGGATCGAACAATGCCGCGACGAATTGCCCTTGCCGGGGTCATAGCTGGAGCCGCTGCCTTCAGCTTTTATTGGTGGCTCACCTCTCCCGCGGTTGTCCCTGCTGCTGCCAAGGCGGCGTACACGCCTAACCCGGCGAACGGCCAGACAACCTTCAACGCCGGCGGATGTTCCTCCTGCCATGCCGTGCCCCGCCAGCCCGATCGCACCCGGCTCGGCGGCGGACTCGCTTTGCCGACGCCGTTCGGGACGTTCTACGTTCCCAACATCTCGCCCGATCCGGTCGACGGCATCGGGCGATGGACCGAGGCCCAGTTCGTCCGCGCGCTGATGCAAGGGGTTTCGCCCTCGGGCCTGCATTATTTTCCGGCCTTTCCCTATCCGTCCTACGCCCACGCCAGGATCGAGGATATCCGCGACCTCTTCGCCTATTTGAAGACGCTGGCGCCGGTGCCCGGCAGGGTACGCGATCACGACATACGGTTTCCGTTCAACATCAGGCGCAATATCGGGATCTGGAAATTGCTGTTCATGGACGACCGGCCCTTCAGGCCGGACGCGACACGATCGGTGCGGTGGGACCGCGGCGCCTATCTCGTCAACAGCCTGGGCCACTGCGCCGAGTGTCACAGCCCGCGAAATGCTCTCGGCGGCATCGTCGCCTCGCAACGCTTCGCAGGTGGACCCGATCCGGAGGGCGAGGGCTGGGTGCCGAACATCACGCAAAAAGGGCTGCAAGGCTGGAGCGCGAAGGACGTCGCGGACTACCTCGAAACCGGACAGACGCCCGACGGCGACAGCGCCGGCGGCTCGATGGTCAACGTGATCAGGAACCTCTCACAACTGGGCGAGGCGGACCGCGCCGCCATCGCCGATTACGTCAAATCGCTGCCGCCGGTCGAGGGGCCGTCGCGGCCGAGCAAGACCTCCGGGGACAGCGACAAGTCCTGACCGCGGACACGGCTGTTACCTTGCTGGTCTAGCCGGCGCCGAATGCCTTGAAGGTGATGATGGTGTGGGTGTCCTGGATACCCGGAATCACCTGCACTCTCTCATTGATGAAGTGGCCAATGTCGGTATCGTTGTCGACGTAGAACTTGACCAGAAGATCATAGTCGCCGGCGGTGGAATAGATCTCCGAGGCGATTTCCGCTTCGGCAAGCGCGTTGGCGACGGCATAGGACTGACCGAGCTTGCATTTGAATTGAACGAAAAAGGGAACCATCGCTGTCGTCTCCGAGGCGTCGCGTTGCGCCAATAGAGCAAAAAACCGGGCGCGGTGGCAAGCGAACTTGCCGGTCATGGTGCCTCGCGCTAGGACAGGACATGACCGTACCGGGACCGCTGCAATACCTGCGAGCCGACCGATGACGGTGCCTGTCGCGCTCACCATCGCAGGCTCCGATTCGTCGGGTGGCGCCGGCATCCAGGCGGACCTGAAGACGTTCGCGGCGCTCGGCGTCTACGGCGCGTCCGTCATCACCGCCCTGACCGCCCAGAACACCACGGGCGTCAGCGGCATTCATCCGGTGCCGCCGGCGTTCGTGACCGCGCAAATCGACGCCGTCTTCGGCGATCTCGCGGTCGAGGCCGTCAAGATCGGGATGGTAGCGCAGCCGACCGTGATCGACGCCATTGCTGCAGGGGTGACGCGCTGGTCGCCGCGCCACGTGGTGCTCGACCCCGTGATGATCGCGACGTCGGGCGACCGGTTGCTCGCCGCGGACGCGGTCGAAGCGCTGCGGATGAAGCTTGTTCCCTCGGCTTCGCTGATCACGCCAAACCTTCCGGAAGCGGCGGCGTTGCTGGACGAGCCCCTCGCGCGCTGCGAAGCCGCGATCGAACGCCAGGGCCGGCAGTTGCTCGCGATGGGGTGTCGCGCCGTGCTGATCAAGGGCGGCCACGGCCAGGGCAGCGACAGCATCGATTACCTGATCGATCCAGCCGGCACCATCGCGCTATCGGCGCCACGCCTTGCGACCAAGAATACCCATGGCACCGGCTGCTCGCTGTCGTCGGCCATTGCAGCAGGCCTTGCCAAGGGCGAGGACCTGGTCACGGCGGTCCGCCATGCCAAGACCTGGATCAGTGCCGCCATCGCCGCGGCCGATCGGCTGGGTGTCGGCCATGGCCACGGGCCGATCCATCATTTTCATGAATTTTATTGAGCCCGAAGCCTCGGCGCGCGCTTTTGTCGATAATTTGACGATCATCCGCGCCATCGATCCGGCCGGAAGCCGCCGACGCGTCGCCTGACCGGTGCTGTATCTTGCCCGCCCGCCCGGCGACGCGATACAAGGCGCGCATGACGGAACAATCTCCACTCGAGGTCAACCCGGCGGATATCGAAGCGGCCGCGCGCGTGCTGGCAAGATTCGCGGTGCGAACCCCGCTATTGTCGTCGCCGGCGCTGGACCAGCGCGCCGGCACAAGGGTGTTCCTGAAACTGGAGCTGCTGCAACGGACCGGCTCGTTCAAGTTTCGCGGTGCCTTCAACAAGCTGTCGTCGATCCCTGCGGCGAAACGCGGCGGTGGCGTCGTCGCATTCTCGTCGGGCAATCATGCCCAGGGCGTGGCGGCGGCGGCGCGGCTCCTGGACATGCAGGCGACGATCGTGATGCCAGCCGACGCGCCGCTCTCCAAGCGCGAGCGCACCAGGGCCTATGGCGCGGAGCTGGTCCTGTACGATCGCGACCGCGAGGATCGCGAAGCGATTGCCCGCGACATCGCCGACAAGCGTGGCGCGACGCTGGTGCCGCCCTATGACGATCCCATGGTGATCGCAGGCCAGGGCACGGTGGGCCGGGAAATCGCCGAGGACATGGCGGCGCTTGGCATCACGCCGGATATCGTGGCGGCGCCGGTATCGGGCGGCGGCCTGATCGCGGGTGTAGCCACGGCAATCAAGGCGCGCTATCCGCAAGCCGAGCTGATTTCCGTCGAACCCGAAGGTTTTGACGATCATGCCCGTTCGCTGCATGCCGGAAAGCGCGAACCGCATCGTGCCGAAGGCCGCACCATCTGCGACGCGCTGATGGCCTCGATTCCCGGCAAGATCACCTTCGCCATCAACAGCCGCTTGCTCGCCCGAGGCGTCACCGTTTCCGATGCCGAAGTGAGCGCGGCGGTCGGCTTTGCCTTTCGTGAACTGAAGCTGGTGGTCGAGCCGGGCGGCGCGGTCGGCCTTGCCGCGCTTCTCGCCGGACGCATCGACGCCCGCGGCAGCAACGTCGTCATCGTCCTGTCGGGCGGCAATGTGGATGCGGATCTGTTTGCGAAACTCATCGCCTGATCAGGAAAACAGCGCGATCTTCTCAGCCTGGCTCAGGCGCCGGATCGGTGCCAGCGGATCGGACGCCAGCGACACGGGTCTGCGCACGATCCCGCTCGCGACCAGGGTCGAGCCGAGGGAAGCCTGCAGCGGCATGGGCTCGGGGAACGGCTCAATCGTCGCAGCCGGTGCCCGATCGATCCCGGCGATCATTTCGGGCTTGGCGGGAGCGGCCTCGGCGGCGCCCACGTCGTCGCCAAAGGTGTCGGCATCCGCATCGGCCGGATCCGGCGCAGCCATCTCAAAGGCGATCAGATCCAGCACGGCTTCGTCGCGGGCGTCGGCGGCTTCGGCGGTCAGTTCAGCCGTTGCCATGCCCGCATCGACCGACACCGCCGAAGCCGTGATCGAGGCCGGGGCGTCACGCGATGCGGTTGCAGGTGGCTCAGTCTCGGTGACGGCGGGCGTCTTGACCGCGTCGGATGCCGGAATGTTGGCTTCCTCGACAGCCGGCGATGCCGCCTTGCGGTCGCCGAACTTGTCGATTTCCCGGCTGATGAGATCAAACGCCGCGTGCAGGGAAGCGCCGGGATCGCTCGACGAAATCCGTTCGCAGCCCGCTTCGACCGCCCCGATCTGCGAATCGATCAGATCGCAAATCCGGCCGTCGGCGCCGATCTCGCGCCAGCGCCACGAAATCTCCCGGATCACCCGGATGCCCTTGCGCACCGGGGCCAACGCGGCTTCCAGGGCGAACCCGTCGAGCGCGGCCGACGTGGCCGCTCTCGCCTGGTCGACGGCGCTGCCGATGGCCGCCAGCACCTCGGCGAGCCCGTTGTCGGGCGGCTCCGTTTTCTGGGCGGCGAGAGCTTGTTCGATCCGCGCCACCGCGTCGAGCACCATGCGGGTGTCGGCATTGCGGTTGCGCTTGGCATATTCGCCGAGAAACCAGCGGCCCCGCGCCGTTTCCATGAACGCTTCGCTGATCGCGTCGTAATCCTCCTCGCTCGGTTGCGTGGCGCGAGCTGAGATCGGCGATAGGGCGAATGCTTGGTCGGCCATCTTGAACTCTTCCGCGCAAATCACCGCGCGTTAGGCTAACGATCATCACGATATCGACCGAATCGCAATTGAATTGATGCCGCCCGAATCACAAATCCCCACTCCATCGCAGGCCGTGCCCGAGCGATTCGCGGTACGACTGGCGCTGTTTTACGCCGCGGTGTTCGGCCTCGGCGGCACCTATCTGCCGTTCTTCCCGGTGTGGCTGAAGGCGGTCGGGATCGACGCGTCATGGATCGGGGTCATCACGGCGGTACCTGCGGTAACGCGGTTCTCGGTACTGCCGCTGGTGGCGGGCCTTGCCGAAAGCCGTCGGCGCTTGCGCGGCGCCATGATGATGGCGGCCTTCATGACCGCTTTCGGATTCTTGCTGGTGGGAACCCAGCAGTCGCCATTGCCGGTGTTCCTGGCCTTCGCGGCCACCGCCTGCGTATGGACGCCGGTCGTACCGCTCACGGATGCCTATGCGCTGCGCGCCGTGGCGCGCTACGGCCTTGACTATGGGCCGGTGCGGCTGTGGGGCTCGGCTGCGTTCATCGCGGGTGCGCTGGCCTGTGGACTATTGGTCGACGTCATCGCCGCGCGGCACCTGATCTGGATCATCGCCGGCCTCGCCGGGCTCGGCGCAGCGGCGAGTCTCGGGCTTCGGCCGATGGAGGTGCCGAAGGCCGCCGCATCGGTATTGTCCGGTACGCCGGCGCTGCTGCGCGACCGCGGTTTTCTCGCCATCATCATCGCCTCGGCGCTGATCCAGGGCAGCCATGCGGCCTATTACATCTTTGCTTCCATCGTCTGGCAGCAATCGGGCCTCGGCGGGCTCACCATCGCCGGGCTCTGGTCGCTGGGCGTGATCGCCGAGATCATGGTGTTCGCGCTGTCGCCGCGCTTTACGTTGGCACCGGCGGTGCTGGTGGTGATCGGCGCGCTCAGCGCGGTGGTGCGTTGGCTGATCACGGCGCAGGAGCCTTCGGCGGCGGTCCTCGCCGTGGTCCAACTGGCGCATGGCCTGACCTACGGGCTGACGCAGGTCGGCACCATGGGGTTATTGGTGCGCCACGTGCCGGGCCATGTCACGGCCAGGGGGCAGGGCTATCTCGCGGCATGCAGCGGGATCATCGCCAGCACTGCGTCGATCCTGTCAGGTGCGGTGTACGCCCGCTACGGTCAGGGCGTCTATTACGTGATGGCGGCGATGGCGGCATCCGGCGCGGTCGTGATGTGGCTGGCGCGGCAGCGGCTGGCGGATCATCCCCAGAGCGCGGCGTCCGGTGGGTGGACCAGGCTGCCGTCGTAACCCAAACCATTGTCGCGGTCGCGGGCGAGCAGCAGGGGACCATCGAGATCGACGAAGCGGGCCTGCGGGGTGAGCAACATCGCCGGGGCCATCGCGAGCGAGGTTGCGACCATGCAGCCGACCATGATTTCAAATCCCAGCGCCCGCGCCGCGTCGGCCATCGCCACCGCCTCGGTCAGTCCGCCCGTCTTGTCGAGCTTGATGTTGACGGCGTCGTAGCGCTCGCGCAGCCCCTGCAGCGAAGCACGATCGTGCGCGCTCTCGTCGGCACAGACCGCGAGCGGTCGACGAATATGCGCCAGCGCCTCGTCCTTTCCGGCGGGCAGCGGCTGCTCGACGAGGGTGACGCCGAACTCGGCACAAGCGGCGAGGTTCCGCCGCAGATTATCCGGCGTCCACGCCTCGTTGGCGTCGACGATGAGTTCGGATTCGGGGGCGGCCTTGCGCACGGCCGCGATTCGCTCGCCGTCGCCGTCGCCCCCCAGCTTGATCTTGAGCAAGGGCCGATGCGCCGCCTTGGCGGTCGCCGCCGCCATCGCCTCCGGCGATCCCAGTGAAATGGTGTAGGCGGTGGTACAGGTCCGCGGGGCAGGGCGTCCGAGCAGCGTCCAGGCTCGCTGCCCGCGGCTCTTGGCCTCGAGGTCGAGCAGCGCGCAGTCCAGGGCGTTGCGGGCGGCGCCTGCCGGCATTGCAGCCTGCAGGGCCTGTCGGTCGAGACCCCGGCGCAGCAGCTCGCGCATCGGCTTCAGCGTCGCCGCCGTCGCCTCCGGTGTCTCGCCATAGCGCGGATAGGGAACGCATTCGCCGCGCCCGGTGTGGCCACCCCGGCTGACTTCCGCCACCACCGTGACCGCTTGCGTCTTGGCACCGCGGCTGATGGTGAAGGCGCCGGCGATCGGCCAGCGTTCGATTCGGATATTGAGCTTTACGGACTGGCTGGAAGTCATTTTAATATCTGGCGATTTCTGAACCGTATGCTTGTCCGGCGCAACCAGATATGAACGGGGCGGCGAGTATTTCTGCAGGCAGCGGCCTCGCGTCGGAACTCTCCCCTCGAAAATAGCGGAGAATCGGCACAGGAGTGGGCATCGTGAGCGGCGACCCGAAATTGGAACGGATTGCACAGGGCAACGGACTTGCCCTGTGCGCCGCGGGCTCGTGGACCGCCGGCTTCGCGCCGGCGCTCGAGCAGATCGTGGCCGACGCCGAAAAGCTGACCGGCAGCCGGCCTAACATCTTCATCGACGTGTCTCAGGTCTCGAAGCTCGATACGTTCGGAGCCTGGCTGATCGAGCGGCTTCGCCGCAGTCTCAGTCAGGGCCAGGCCGAGGCCAAGATCGCCGGGCTTTCGGCGAATTATTCCAGCCTGGTCGATGAAGTCCGCCGGGTGAAGGACGCGCCCGCCGCCGCGCCCACCAAGGTGACGATTGCCGGCATGCTGGATCAGGTCGGACGCAGCGTGGTCGGCTTCGGCACCATCATGATTGGACTGATCGACATGCTTGGCGCGGTGTTGGTGGCGAGCGGAAGGGTGCTGCGTCACCCCTCCACCTTCCGCCTGACATCGACCGTCCATCACCTCGAGCAGGTGTGCTGGCGCGCGGTGCCGATCGTCGGGCTGATCACCTTCCTGATCGGCTGCATCATCGCGCAGCAGGGCATCTTCCACTTCCGCAAATTCGGTGCGGATATCTTTGTCGTCGACATGCTGGGCGTGCTGGTGCTGCGCGAAATCGGCGTGCTGCTGGTGGCGATCATGGTGGCGGGCCGCTCCGGCAGCGCCTACACCGCCGAGCTCGGCTCCATGAAGATGCGCGAGGAGATCGACGCGCTGCGGACCATGGGTTTCGACCCGATCGAGGTCCTGATCCTGCCGCGGATGCTGGCGCTGATCATCGGGCTGCCGATCCTGGCCTTTCTCGGCGCCATGGCGGCGCTCTATGGCGGCGGGCTGGTGGCGTGGCTGTATGGCGGTGTCGACCCCGAAGCGTTCCTGCAGCGGCTGCGTGACGCCATCTCGATCGATCATTTCATCGTCGGCATCATCAAGGCGCCGGTGATGGCGGCGGTGATCGGCATCGTTGCCTGCGTCGAGGGGCTTGCGGTCGAGGGCAGCGCCGAATCGCTCGGGCAGCACACCACCTCGTCGGTGGTGCAGGGCATCTTCTTCGTCATCGTCATGGATGGCGTGTTTGCGATCTTTTTCGCGTCGATCGGAATGTGACCATGGCGCCTGAAACGTCCGACGCCATCATCCGGGTTCGCGATATCTCGGTGCAGTTCGGGACCACAAAGGTACTGGACGGGCTCAATCTCGAGGTCAAGCGCGGCGAGATTCTGGGCTTCGTCGGTCCTTCCGGCGCCGGCAAATCGGTGCTTACCCGCACCATCATCGGGCTCGTGCCCAAGATCAGCGGGCATATCGAGGTATTCGGGATCGATCTCGATACGGCGGATGCGCGGGCGCGGCGCGCGGTCGAGCGGCGCTGGGGCATTCTGTTCCAGCAGGGCGCGCTGTTTTCCTCGCTGAGCGTGCGGCAGAATATCCAGTTCCCGGTACGGGAGTATCTCAACGTCTCGCAGCGATTGCTGGACGAGATCACGGTCGCCAAGCTCGGCATGGTCGGGTTGCGGCCGGAAGTCGCGGAGCGATTTCCGTCCGAGTTGTCGGGCGGCATGATCAAGCGCGTGGCGCTGGCGCGCGCGCTGGCGCTCGATCCCGAACTGGTCTTCCTCGACGAGCCGACCTCCGGCCTCGACCCGATCGGCGCCGGCGACTTCGACGAATTGGTGCGCACCCTGCAGCGCACGTTGGGTCTGACGGTTTTCATGGTGACGCACGATCTGGACAGCCTCTATACTGCCTGTGACCGCATTGCCGTGTTGGGGAACGGCAAGATCATTGCGGCAGGATCGATGGCCGACATGCAGGCTTCACAGCATCCATGGTTGAGGGCCTACTTCCACGGCAAGCGCGCCCGCGCTGTCATGGGCTGATCGTTTGTCGGTTTCGGAGCAGGGTTGATGGAAACGCGGGCGAATTTCGTCCTGATCGGAGCGTTCACGCTGGCGGTGATCGCCGCGGCGTTCGGCTTTGTGATGTGGTTCCAGAGTCTCCATACCACCAAGACCCGCACCCCGCTGCGCGTCATCTTCGAAGGTCCGGCGGCTGGCCTGCGAAACGGCGGCAGCGTCAATTTCAATGGTATCAGAGTGGGGGAAGTCGTCTCGGTAAAGCTCGACAATCCGCGTCGTGTGGTCGCACTGGCGATGGTCGCCAATGACACCCCGATCCGCAAGGACACGCTGGTCGGGCTCGAATTTCAGGGATTGACCGGAGTAGCCGCCATATCGCTGAAGGGCGGCGAGGAGGCGGCGCCAAGCGTGCCGCTGGATGAGGACGGCGTTCCGGTCCTGACCGCGGACCCCAATGCGCTGCAGGACGTGACCGAGGCGATCCGGGGGACGCTGCAGAACATCAACCGCGTGGTCGCCGACAACCAGGAGGCGGTCAAGAACTCGCTGCATAACCTCGAGGCCTTCACGGCATCGCTGGCGCGTAATTCCGAAAAGATTGACGGCATGATGCTGAAGGTCGATGGCGTGATGAGCAAGGCCGACAGCCTCATGCTGGGCCTCGATACGCTGGCCGGCGGCAAGGACGGCGGCGAACTGTTCCAGACCGTGAAATCGATCCGCGAACTGGCCGAGGATTTCGACAAGCGCTCGGGCGCGTTGATGTCCGATGGCCGACGAACCCTTGGCGATATCAGCCGCGCGGTCAACAATCTCGACCGCAACCCGACCCGCCTGATCTTCGGCCCGGCCAGCAGTGCAGCAGCGCCGCCGCCGGCGCCAGCACCCGCTGCGGTCGAGCGGCGGCGGCCGTAACGCGCCTCGGCATCGATGGCTTCATCCTTCGAGACGCATCGCTTCGCAATGCTCCTCTGGATGAGGTCTGGTCCCTGGATGAGGTGCTAGACCCTCATGGTGAGGAGCCGCGCCTTGCGCGGCGTCTCGAACCACGAGGCCACTAGAACCGAACAGGCTTCAGCCGAGCCGGCCCGCTGCGTGGGCGAGCAGGGTATAGACCATGCCGGTCTCCGAGGTGAGGTGGCTGCGCAGCAACTGCGGCCCACGTTCGTCGCGCGCGACCTCGTCGAGCAGCCGTTCGAACTCGGTGATGTAGCGGTCGACGGTCTGCTTGAAGACCCGGTCGGCGCGGTATTTGCGGGCGACTTCATCGAAGGCCTTCTGGCCGGCCGGCGTATAGAGCCGTTTTGTAAAGGCCTTGCTCTCGCCGCGCTGATAGCGATCCCACATTTCGGCGGCGAGATTGCGGTCCATCAGCCGACCGATGTCGAGCGACAGCGACTCCAGCGGGTTGCCGGCACCCGACTGCTGCAGCGGGCGGCTGCGCGCGAGCTCCTGGTTACCGGTGTCGACGCGGTTCAAGAGCCCGGAGAGCCAGCCGTCGTTGCCCTGGTCGGAACTTGCGGGGCTGACTGGCGGCGCTTCGGTGCGCCGCGAAACCGGCATGCCGAGGTCCGGCGGCGGCAGGTTCGAGGCGCTGTTGGTGTCCCGCATGCGCGGCGGGGGTGCGGAACGCGATGGCGCCTCGCCGCGCCCGCCGGCGCTTGCCAGCATCGGCTCGTCCTCGCGCGGTGAACTCGTACGGCCGCCGCTTACCACATCGAGCCCGCGGCCGTGGCGGGCCACGATCCGGTTCAGTTCGGCCAGCGCCTCGATCTGGTCGACAATGACCTTGCGCATCTGCGAGGTGCTTTCGGCGGCCTCCTGCGGCATCTCGAGCACGCCGCGGCGCAGCTCGTTGCGCGTAGCCTCCAGCTCGTGATGCATTTCTGCCGCCATCTGCTTCATGCTCGAAACCATGGCCGCGAACTTGTCCGCGGACTGCTGGAACATCGCATCGGCTTCCTGCGTGCCCTGCTGATAGAGCTGGCTCATGGTGTCGGCGGTCGCCTGACGCTGCTCCTCGGCTGCCGCGCGCACCGCCTCGAATTGCCGGCTGATGGCGACCGAGCCGGCGCCGGCGGTCTCGGCGACCACCCTTGCGATGTCGCGGGCGCGCTCTTCCGCGGCGGCCAGCGACTCGTCGAGCAGCCCGGTGAACCGCGACAACCGCTGATCGAGATCGGCGGTGCGCATGTCGATCGCGGAGACGAGCGACTCCAGGACCGACTTGCGTTCGGCGACCGAGGCGGTGGTCGTGCGGTTGCTCTGCTCGACCGCCGCGGCGGCGTCGATCAGAGACCTGCCGTGGATTTCAAACTGGCTCGACAGCGAGCCAAGATCCTGCAGCGCCCGCGCGGTCTTGTTGTTGAACACGGTCAGTTGGTCTTCCAGCGTCTGGGTCGCGGCGCCGTTGCGCGAGGTGACGTCGTTCATCGCGGACACGAAATCGGCCACCCGGGTCACCAGGGCGCGCTCCAGCGAATTGAGGTTGTCGTGCGCGCCGGTCAGCACTTCCTGCAGCAGGATGTTGCCCTCGCGCAGCCGCTCGAACAGCGCGACGGTGTCGGTGCGCAGGATCTTGCTGGTTTCCTGCATTTCGGTCACCGCGGCGATCGATACCTGGCGCGACTGGTCGATCGCTGCCCGCGATGACAGTTCGAGATCCTTGATCGACTTGCTGACCGCGCCGGTCGCCACTTCGCCCGCGGTGGTGATGGTCCGCGCGACGTCGGACCCGTTGGTCATCAGCGACTGCGAGAATGCCTGTCCCCTGGTCTCGATCGACTTCAGGGCATCGGTCGTGACACGCTCGATATCGAAGGTAAGCTGGGTGGTCCGCGTGCCAATCGCCTCGACCAGCGTTCCACGCTTGCCGTCGATCATCTGCGACAGCCGTTCGGTCTGCTGTTGCACATAGGCGACGATTTCGTCGGACTTGCCGGTCAGGGTTGACCCGAAGCTGCTGCTCGCGGCGAGAACCGACCGTTCGATCTCGGTGGAAGCCGACTTGATCCTCGAGCTGACTTCGTTCGATACCGAAACCAGCGTGCTCTGGGCCGTGAGCGCGCTGGCCTGGATGTTGTCGGTGGTGTTCGCGGTGACCGCACCGAGCGACCGCTCGATGTCGGTGGAAATCGCCCTGATCTGGCTTGCGGCATCGGCCGACGTCGCCGCCAGCGAATTCTGCGCCTCGCGGGCGCTGCCAAGGATCGAAGCGGCGGTATCTGCGCCCACCATGGTGAGCGTGCGTTCGACGTCGGATGCCAGCGACTTGACGTGGTTGGCGGCGTCCGCGGAAGCGGCGACCAGCGTGGTCTGGATCTCGCGCGCGCCCGAGAGGATCGAGGCGGCGGTTGCCGACCCCGCAGCCGCCAGCGTGCGTTCGACGTCGGCGGTCAGCGACTTGATCTGGGCAGCGGTGTCGGTCGAGACCGACAGCAGACTGGTGTGCGCGTCGCGGGTGCTGGTCACGATCGAACTCGCGGCATCGCTGCCGACCGCGGTCAGCGAGCGTTCGATCTCCGCCGAAGTCAGCTTCAGCCGTTCGCCGACCTCTGCGGAAACCGTCAGCAGCGATTGCTGGGCGGTGCGGGCACCGGTCTGGATGGTCTCGCTGGTATTGACCACGAGGTTGGTCAGCGAGCGCTCGGCATCCTCGACATGCGATCTGATCGTGGCGGAGAGGTCCTCGGCGCGCGCCAACAGGCCTTCGCTCGCCTGACGCCCGCTGCTCTCGATGCGGCCCGCGACGGCTTCGACGCGCGAGCCGAGAAGATCCTCGAGCTGCGACACCCGCACATCGATGTCGGAGGCGACGGCGCCGACCCGGCTTTCGATACCCTGAGGGATATCCTGGAATCTGGCCGTGATGGTGTCGGTCAGGTGGGCGCTGCGGCCGTCGATGGTTTCGGTCACGCTGGAAATGCGCTGATCGACCGCCTCGATCGCCTGCGCCGTGCCCGTGGTCAGCGACGTCGTCAGGTGGGTGAGGCGGGAGTCGACCGACTGCAGTGCCTGCACGGTGCCGTCGGTCAGCGACGAGGTGAGCTGGGTGAGGCGCGAATCGATCGACTGGATCGCCTGCGCGGCGCCATCGGTCAGCGATGCGGCCAGTGTGCCGAGCCGGCCATCGATGGTCTCGGTAACCGATTTCGCGCGCGCGTCGAAGGTCTGTTCGAGCGACTTGAGGCGTCCGTCGACCGATTCGTCGAAGAACCTGATCTTGCCGTCGAGCGAGCTGTCGAGATCGGTGATGCGGGAGCCGAGCGTGGTCTCGAATTGCACGAGGCGCTGGTCGAGCGTCGCTGTGATCGCACCGCCGTTGGAGTTGAGGCGGCTGTCGAAATTGTCGACGTAGTTCTTCAGGCTGTCCGCAATGTCCTGCGTGCGCTGACCCATACGCTCGACGATTTCGCCGCCGAAGGTCTTGACGGTGCGGTCGAACTCGGAGATGTGGCGGGTGATGAGCGCGCCCAGCGTGCCGCTGTCGCGCGCGAATTTCTCTGCGAGCTCGCCGCCCTGGCTCTTCATCAGCTCGTCGAAGGCGCTCATCTGCAGGCTGAGCGTATCGTGGGCGTTTTCAGTCTGGCCGATGACCTTGGCCACCAGCGTATTGACCGTCACATCCAGCGCGTCGCTCGCCTTGTCGCCGCTGGAGAGGATCTGGGTCGCGAGCCGGTTGCCGGCGTCGTCGATCTTGCTCACGAGATCGCCGCTGCGCAGTTCGAGCTCGAGCAGCAGCGAATCGCCGGAGTTCTTCAGCGAGTCGTGGACCTGCTCGGTGCGGTCGGAAATCGTGTCGACGATGGAGGACGAGCGTTGCTCGAAATCGCTGGTGATGCGGTCGATCCGCTCGTTCAGCAACTCGTGGACGCGGTCGGCGAGATCGACGAACTCGTCATGCACGTGGCCGGTCTTGAAATTGAGGCTGGTGGTAAGACGCTCGCTGGCGTCGAGCACCGCGCGCGTGGTTTCGGAGCTGGCTTCCTCGAGCCGGTCGAGCAGGTCGCCGCCGCGCTCGCCGAGCGCCAGGATCATGTTGTCGCCGGCATTGCTGAGCGCGCTGGTGATGTGGGTGCCGCGCTCTTCCAGCGCGCCGGTGATGCTCTTGGCGACTTCATCGACGCGGGATGCGATCGCGTCCGAGATCAGGGCGATATCGTGGCGAAGGTCGATCTGCACGCCGGAGATGGCGCTGCGAACCTGCTCGGCCTGGCCGACCAGATTGTCGCGCTGATGGGCGATGTCCTGCAGCAGTGCGCGGATGCGCACCTCGTTGTCGCTGTAGGCGCGCTCGAGCGCCGACACCTCGTTGGCGACCAGGGTCTCGAGTTCCCCGGCACGCGCGATCGCGCGCTCGACGCCGTCGCCCATGGCGGCGACCTCGCGGCGAATGGCCTGACCGACCGTCACCATCGAGTCGCTGGCCGCGCTCTCGGGCTCCGAGAAGCGGATCGCAACCTGCGCCATCGACTGCGCGATCATGCGCAATTCCTGACCTCGCCAGGAAAGACTGGCGAGGAAATAGATCAGCAGCACCGGCGCGATGAACAGTGCCGCGAGGCCGGCCAGCGCCAATATGCCGCCGCCGCCCTGACCGATCGCGGCCCGCAGCGACGGCAGGAAGCCGAACATCAGGATTGCCGCGCCGATGATCCAGACTGCGGCAAAGAGCGTGGCGAGAGTGTAGACGCTGCGCGCGGGCCGGCCCTTCTGAATCGCCTGCAGAATCTGTCCGATGGTTTCGCGATCGTCATTGGCGGCGCGGCGTGCCGGGCGCGCCTCCTCGATCGGATCGAATATCTGCCGATCCTCGCTCGGCCGGGCGTCGAACGTGCCATCGTCGTAAGGGGGCGCCGATGTGCCGGTCGGCGCCGCATCGTTGCGTGGCGAACCGCGACCATCGTTGAGGCCGGGCGCCTCGCTGATGTTGAGGGCTTCCTGGATGGCAGAAAGCGCGACCTCAGTAGGGTCTTTGACCTTCTTTGGATTGTTCGCCATGTTCAGTCTGAGCCCTCTTTGTACTTACGCGACCGGACCGTCGTGCGCGAATGCCCCATGCAGCTCGAAGCCGGCCATGGCCCGCGCGACACCCGGCGCAGGCGCAGGCGCTGGTTGGCTTTTCCGCTACATCCGCAAACATCCTATTGGGAAGGCGGGGGGAAAGAAATGGTCGCGATTAACGCAATCTTAATCATCGTTAACGGCGCCGTACCGTAAAGCCTTAGCGAGCCTGGGAGTTCTCGATCCGGTGGATCGACCAAGGCGGGATTTTGTCAAAAACATGGCGAAGATGCGGCAATGAGGCAAACGTTCCGTTAACCATTGGTGTGATTGGCTCGGGGACTGCGACCGGGACGATTGGTTTTTCGCCGTGCCTCTTCACCTCGAACGGATTGACTGGATGCCGTCCCCACCGCTCGCGCCCGATGACGGTCCGATCGATACCGGACACCTTGCCCACATGACACTTGGCGATGCCAGCCTCGAGCGCGAGGTGCTGGCGATGTTCTCGGCCCAGGCCGCCGGACTGGTGGGCAAGCTCGCCACGCTGCCTTCCGACGCTCTTGTACTCGCCCATACATTGAAGGGCTCGGCATGCGCCATCGGGGCGTTTGCCGTGGCCGACGCCGCAGCGGTGATGGAAGCGGCGATCCGGGCCGCCAATGATCCGCAGCCCGCACTGGCCGAACTCGCGGGTGCTGTCGCCGAGGCCCGGACGGCCATCGACGCGATTCTGCGCCGATCCTGATGTCCCCGGCAATTCTCGCGGCCTCCGCCTGATCGGCACCCCGCACGATTTCGCCCCGAACGCTGGCGCGGAGCGGATCGACCCGTTATAGGACTGCCCGGACTTCCCCCATCTGCGCAGCATGAGCATCATGGCCAAGATCACCTTTGTCGACCACGCCGGCGAATCCCGCACCATTGACGTCGAGAACGGCGCGACGGTGATGGAAGCGGCGATTCGCAACGCCATTCCCGGGATCGAAGCCGAGTGCGGCGGCGCCTGCGCCTGTGCAACCTGCCACGTTTATGTCGATGAGGCCTGGCGGGACAAGGTCGGCGCGCCGTCGCCGATGGAAGAGGACATGCTGGATTTCGGCTTTGACGTGCGGCCGAACTCGCGGCTGTCCTGCCAGATCAAGGTCAGCGACGACCTCGACGGTCTCGTGGTGGCGACGCCCGAGCGGCAGGCCTAGCGAAGCGGCGACACCACGTCGACGCCGCGGCGCAGCCAGGGCTGAAAGTTCCGCACGATCTGTTCGGTCAGCGGGGTCGGTTTGCGGGTTTCCTCGTCGATCAGCACGGTCACCGCCTGCGCCGACGCGACGCATCTGCCTTCCGAGAATACCACCTGGTCGAAGGTCACCGAAGTCCGGCCGAATTTCGCGACCCCGAGGCCCATCTCGATCTTCCCCGGCCAGCGCAGTTCGGCGCGGAAATGGATATCGATCCGCACCATCATCCAGGCGAGGCCCGGCGGCATCAGTCCGTAGCTGCGGTCCTTCATCAGCGTGACACGGCCGGTTTCGAAATAGGTGGCGTATACCGCGTTGTTGACGTGCTGGTTGGGGTCGAGATCGGCAAAGCGCACATTGTCGGTCAGCCGGTATGGAAAATCTTCCAGGCGCGGGCCGGTATCGAGGCGGGCGGATGCATTCACGGGAGAAGCTCCAGGCGGTTCAGGCCGGTTACAGCCGAGTTCGCGAATTCCGGCAAGGGGTTGCGGCGCACCCCTGCAGTCATTTATGGCTTTCCTCGCACCGCCGTCTTGGCTAGACAGGCGCAGCCCAGACCACTCCCGACCCGCAAGGATGCATGGCCGCGCCGAAACCAGGACCACCGGCGCAGTTCAACCGAAAAGAAGCGACATGAGCGAAGCGATCAAGACCGATGTGCTGATTATTGGTGCGGGCCCGTGCGGACTGTTCGCGGTTTTCGAACTGGGCCTGCTCGACATGAAGGTGCATCTCGTCGACATCCTCGACAAGATCGGCGGCCAGTGCGCCGAGCTTTATCCGGAGAAGCCGATCTACGACATCCCCGGCATTCCCTTCGTGACCGGCCAGGGCTTGACCGAGGCGCTGCTGGAGCAGATCAAGCCGTTCAATCCGACCTTCCATCTCAACGAAATGGTGGAGACGGTCGAGAAGATCGGCGATCCCGGCTTTCGCATCACCACCGACGCCGGCAAGGTGTTCGAATGCAAGGTGCTGGTGATCTCCGCCGGCGGCGGATCGTTCCAGCCGAAGCGGCCGCCGGTGCCGGGCATCGAAGCCTATGAGGGCACCTCGGTGTTCTACTCCGTGCGCAAGATGGAGCAGTTCCGCGACAAGGAGATATTGATTGTCGGCGGCGGCGATTCCGCGCTCGACTGGACGCTCAACCTGCATCCGCTCGCAAAGCGCGTGACGCTGTTGCACCGGCGCGACGATTTTCGCGCCGCGCCGCACAGTGTCGAGCAGATGCGTACGCTGGTGGCCGCCGGAAAACTCGATTTGAAGATCGGCCAGGTGACCGGCCTCGAGGGCGAGGGCGGCATGCTGTCGGGAGCCGCCGTCAAGGGCAACGACAATGCCGTGTCGAGGGTCGCGTGCGATACCATGCTGCCGTTCTTCGGGCTCACCATGAAACTCGGGCCGGTGGCGAACTGGGGCATCGCGCTCGAGAACAGTCTGGTGCCGGTCGAGACCGCGTCGTTCGAAACCAATGTGCCGGGCATTTTCGCCATCGGCGATATCAACACCTATCCCGGCAAGCTGAAGTTGATCCTCTGCGGGTTCCACGAGGGTTCGCTGATGGCGCAGAAGGCGTACCGCTATGTCTATCCGGACAAGCGGCTGGTGTTCCAATACACGACGTCGTCGTCCAGTCTGCAGAAGAAGCTCGGCGTCAACTGAACCGCCCGCCGCGTCGCCGGGAACCGCGGTGCTCGCGGCAATGCCATGCAGCAGATCGGCATTCTCGCGCCATCTTTGTGTCCCATCGGCGGGCCAGAATTGCGCGATGTCGAGACGCGGTACTGGAACCCTCGGCGAAATGGCCTTATTCTTCCGGCCATGCCGACGTTTGATCGGGTGGTGTCGATGTGGACTGCTGCAACCAGGTTTCGATCGATGTTGCCGGTGCTGACGAGCCTCGCCATGCTCGCCATCGTGCTTCCGGCACGAGCCGCGGAACCGTCGGCGGCCGGACTCTGGCAGAAGATCGAGGACAACAAGCCCGTGATCTGGGTCCTTGTGGTCGACCATGACGGCATCTTCGAAGGCGTGATCGCCAAGACGTTTCCGGAAGATCCCGGCGAGATCTGCGCGAAATGCACCGACGACCGCAAGAACGCGCCGGTACTCGGGATTTCCTTCATCCGCGACATGAAGCGCGAAGGGCTGAAATATGAGGACGGCAACGTCCTCGATCCGCGCGACGGCAAGATCTATCGCGCCAAGATGAGCGTGAGCCCCGACGGCCAGACGCTGACGATGCGCGGCTATTGGGGAATTTCGCTGCTCGGCAAGAATGAAACCTGGTACCGGCTGCCGGAATCGGCGATGGCCTCGGTCGATCCTCCGATCGTGGCGAAATATCTGCCGTCGCTGGCCGCGGCGATGAAACCGCCGGTCGCTGCGAAGAGAGGCGTGACGCACTGACGCCGATGCCGGCGGCGGCGCGATGCCGTCACCGCGACGGCGGTACCGGTGCGACGGGCGGCGCCGGCTCCGCGGTGACTTCCGGCACGGCATCGAGATTTAGCACTGCAGCGGCGGCCGGCAATGCCGCATCGGCCATCGCTGCATAACCTTCGGCGGTGGGGTGGACCGCGCCGCCATACACGGCAGACAGAACGCCCCAGGTCGCATCGTGGATATCGGCCGGCTGGCTCGCCGATGGCAGTCCCTGCGGATAGGTCATGGCCGCAAAGTAACTGTCGTTGGCGTCGCGGATCCAGCGTGCCCGCGGCAGATAGGCGCGATATTCGCTGGCGCCGCGGCCGCAGACCATCGGCTGGTTGGCCGCCGTGACCAGATCCGGGTTGAAGCTGTCGCCCTTGTCGGAGAAGCACTCGCGATCGAATTCCGGATCGGATGCGGCGCGCGCGCAGAATCCGTGAGCGGCAAAGGCGGCCTGATGCGCATCGACGAACGTCATGCGGTCGGAGGTGGGGTTGTCGCAGAGCACGCCACCCTGGCACAGAGCCAGCGCCTTGAGCTGCGGCAGGAATTCGTTCTGCACGTAGTCCGATACGCCGGCGAGCCGCTGCGGGTCCACGTTGAAGGAGGGATGAATATCGAAGCCGGCGCGGCCGCCGGGGCAGGGTGCGCCACCGGCCAGCGCCGGATTGGCATAGGAGACGTAGACGACATGCGACATGTCGCCCACCAGGGGCTTCAGCGCCTCGCGCAATTTGCCAAATCCGCGCGGCAGATCCCGCGCCAGCACCGTCCGCGAATCCTCGACCGAACCGATCAGGCCGGTGCGCTTGAACAATTCGCGTTCGGTGGGGGTGTCGACGATCACGTCGGCGACCAGTCCGGAGAAATTGATGTCATTGGCGCCGATGGAAAGCAGCACGAGGTCGAGCGTGCGGTCGGGTTGACGCCGCTTGGCCGCGCTGAGGGCGGCGTGCAACTCGGCCAATTGCGCATCGACGGACTGGCAGGATGCCGATTTCGCCGGCGGACATTCCCGGGCGCGTTGCGGACCGAACAGGCCATTGGCGATGGTGGCGCCGGTGCAGGCCAGCGGCAGATACGTCACCGCGATGTGCGGGTAGCGCACCGCGAGCGCCAGCGCGGTTCGGGTCTGGTAGCTGTAGAGCGATCGGTGACAGGCCGAATTGAACCAGAGCGCGCTCTGGCGCTGCCATACCTGCAGGGAATCCGGCGCCCCGCAGGCGCGTCCGCCCTTGTAGCCGGCGCGGCTCGGGCGGTAATACTCGCTGCCCGAGGTTCCGAGATAGGAGCGGAAACAGAATCCCACATCCGCGAGCGCGATCGCGCGATCCGGATCGCCTTCGCCCGATGCGATGCTGTCGCCTAGTCCGGCGATCAGGATGTCGCGCACCATGATGTCGGCGGTCAGGTGCTGTGGCGCCTCGGACCCGCTGGAGACATTCACGGTCGCGACCGTGCGGAGGCCGTAGCGCGCCCGCAAGTTGATCGGCTCGGCGCAATCCTGCGTGGTTTGCTGCGGACCGCCGCCATCGTCAAACGACCAGGCGCAGATGGCGCCGACCGGAACCTGGCCGCCGAGCCGGACGGTGACCGGGTGATCCACCGGCGTCAGATAGTTCTCCTTCACGTTATCGCGCGTGCAGGGCTCGCTGATGCGCCCGGCGAGATCGATACAGAGCCGGTTCACGGTATTGCGTGCCCAGCCGCGCCCGTCGCTCTGCAGTTCGAGCGCCTGTTCCGATTGGAGGATGCTGCCGTTCCGTGCCGCGTCGGTATGGAGCAGGAAATCGCGCTCCTCGCGAAACAGCCGGAAGCGGTTGCGGACTTCCCAGGAAATCTGCATGTCGGGAGCGCCCTGGGCCGTGGCCCACTCTGCAGGCAGTGTTCCCAGCGCCGCAAGCAGCAGCGCGTAAATCATCATCGGGCGAAGGTGAATTCGTGGCATGGCGCGTTTGACGTCACTGATGGGGCAGAAATAAGAACGCAGGCTGCCTTCCGGCTCCCTAGCGTGACTTCACGCGCTTGATCGGCTGCGGCAGCGCGATCGGAGGCGGCGGGGCCTCGTTCACCTTGCGCCGATCCTGCCAGGGTCGCACGACATTGAGCCAGAGTTCGCGCGTTCCCATGATGGAAATCGCGATGCTGAAGGGGATCACGAAATACAGGATCCGGAATACCACCAGCGTTGCCAGCAATTGCTCGCGTCCGAATTCGGGCAGCGCCACCAGCATCGCGGCGTCGAACACGCCGAGGCTGCCCGGCGCATGACTGGCGAATCCGAGCAGGGTAGCCAGGATGAACACCACCGCCAGCGAGATGAAATCGATGTGCGGCTGCGCCGGCATCAACAGAAACATCGCGGACGCGCAAAAGCCGAGATCGACCACGCCGATCAGCATCTGCAGCAGCGTCAGCCGCGCCGACGGCAGCACCACCTTCCAGCCGTGCTGTCCGAGTTCGCGGCGCTCCTCCCCCATCACCAGCCAGATGAAATAGATCGCGATTCCGCCGAGGCAGCCGATCGCAATCAGCCGGTTGATGGTCGGCGGCAGCAGGTCCATGGCCGATGCCGCCCAGGGGTGCCACGCCATCCCGAACCCGAGCACGAGCAGATTGCCGAGCCAGAACGTCAGGCCGGAGAGAAAGCAGACCTTTGCGACGTCGACGGCGGTCAGCGCATATTCCGAATAGATCCGGAAGCGGATTGCGCCGCCGGTGAACACGGTGGCGCCGATATTGTGGCCGATCGAATAGCTGGTAAAGCTCGACAGGGCCGCAATGCGATACGGCACATGTTTCTTGCCGATCGTCCGCAGCGCAAAAAAATCATAGAACGTCAGCGTGCAAAACGCGCCGATCACGCATAGCGCGGCGAGCGCGATATGGGTGGGAGGAATATCCGTCAGCGCCGTCAGGATCACGCCGGTATTCACCCCCTTGAGGGTGCGGACCAGGGTCGTGATCGCAAGAACGATGATGAGGAGGCTCGCGGCGACCCCGAGCCGTTTCCAGCCGATCCGTTCCTTGAAGCCACGCCCGAGCGTGGTCAGCAGCCGATGCATTCATCCTCCCGGCAGGGCGGCAATCCGAAACCCGTCGAAGCCACGCTGCCAGGCGGCAGCCAATCGCTCCTCGGGTAAAACCCATAAGGCAAAAACGTCGCGATGTGCAGTCCTTGACAGCGCCGGCTTCGACTTTCGGCCGGCGCGGCTGTCACGTCCCGTACATATGCATTGGCGCGGAAGATTCGAGCCATCGCGGCTTAGCCGCCGGGCGGCGCCTGTTCCGATGTTCCGTCGCACGCCAGGAACATGGCGAACTGACGGCACCGTCCCTGGGGTAGCTCAATCGGCCGGTGCCGCGGTCCTGCATCTACCCTTCGATGTCCACCGAAGCATTTGTGCGAAACGGAAGCGCTAGGCTGACGTTGGTTCGCGAAATGGAGGTGATCCATGCGAGGCGCTGCCATCAAATTTCAGCCGGAGTTGCACGCGGCATCCTCTGACGATCCGGAACCGGTCCGTTCCGGGCTCGTGACATCGCTGACGCTGGCAGCGATGAGTCTCGGCTACGGTGTCGTTCAACTCGACGTCACGATCGTCAATACCGCGCTCAACAGCATCGGCGGTTCGCTGGGCGGCGGCGTTTCGCAGTTGCAGTGGGTGGTCAGCGCCTACACCATCGCGTTTGCGGCCTTCATCCTGACCGCCGGCGCGCTTGGCGACCGGATCGGTGCCAAGCGGATCTTCATCGCCGGCTTTGCCATCTTCACCGCTGCGTCGGCCGGCTGCGCGCTCGCCCCCAATGCCGGCATCCTGATCGCGGCGAGAGCCGTCCAGGGGCTTGGTGCGGCGATTCTGGTGCCGAACTCGCTGGCACTGCTCAGCCACGCCTATCCGGATGAAAGGCAACGCGGGCGGGCGGTGGGGATCTGGGCGGCCGGCGCCAGCCTCGCGCTGACGGCTGGACCGCTGGTCGGCGGTGGGCTGATCGCCCTGGTCGGCTGGCGATCGATCTTTCTCGTCAATCTGCCGATCGGCCTCGCCGGACTGTGGCTGAGCGCGCGCTATGCCGGCGAAACCACCCGATCGCCGCAGCGCGAAATCGATTTGCCGGGACAGATCGCGGCGATTGCCGCGCTCGGCTGTCTCGCCGGCGCCATCATCGAGGGCGGGTCCCTTGGCTGGAGCAATGCTCGGGTCATCGCCGGGTTGGTCGCATCGGCGGCGTTGTCGATGCTGTTCATCCTGCGCGAGAGGCGCGCGCGGCAACCCATGCTGCCGCTGTCGCTGTTCGTCCATCGGATGTTCGCGCTGACTTCAATGATCGGCCTTCTCGTCAACATTGCGTTTTACGGCCTGATCTTCGTGTTCAGCCTGTATTTCCAGCGCGTCAACGGCATGTCCCCATTCGCGACGGGGCTCGCCTTCCTGCCGATGATGGGCGCGGTGCTGCCCGTCAACCTGATCGCGCCGCGTCTGGCCGAGCGAATCGGCGCACCGGCGACCATTGCTGCTGGGGCGGCGCTGACGGCGTTGGGATGTCTGGCGCTGCTCGGCATCGGGCAGGGAACGAGCTATTGGGCAACATGCACCCCACTGGTCGTCATTGGCGGCGGGCTGGGTCTGCTGGTGCCGCCGCTGACGTCAACGCTGCTGGGCAGCGTCGAGAAGTCGCGTTCCGGTATCGCCGCCGGCGTCCTCAACGCGACGAGGCAGACCGGCAGCGTGCTCGGGGTTGCATTGTTCGGCTCGCTGGTCGGACCCGCAAACGGGTTCGTGGCGGGCGCGCATGCATCGCTGCTGATTTCCGCCGGCCTGCTGCTTGTAGCGGCGACGGCGATCTGGCGAGGCGCAGCCGCCGGTCGGACCTGATCCCGCGGCGTTGCCACCTCATTCCTTGCGCAGCGCAAAATGAGCGCCGCAGAACGCCATCGCCGCACCGAGGCAAAGCGCCGCGAGACCGGCGAGTACGCCCGATATGGTCGGAATCGGACTTCGCGCCGAGGCCGCCTGGCCCGCCCCGAGCAATATGAGGACGCCCACCGCGATCAGGAACTGTCGCATTCGCTGCGGAATCTGTCCCGAGACCGCGCTTGCCATCAGCGTCGCGGTGAAATAGCCGCCGCAGAAACCGACCGTCGCGATCAACCACCACGCCATCGCCGCGCCGGCCGGCATGAAATCGCCCGCGTCGGAGCGCCAGAGGAGGGCGAGGTCGAGACCGTAACGCGCGCCCAGCATGTGCACCGCGAGCGCCAGCAGCATCCCCGAGATCATCGCGCCCGCGAGCACCAGGTGACGTGCAAAATAAGTCGTTTGGGTCATGGGGCAATTTTAGGAT
>DASUIA010000212.1:0-14538 GCA_036273255.1 Bradyrhizobium sp.
TCGATTATAAGGGGTTCGAGGGGGCGCCCACGACGGCTTCACAGACGGCCTGGGCCCTGCTCGGGTTGATGGCCGCGGGAGAGGTCGGCCATCCCGCCGTCGCCCGGGGGATCGAGTACCTGAAAAGCACACAGACCAAAAAAGGCCTTTGGGACGAGCAGCAATACACGGCAACGGGCTTTCCGCGGGTGTTTTATTTGCGTTATCATGGCTACTCGAAGTTCTTTCCGCTCTGGGCGCTAGCGCGGTATCGGAATTTGAGCAGCACTAACAGCAGGGTGGTAGGGGTCGGAATGTGAATTTGGGGGCTTGGGACGGGGTTTCCGCGGGCGATCGAATTGACCCGCGGCCGGTGCTGATTGTGACTGGTCTGGTGCAGGAGGCCCGCATTGCGGCCGGGCCCGGCCTGACCGTCATTTGCAGCAGTAGCGACCCGCGGCAATTGCGGGCGCTTTTGACAGTGGTCGACCCATCCAGCATCAGGGGGGTCATCAGCTTCGGAGTCGCCGGCGGACTGGATCCGGAGCTGAAATCAGGCGATGTCGTGGTCGCGACCGAAGTGATGGACGGCGATACCCGCTGGCTGGCCGGCCTGCCGCTGAACGAGGAACTGATCGCCAATGTCGCCTTGGGGCGCCGGCGCGTCGTCAGGGGTGGCCTTGCGGGCGTCGAGCAGGTCATCGCGGCCCGGGCCAAGAAGGCCGCCCTGTGGTCGCAAACGGGGGCTGCGGCCGTCGACATGGAGAGCCATATCGCCGCCGCCTATGCCGCCGAGGTCGGTCTCCCATTCGCCGCGCTGCGCGTCATCAGCGACCCCGCCACCCGCGCCTTGCCGGCGCTGGCGATGGCGGCGATCAAGCCCAACGGCGACATCGATTTGCGCAAGGTTCTGCGCGGCGTAGCGCGCAACCCGCTGAGCCTGCGCGCGCTGGTCTCTACCGGGATCGATTTCAACCGCGCGCTGCGCAGCCTACGCGGCTGTCGAGGCTTTCTGCTTGGCGGCGAGAGCCTCGTCACGGCGGATCTCTGACAGACGTTTCTGGACTTCCGCCGAGAAGATGTACTGCGCCGGCCGCTGCTTATCGAGATTGATCTCGGGTGCCATCGGCCCCGTCGTCCTGACACCGCGCAACGCCACCCACATCGCCTTCAGCGGATTGGCCAATGCCGCGTTCGCAGCCGTCGGCTCATAGCCGCAATGCGCCATGCAGTTGGCGCATTTTTCGTATTTCCCGGTGCCGTAGGTCTCCCAATCCGTGGTCTCCATCAGTTCCTTGAAGGTCTTGGCGTAGCCTTCGCCGAGCAGGTAACAGGGCTTCTGCCAACCGAAGATATTGCGCGCCGGCATGCCCCACGGCGTGCATTCGTAGTCCTGATTGCCGGCCAGGAAATCCAGGAACAGGCCGGAATGCATGAAATTCCACTTCTTGCCCTTGCCGAGTGCGAAGACGTCACGGAACAGGCTCTTGGTCTTGGTCCGGTTGAGGAAGTGCTCCTGGTCGGGAGCGCGCTCATAGGCATAGCCCGGCGACATGGAAACTCCGACACCGAGTTCGGTGGTGAAGTCGAGGAACTTGGCGATGTCCTCGGCCGCGTGTCCGTCGAAGATGGTGGCGTTGACGTTGACGGCAAAGCCGCGCGCCTTGGCGGCCTTGATCGCGGAAACGGCGCGATCGAACACGCCCTTTTGCGATACCGCCTTGTCGTGGTGGTCTTTCAGTCCGTCCAGGTGCACCGAGAAAAACAGATAGGGCGACGGCTCGAACAGATCGAGCTTCTTCTCCAGCAGAAGTGCGTTGGTGCACAGCGATACGAACTTCTTGCGCGCCACCAGGCCGCGCACGATTTCACCGATTTCCTTGTGGATCAGCGGCTCGCCGCCGGGAATGGCCACCATCGGTGCGCCGCACTCGTCGGCCGCATCCCAGCATTCCTGTGCCGACATGCGGCGGTTGAGGATCGCGTCGGGATAGTCGATCTTGCCGCAACCGACGCAGGCAAGGTTGCAGCGAAACAGCGGTTCGAGCATCAGCACCAGCGGATAGCGCTTGCGGCCGCGCAGTTTCTGCTTGATCAGATAGGCGCCGATGCGCATTTCCTTGAAGAACGGTATTGCCATCACAGATTTCTTTCCGAATTCGGTAGAGAAGTGGATCAGCCCGCGGCCAGTTCTGCCGGAAGCCGAAATTCGATATTTTCCTCCCGGCCCGGGAGCACCGATACCTCGACCGGTCCGATGCGTCTCAGGGCCTCGATCACGTCATCGACAAGGACCTCCGGCGCCGAGGCGCCGGCGGTGATGCCGACGGCCTTCGCGTCCTTCAGCCAGTCCGGGTTCAATTCGCTCCCGTCGGCAATCAAATAACTCGCGACGCCGACCTCGGTGCCGATCTCGCGCAACCTGTTCGAATTGGAACTATTGGCCGCCCCAACCACGAGGATAACGTCGACCAGCTTGCTGAGGTCCCTTACCGCAGATTGGCGGTTTTGTGTCGCATAGCAGATATCCCGGATATCCGGGCCTTGAATGTCTGTAAATCGCTGCTGGAGCGCGACAATGATGTCCTTGGTATCATCGACGCTGAGCGTAGTCTGGGTAATATAGGCGACCGGGGTGTCCGCGGGCAGGCTCAGGGCGGCGACGTCTTCGACATTCTGGACCAGCAGCACCGGGCCGGGAACCTGACCCATGGTTCCCTCGACCTCGGGGTGCCCGGCATGCCCGATCAGGATCAGCGCCCGACCCTTCGACATATACCGCTTGCCCTGATTGTGGACCTTGGTCACGAGCGGGCAGGTCGCGTTGAGGACCGGCAGACCGCGCGATGCGGCCTCTTCCTCGACGCTCCTTGCCACCCCATGCGCGCTGAATACCGTTACGGCGTCCGGCGGCACTTCCGACAGGTCCTCGACAAAGATGGCGCCCTTGTTCTTCAGGCTTTCGACCACGTATTTGTTGTGGACGATCTCGTGGCGCACATAAACCGGTGGGCCGTACTTCTCGAGCGCGCGCTCGACGATCTCGATTGCGCGCACCACGCCGGCACAGAACCCCCGCGGCTGCGCTAGAAACACTTCCATTGGACGCCCGTTACGCACGTTGCACCAAACCCATTCTTTTCATCTCCGCACGGCAAATGATCGGCCTTTCCCAACCGTGACCGGCCATTCCCTCCGTTCCGTCCCCAAGCACGGGGCTTTGTGTCAAAAATTGATTGAGTAGAAAAGGCGGATCGCAAAAAGGTTCCCCAAGGCTATCGGCAAAATGGTATCATGATACAGTAAGGACCTTGACCTTAGCGCAGATGAAGTGGCCAGAAGCCTCACTTGTTCGTCACTTTACTGCCGGCCGATCCGAACTATACCAGCCCCCGACCGCGATTTGGGCACGTTTACCCTGTCTGTTGGTCCGGTGAAGGCCAAACCTCCGAAACAGCGTTAGATCGGCCGGCGGAACTCCGCTAGACAGCGGGCGTTTCCAGCCAGTTCTTGCCATTTAGAAAGAGAAGACGTGCTGACAAGTATTGTCGTAACGGTCGTTAAAGCTTGCACGCGGTTTGCCTTTGCTACGGTCCTTCTCGCTCTGATCCTTGCGGTCGCAGCCGGCTTCTACACGGCCCGTAACTTTTCCATCAACACCGACATCAACACGCTGATTTCGTCAAAACTGGACTGGCGCCAGCGCGACAACCAGTTCGATCGCGCCTTCGATCGCGACAGTACCATCCTGGCCGTGGTGGACGCGCCGACGCCGGAATTGACCAGCGCGGCGGGTGCCGCGCTGAAGCAGAAACTGTCCCATGATACCAAGCATTTTCAATCGGTTGAGGCGCTGGGCTCAGGGGAATTCTTCGAAAAGAACGGGCTCTTGTTCCTGCCCCAGGCCGAGGTCGCCCGACTCACCAGCCAGTTCGCCTCGGCCGCGCCGCTGATCGAAATCATGGCGGGTGACCCAAGCCTGCGTGGACTGACGGGCGCGCTCGAGACCGGGCTTGTCGGCATCAAGCGCGGGGAATTCAAACTCGACGGCACCGCGCGGCCCTTCACACAAATCGCCGACACCGTGGAGCATGTACTTCAGACCGGCTCGGGGACCTTCTCCTGGCGCGAACTGGTCAGCGACAAGCCGTTGACCGATGCCGAACGGCGCTCCTTTATCGAACTCAAGCCGGTGCTCGATTTCAACGCGCTCGAGCCGGGCAAGGCTGCGACCGACACCATCCGGCAGGCCGCCAGCGACCTCAATCTTTCCGGTGAATACGGCGCCCGCGTGAGGCTGACCGGACCGGTTCCAATCGCCAACGAGGAATTCGCGACCGTTGCCGATGGTGCCGTCGTCAACGGCATCGGCACCGTGCTCGTGGTGCTGTTCATTCTGTGGATGGCGCTGCATTCGACCAAGATCATATCGGCGGTCTTCATCAATCTCTTTGTCGGCCTGTCGATCACCACCGCGGTCGGGTTGATGATGGTGGGTTCGCTCAACCTGCTATCGATCGCGTTCGCGGTCCTGTTCGTCGGTCTTGGCGTGGATTTCGGCATCCAGTTCAGTGTTCGCTACCGCTCGGAGCGTTTCAAGAGCAATGATCTTCAGACCGCGCTGGTGCAGGCCGCCGAATACGTCGCGGTCCCGCTTTCGCTGGCGGCGATGGCGACGGCGGCCGGATTCCTCTCGTTCCTGCCGACCGACTACAAGGGCGTTTCCGAACTCGGCGAGATCGCCGGCGTCGGCATGCTGATCGCCTTTTTATCGAGCATCACGGTGCTGCCGGCATTGCTCAGCCTGCTCAACCCGCCGGGCGAGAAGGAAGCCGTCGGCTATGCCTTCCTGGCGCCGGTCGATCACTTCCTCGAAAAACATCGCGTCGGCATCATTGTCGGCACTCTCGTGGTCGCGGTCGCCGGGCTGCCGCTGCTTTATTTCCTCAGGTTCGATTTCAATCCGATCAATTTGCGCAGCCCGAAGGTTGAATCGATCGCGACCTTCCTTGATCTCCGGAAGGACCCGAACACCGGCGCCAATGCCATCAACGTGATGACGAATTCCGACGAGGACGCCAGGAAGATTGCCGCGCGTCTGGAAAAGGTGCCGGAAGTTCTTCGTGTCATGTCGCTTGAAAGCTTCGTGCCCGACGACCAGCCGGCAAAACTCAAACTGATCGCCCAGGGCGCCAAGGTGCTCGATCCCGCGCTCAACCCTGATTCGATCGATCCTGCGCCATCCGACCAGGAAAACGTTCAGGCCCTGAACGAATCGGCGGAGAGCCTGCGCAAGGTGGCCGGCGATGCAACCGGTCCCGGCGCCGTGGCGTCGCGGCGTCTCGCCGATGCGCTGTCCAAGCTCGCCGGATCGAGCGAGGCGATGCGGAACAAGACCCAGGCCGTCTTCGTGACGCCGCTGAACATCGTGTTCGACCAGCTCAGGAACTCGCTGCAGGCGCAGCCGGTCAGCCTGCAGACCCTGCCGGCTGATCTGGTGGCGTCCTGGAAAACCAAGGACGGGCTGCAGCGCGTCGAGGCGCTGCCGCGCGGCGATCCCAACGACAACGATACGCTGCGCAAGTTCGCGGGTGCGGTGCTTGCCGCCGAACCGAATGCGATCGGCGGTCCGGTGTCGATTCTCAAATCCGGCGACACCGTCGTCCGGGCCTTCATTCATGCCGGGCTGTGGGCGTTGATCGTGATCAGCCTGCTGCTCTGGCTGGCCCTGCGGCGGCTCACCGACGTGATGCTGACGCTGGTGCCGTTGTTGGTCGCCGGCGCAGTGACGTTGGAAATCTGCGTGCTGATCGGGCTGCCGCTGAACTTCGCCAATATCGTCGCGCTGCCGCTGTTGCTCGGGGTCGGCGTCGCCTTCAAGATATATTATGTCACGGCATGGCGGGCGGGCCGGACCAATCTGCTGCAATCGAGCCTGACCCGCGCCATCTTTTTCAGTGCGCTGACGACCGCGACGGCATTCGGCAGCCTGTGGCTATCGAGCCATCCTGGAACCGCGAGCATGGGCAAACTGCTCGCGCTCTCGCTGGTGATGACACTTGCGGCGGTGTTGCTGTTCCAGCCGGCGCTAATGGGCAAACCCCGCGATGTCGGGAAGTAGGCAGATATCGCCGACCGGATCGGCCGGATGCGCCGCTGACGCCGCTGCCTGTCTTTGCGCCGGCGGTTTGGCGGCCCCAACCGTCCTGGGCGCAGCGGTTCTCGGGATGGAGCCGGTGTTCTTCGGCGCGCCCTTGGCCATGCTGTTGACCGGGCTCGGGGGAATCGGCCCTGCCACGCGTGTCCAGGTTTCGCCGCCGCAGAGGAAGCCCAGAACGCAGCCTTGTATTTCGAGCTGGTCGGTACCGACCGGACGAATCGTTGAGCTGTAGGTCTGTCCGTCCTTGGCGTTGTAGACTTGGCCTTCCCACTGATCGGTGCCGGGCTTCTTCTTCATGTCGAGCAGAATCGGCATGCCCAGCGTAAGCCTGCCTTGTTTTGACACATCGGGATTATGCGTGTCGTGACCGCCCGGGATCTTCTCCCACTCGACCGCACCCCACATGCTGCCGTTGCATTCGGCAACCCGTATGTCGGCGACGCCGTCCGCCACCCTCCAGTCGCCGGTGGGATCCGCCGCCAGGGCCGACGCGACGCTGATGGTCAGAAAAAGTCCGGAATATGCTACCTTACGCATGATCGATCGTGGGCAGTGCAACATGGTCTAAACCTGTGCTTTAAGGATGTGATCCAAGCGGGCATAAAGCCGCATTGGGTGTTTTCAGTTGACGAGATGGCCATCAACCGACCTATGTAGCCAATGCTATATTCAAATCTAGACGTTTCCGAGATGTTTCTCGATCGCCAGTCGCAGCGTAGTTCCATGCATGCGCGGCATCTGAACGAGCAGCTCGTCAGGGTTCTCAAGACAATCGGCTATGATGTCGGCTTTCAGAAGGGTCAAGGCCAATACCTCTTTGATCGTGACGGTGCCCGTTACCTCGACTTACTGAGCGGTTTTGGCGTTTTTGCGATCGGACGGAACCATCCGGCGCTGCGTCAGGCCTTGAAGAGCGTCCTCGATAGCGACCTGCCAAACCTCGTTCAACTCGACGTTTCGACGCTGGCCGGTGTGCTGGCCGAACGACTGCTGGAATATGTCCCTTATCTGGACAAGGTCTTTTTTGCGAATTCGGGAGCGGAGTGTGTCGAAGCCGCGATCAAATTCGCGCGCAGCGCCACCGGCCGGCCCGGCATCGTGTATTGCGCCCATTCGTTCCATGGGCTTTCCTATGGCGCGCTTTCGCTGACCGACGATCCCAACTTCCGCGGCGGTTTCGAGCCGCTGCTGCCGGGATGCACTGCCATTCCCTTCAACGATCTTGCCGCGCTGGAGCAGGCGCTGTCCTCGCACGAGGTGGCGGCATTCATCGTCGAGCCGATTCAGGGTAAAGGCGTCAACCTGCCGATCGATGAATTCCTGCCGGGTGCCGCCGCGCTCTGCAGACGTTACGGGACATTGTTCGTCGCCGACGAAATCCAGACCGGGATCGGCCGGACCGGACGGTTCCTCGCGGTTGAGCACTGGAACGTCGAGCCCGACATGGTGCTGCTCGCCAAGGCGCTGTCCGGCGGCCACGTTCCGGTCGGCGCGGTGCTGACCCGCAAGAGCATCTTCGACAAGGTCTTCAATCGAATGGACCGCGCGGTCGTACACGGCTCGACATTCGCGAAGAACGATCTGGCGATGGCGGCGGGAATCGCGACCCTCGAAGTGCTGAAATCGGAAAAGCTGGTCGAGGCCGCCGCCAAACGCGGCGCGGAACTCCGCCTGGCGCTGACGCGAATGGTTCCGGGCTATGAACTGATGAAGGAGGTTCGCGGCAAGGGATTGATGATCGGCGTCGAATTCGGGCCGCCGAAATCCCTTCGGCTGAAGGCATCGTGGAACGTTCTCGAATCCGCCAACAAGGGCCTGTTCTGCCAGCTCATCACGGTGCCGCTGTTCAAGGATCACAAGCTCCTGACCCAGGTTTCCGGCCATGGCAGCCATACCATCAAGCTGTTGCCGCCGCTGACCATTACCGAACAGGATTGCAACTGGATCGAGACCGCGTTCGACAGCGTGATCGCCTCCAGCCACAAGGTTCCCGGCGCGATCTGGTCGCTCGGCAAGACCCTGGTCGACAACGCCGTGCGCAGAACGGCATGACGCGGCGTCCGTCGTGGCCTGCCTAGCCTTCGCTGCTGGATCGCGATGCGGCCTGCAATTTCTCGCCGAATTCGGCGAGTTCGTCGGCGCCGAGATCGCTCACCGCCCAGTAATTCAATCCGCGATCGCTCCAGCGCCAGATATTGAATCCCTGCATGGTCTCCATTTTGGCGGCGTGGTGTCCGGCGTCGGCGGTCTGCGCGACGAACAGATTGATGATGTGCTGGCGCCGCCGATATACCACGGCGCCGATGGCACGGGCATCGAGATAGTCGAGCCGGCCGCCGATCAACGTGAAGCCCTGGGCGGTGAGGTCGATCACGGGCGGTGCGACGTCCAGTTTGCCGTTGAACCACGGCTTCACGGTATGCTGATCGGTGGAAATCACGTCGGTCAGATGCCCCGCCTGCAGCGAGCGCAGATGTGCCGAGACGACCTCGGACAGAATGCGCTGTTCGTCGTCGTTGCGCAGCACGATGGCGACGAGGCCGGTCGCCGCGATCGCCGACATCGCCGATCCCATCGCAAAGCCCCGCAGCACCGAACGCCGGTTCGGCACCCGCCTTTGCGCCTGCGGTTGCGGCAGTGAAGCCTCGATGCGGCGGCGAAGCTGGGGTGGCGCCGCGTAGCGCAAATTGGTGCCCGCGACCGCCCTGCTCATTTCCCGATAGGCGGCAAGCTGCGCGGCGCATTTCGGGCAGTCGGCGAGGTGGTCTTCGACCTCGCGTGCGTGGCCGGCGTCGAGCTCGCCGTCGAGCAGCGCATGAAGAAGAATCTCTGCCTCGTCGCACGTCATTTCGGTTGCTCCTCTTCCGCCATCCAGGCCGCCCGCAGCATGGCGCGCGCGCGGGCGAGGCGGGACATCACGGTGCCGACTGGAGCCTCGACGATGTCGGCGATCTCGCGATACGAAAGATTTTGAATCTCGCGCAATACCAGCGTCTCACGGAATGGCTCGGCCAGCGCGGCTACGAGTTCCTGGACCGTCGCTGCTTCCCGCTGACGCAGGACATGGGTCTCCGGTGTTTCCGGCGCGTCGCGCCATAGCGGTGTCTGCTCGGCGTGCTCGGGCGCATCGTCGACGAGACCGGTGGGCGATCCGGCGCGGCGGGCGAATTCGGCGCGGCAGACGTTGCGCAGGATCGCGAGCAGCCAGGGCTTCATCGCGGGCCCGCGATAGCTGTCGAAATGCTTCAGCGCGCGCAAATAGCATTCCTGCACCGCGTCCTCGGCGTCGGATGGATCGCGGAGCAGGTAGCGCGCCAGCGTATAGGCGTCGTCGAGATGCGGCAGCGCGGCCTCGCGAAAACGCTGCGCCCTGTCGGTATCGTTGAAGGAAAAATCGACCGGCATCGCCCCCTGTCCGGCGTTAGCGGAAAATCCATCGACCCGGCCGGCCACGATCTGCCGGCCGGGCATTGCTGTGATGCCTTGGTTTTGTCCGCTACTCAACCTTGATCATCCCGGTCATGTGCGGGTGAAGCGAACAAAAATACTGGTAATCGCCGGCGGTGGTGAACGTGAACGAGAAGCTGTCGTCGGTGTCCAGCGCCTTCGATCTGAACTTGCCCGCCGAAGTCACGGTATGCGGGATGTCATCGTGGTTTTTCCAGGTGACGGTGGTGCCGACCTTCACCGTCAGCTCGGCCGGCGCGAAGGTGAAATTGTCGATGGTTACCGTCATTGGTTCGGCGTAGGCGCAGCCCGGGTACAAGGACAGGGCGGCATTGAAGGCGAGAGCAGCGCCGAGGTTGCGGAGAGTTGTCAGTCGCATTGCAAATTTCCTTTAGCCCTGCAGCGGGGTGTCGATGATCGCGAGGCGTTGTTCGCCCGGCTTGAAATTGATGCTGGCGACGCCGAGCAGGCTGCGTAGCTTGTCGTCGGCGACCTTCATCGGTCCGGGCGACGGGGCGGTGCCGGGCGCCGGCTGCGGGAAGGCGGTGGAACGCGCGGTGTGGAAGGTGACGTTGCCCTCGACCTTCTGCATCACCTGGTGGATGTGGCCGTTGAGCACCGTCACCGAGCCGAACCCCTTGAGGTAGTCCAGCGCGCGGGCGCCGTCCTCGGTGCCCCATCCCCAGGCCGGATAGACCGTCCACAGCGGGATGTGGGCGAACACCACGATCGGCGTCGATCTGGAACGTCCCTTGAGGTCCTGCTCCAGCCATTCAAGCTGCTCACTGCCGAGATTGCCGAGGCCGCCTGCCTTCAGGTCCACGACGTTGACGAGGCCGATGAAGTGCACGCCGTTGGCGTCGAACGAGTACCAGCCGGCGCCCTGGGCGCCGCGCCCGTAGCGCTCGCGATAGAACTTCACCTCTTCATCGAGGAAATCATGTTCGCCGGGCACGTAATGCACGTCGAGCTTGGCCTGGGAGATGATGCGCTCGGCATCGTCGAATTCCGACGCCTTCGACAGGTGGCTGATATCGCCGGTGTGGATCATGAAGGAGGGTTTGACGGGCATCGTCTTGATCTTGCCGATCGCCTCTTCAAGAGTGCCGAGCGCATTTGGATTGGCTGGCTTGTCGAAGCCGACATGGCTGTCGCTGATCTGCAGGAAAGTCAGGCCGGCTGGCTCCGCCAGCGCCGAACCGACCAGTCCCAGCGAACGGGGCACGCCGCCGGAAATGGTCCAGAGCACGCCGGTGCCGGCCCAGGTCATGCATTCCAGCACGCGCCGCCGGCTGACGCCGCGGCCCTCATCGTCGGATTGGTGATCAAACTCGCTCATTGCCGTCTCCATCGGCCCGTGATTGGGCTTGCGGGGACGTGATTGGGAACGCGCGAGGTTTATTCCCGCCGGTCTGCGCCCAAGGGCCGGATTCGGCGTGGCGGGAGATGACGTTTCCGTGATGCTGCCGCCGGATGCGGCCGGCTTTTCCTGGCGACCTATCGGGAATCCTCCAGGATCATCGCGGCGCCCTTGTCGGCGATCATCGCGGTCGGCGTGTTGGTATTGCCCGAGGTGATGGTCGGCATGACCGAGGCATCAACCACCCGAAGTCCGGCCAGCCCGTAAAACCGCAATCGCTCATCGACGACGGCCAGGGGATCGCTGGCCGCGCCCATCCTGGCGGTGCCGACCGGATGAAAGATCGTGGTGCCGATATCGCCGGCGGCTTTCGCCAGCGCGGCATCGTCGTCGCCGACCGCCGGACCCGGCAGGAATTCCAGCGGATGATAGGGTGCAAGCGCCGGCTGCTTCATCAACCGCCGCGTGGTGCGGATCGCGTCGGCGGCGACCCCGCGGTCTTCGTCGGTTGCAAGGTAGTTCGGCGCGATCGAAGGCGCCTGATCGACCTGCGCGGAGCGAATCCGCACCGTGCCGCGGGAGGTCGGTTGCAGATTGCAGGCACTGACCGTGATCGCGGGAAAGCGGTGCAGCGGGTCGCCGAACTTGTCGAGCGACAGCGGCTGCACGTGAAACTGGATGTTGGCGCGCTCGCGGCGCGGATCCGAGCGGGTGAAAATCCCGAGCTGTGACGGTGCCATGGTCAGCGGGCCGCGGCGGCGCAAGGCATAATCGAGGCCCATCAGCCCGCGCCTTACAAGCGAATAGTAGGTCTCGTTGAGCGTGCGAATGCCCTCGACCTTGTAGATCGCGCGCTGCTGCAGGTGGTCCTGCAGATTGCGCCCGACGCCCTGGCGATCGAGCACGGTCTCGATTCCGAGCGGGGTCAGCCAGTCCGCGGGCCCGATCCCGGAGCGATGCAGCACCTGGATCGATCCGATCGAGCCGGCGCACAGGATCACTTCGCCGCGTGTGCGCGCCTCGACCACTTCACCGCCCTGGCTGAAACGCACGCCGGCGGCGCGACCGCGCTCGACGATCAGGCGATCGACCACCACGTGCTTTTCCAGACGCAGGTTGGTCCTTCCCAAGGCGGGCTTGAGGAAACCCCGCGCGGAGGACCAGCGGCGTCCGCGTTTCTGGTTGACGTGAAAATAGCCGACGCCCTCGTTGTCGCC
Source organism: Bradyrhizobium sp. (assembly GCA_036273255.1). Lineage (GTDB taxonomy): Bacteria > Pseudomonadota > Alphaproteobacteria > Rhizobiales > Xanthobacteraceae > Bradyrhizobium. The sequence goes on from DASUIA010000212.1 coordinate 12,164, forward strand.
GGTATTGAAATCCGCTGTTTTCCTTATTCCCATTTCCTCCGCGGCCGCGCCGACCGCATCCAGAATGGCCCAGGACAGCCGCGGCGCTTCGATCCGCCAGCCGCCGCCGACCCCGTGGTATTCGCTTTCGCCGAGGAAATGATCTTCCAGCCGCCGGAAAGCCGGCAGTACGTCATCCCAGCCCCACCCGGTCAGGCCGAGCTGGCGCCAGTGGTCGTAATCGGCGGCCTGGCCGCGCATCGAGATCATGGCATTGATGGCGGAGCAGCCGCCGATCACCTTGCCGCGTGGATAGGCCAGCGAACGGCCGTTGAGGCCCGGATCGGGCTCGGTCCTGAACATCCAGTCCGAGCGCGGATTGCCGATCGCAAACAGATATCCGACCGGGATGTGAAACCAGATCCAGTTGTCGTTGCCGCCGGCCTCCAGGATCAGGACGCGCTTGGAAGGGTCGGCCGACAGGCGATTGGCCACAATGCAGCCGGCGGTGCCGGCGCCGACGACAATATAATCAAAATCACCTTCAAGCTGCTTCGACATCTCTGGATTTCCGCCCGTCTGCGACGATCGCGATGCCGGCTTCTTATTTCCGATCTGCCCGGTGCGCAAATCCGCATATTGGGCGGCCTGCTGGTCCGTGCTACACCAAGTCAAAGCCTCACACCTCCAACCGAGACATTTCATGCCCATCATCAATCGTGTCGCCGACCTTCAGCCCGATATTCAGGCCTGGCGCCGTGATATCCATGAACACCCGGAGTTGCTCTACGACGTGCATCGCACTGCAGCATTCGTGGCGGACCGGCTCCGTGAATTCGGCTGCGACGAAGTCGCCACCGGTCTTGGCCGCACCGGGGTGGTCGGCGTCATCAAGGGCCGCAAGCCGAAGGGCAATGGCGACGTCAAGGTGATCGGCCTGCGCGCCGACATGGATGCGCTGCCGATCGAGGAACAGACCAATCTGGCCTACGCCTCCAAGACGCCGGGCAAGATGCATGCCTGTGGCCATGACGGTCACACCGCGATGTTGCTCGGCGCGGCACGCTATCTCGCCGAGACCCGCAATTTCGCCGGCGACGCGGTGGTGATTTTTCAGCCGGCGGAGGAGGGCGGTGCCGGCGCCAGGGCGATGATCGACGACGGGCTGATGGATCGCTTCGGCATCGAGCAGGTCTATGGCATGCACAATGGTCCGGGAATTCCGATCGGCTCGTTTGCGATCCGCCCCGGCCCGGTGATGGCGGCCACCGATGCCGTCGATATTCGGATCGAAGGATTGGGCGGCCATGCGGCCCGTCCGCACAAATGCATCGATTCCGTTCTGGTCGGCGCGCAGCTCATCACCGGCCTGCAGTCGATCGTGTCGCGCACCATCGATCCCCTGGACTCGGCGGTCGTGTCGATGTGCGAATTCCACGCTGGCAATGCCCGCAACGTCATTCCGCAGACGGCCGAACTCAGGGGCACCGTGCGGACCCTGACCCCGGAAGCGAGGGAACTGGTCGAAAAGCGGGTGCGCGAGGTGGTCGCTGGCGTCGCCCAGATGACCGGCGCGAAAATCGATCTGGTCTATGAGCCCGGCTATCCCGTCACGGTCAACCACCCAACGCAGACCGATGTCGCGGCCAGCGTGGCGAAGCAGATTGCCGGTGATGCCAATGTTCATCAGATGCCGCCGATGATGGGGGCCGAGGATTTCTCCTACATGCTGGAAGCACGGCCCGGCGCCTTCATCTTCTGCGGCAACGGTAACAGCGCCGGATTGCATCATCCCGCCTATAATTTCAACGACGAGGCGATCGTGTTCGGTACCTCGTACTGGATCAAGCTGGTCGAAAACACGCTGGCGGCGTGAGCGGCCGTTCGCATTCCCGCGGCGCTCTCCCTCGTCATTTCCGGGATGCGCCAGTTGGCGCGCGCCTCTCAGTCGTCATTCCGGGATGCGCCGCTTGGCGCAGACCCGGAATCCATTGGGCCGCAGTGATCGCGGTGCGATGGATTCCGGGCTCGCGCCGCTTCGCTTCGCGCCCCGGAATGACGGCGGTGGTTTATCTCCGTCATTGCGAGCCAACGGGTCGCGCGAATGCGCGCCCGATGACAGGCTCCGCGAAGCAATCCATGTCACAGCACGCGGAGACATGGATTGCTTCGTCGCTTCGCTCCTCGCAATGACGGCCGTTCGCATTCTCGCGGCGCAGATCGCCCGAGTTCTTGCCATAAGCTTGCCCCTCCATAAACCAAGGGCGCAGGGAATGCCGGGCGCGCGCTGCACCCGCGGTCTCATACGCAAAGGGAGAAGGGCGCGCATGAGCATACAGGCTCAGCGGAGGCACCCGGACATCCCCTGCGCAATGGTTTACGGCTTATTCCGCGCT
>DASUIA010000213.1:0-27078 GCA_036273255.1 Bradyrhizobium sp.
AAACCGCTGCTCGGCCTTTGACCGATGAACTGGCCGTCGCCACCGGCGCCATAAGACTCGGCCGAAGCCAACGCTATCGCTCGCTTTTCCGATGCGGATCGTACTTCGAGAGCACGTCTTTGAGGTACTCCCGACTTTTCCGTTCGGGTTCATTGCACCGGGCGCGACGGACCATGAGGACGGCCACGTAATTGTAATACCAATCGATGTACGGTAGACCAGCCTCGGGCCGGGGCATTTGCGGGAATTCCAGCACAATCTTTGGACAAGAGAGCATGGCGCGCAATATTCTGATCCTCGGAGCCTCGTATGGCTCCTTGCTGGCGACGAAGCTGCTGATGGCAGGCCACAACGTGACCCTGGTTTGCCGGAAGAACACTGCACAACTCATCAATCGCGACGGCACCAAAGTCCGCATCAAGCTGCGCGACGAGACGATGCACCGCGAGATCCTGTCGCGCGGATTGCCGGGGACCCTGGACGCGACCACGCCCGCCGACGTCGATCTCTCCCGCTATGATCTGGTGGCTCTTGCCATGCAGGAACCGCAATACACCAACCATACGATCCGGGTCCTGATGATCAAGATTGCAGAGGCGAAGCTGCCTTGTCTTTCGATCATGAACATGCCGCCATTGCCCTATCTCAAGCGAATCCCGGCGCTGGCGAAAATGGAGCTGGAGGAGGCGTATACCAATGCGCTGGTGTGGCAACGGTTCAAGCCGGGGCTGGTGTCGCTGTGCTCGCCGGATCCGCAGGCCTTCCGCCCGCCGGAGGAGGAGGCGAATGTCCTTCATGTCGGGCTGGCCACAAACTTCAAGGCCGCAACGTTCGCCGATGAGACCCACAACCGGCTGCTTCGCGAGCTGGAAGCGGACATCGACGCGGTGAAGCTCGATGGCCGGGACGTGCCGGTGAAGCTCAAGGTGTTCGATTCGCTGTTCGTCCCCCTGGCCAAATGGTCGATGCTGCTGACCGGGAATTACCGCTGCATCACCTTGCACGAGCCGCAGTCGATCCGCGACGCGGTGCACGATGATCTGAAACTCTCGCAGTCCATCTATGACCATGTCGATGCCATCGCCCGCCGTCTCGGCGCCGACCCGCAGGACCAGGTTCCGTTCGAGAAATATGCCAAGGCGGCAGAAAGCCTGCTCAAGCCGTCGTCGGCAGCCCGGGCGGTGGCCAGCGGCGCGCCTTTCATCGAGCGGGTCGATCTGCTGGTGAAGCTGATTTCGTATCAGCTTGGCGTGCCCAATGCCGAGATCGACCGAACGGTCCAGACCGTCGATCAAAAACTCAACGAGAAAATCGTGGCGGGTGGGTCCGGCGCGCCGTGACGAGCCGCCAGTGCAGTTCGGGAATGCGGTGCGGAGTTGCTAAGGTCGGCCGGGGTCGTTGCGGCCATTCCAAACGGCTATTCCGAGAAGACGAGCAGCGGAAAGCAAACGTTCGTCGTAACTGGCAAGCTGCACGTTCTGTTTTTGCGCTCGCACAAACTCGAGGGCTGAGAGGTGAATGGCATCGAGCGTCCGCACCGGAACCGGAAATGGCTGTAGCGCGCGCTCCAGCACCGGCCCCACCATTTCAATCATGGCCACTCTGCCAATCAAATTGCGCACCGCGTCGCCATGTGAATTCTGCAGTTGATGCGCGTTGACCCGATTCCAGACCTCGCATTCTAGAAGCCGGCTTGACACCAACGGCTGATCCCATGGCAGCTCCGAGGGAAATCGGTCTTCCGCCAAAAGATAGGCGAGCGCCACCGAACTATCGAGGTAGATCATCGCTCCGCTCGATCACGCTGCAGATCGCCCAGCAACTCGTCGATGGTCATTACCGGTTGACGCGCCGGCGGCTCACGTCCGATCAAAACCGGCGGCGTGATCCAGCCTTGGCGGCAGGCGTCCAGCCATAATGCGTCCGACAGCAATGGGCTTCGAGTCGGCCGCGGGGGGCCGATTTCTGCAACCACCCGGTCTCGATCGGTGACCAGCACGGTCTCGCCGCCGGCGGCGAGCCGGACATACTCGCTGAGCTTGTTTTTGAGCAATTTGAGACCAACAGAGCGCATGCAGGCAACGTAGCCTCCAGAAGCTACTTTGTCAAAATTGGTGACCAAAGTCAGTCGTTAACGCTGGATTCCGGGCAAAACTTGTTGCACCGCATCCAATCTGCTATGCCTTTCACGAACAAATGCGAGGCCCGTCGGGCTTTGCTGGCGGCTGCACATGCGCGCATCGGGCCGGACCACACCTCGTCGTTCTCGGTTCCGTTGAGGATGCGCAACCCGCGTGGAGGCAAACCAGAACCATGCGCTTTGGGGGTTTCACGATTTTCGTGACCGGCGGCGCGGGTTTCATCGGCTCGGCCGTGGTGCGCCATCTGTTGCGCGACAGCGATGCGCGCGTGGTCAATATCGACAAGCTGACCTATGCGGCCAATCTCGATTCGCTTCCCGGCGCGTTCGGAAATCCGCATTATGCGTTCGAGCAGACCTGCATCTGCGAAGCCGCGCTGCTGCGCAGATTGTTCGACAAGTACCAGCCCGACGCCGTGATGAACCTCGCGGCGGAGAGCCACGTCGATCGCTCGATCGACGGCCCCGGCGAATTCATCAGGACCAACATTGTCGGCACCTTCACGCTGCTGCAGGAAGCGCTGCGGCACTGGAGAAGGCTTCCGTCCGAAAGACGCGCGCGGTTTCGCTTCCTGCACGTCTCGACCGACGAGGTGTTCGGCTCGCTCGGCACCGAGGGCTCCTTCTCGGAGACGGCGGCCTACGCGCCGAACTCGCCCTATTCCGCCAGCAAGGCGTCGTCGGACCATCTGGTCCGAGCCTGGCGCGAAACCTATGAGCTGCCGACGCTCGTGACCAACTGCTCGAACAATTACGGGCCCTATCATTTTCCCGAGAAGCTCATTCCGCACATGATCATCAAGGGCCTCGCGGACGAACCGATGCCGGTCTATGGCGACGGCAGCAATGTGCGCGACTGGCTCTATGTCGAAGACCATGCCAAGGCGTTGTCGCTGGTGCTGGAGCGCGGCGCCGTCGGCGAGACCTACAATGTCGGCGGCCGCAACGAGCGCACCAATCTGCATGTCGTGGAAGCGATCTGCGATCTGCTCGACCGGATCGCGCCTGCTGTCGATGGGCCGCGCCGGCGGCTGATCAGCTTCGTCACCGACCGTCCCGGCCATGACCGGCGTTATGCCATCGACGCCTCGAAGCTCGAACGCGAACTGGGCTGGCGGGCCGAGGAGAATTTCGAAACCGGCATCGAGAAGACGGTGCGGTGGTATGTCGAACAGCGCGCCTGGTGGCAGGCCATTCTCGGCCGCGGTTATGACGCCGAGCGGCTGGGACTGATCCAGACACCGGCATCGCAACCGTCGCGAGAACCTGCGACGTGACCAACGGACCATGCCTGGACGAACGGGACAGGCTGGCGCGCCTGTTCGGCCTGATCGCGGTCCGCGCCGGTGAAGCAATCATGCAGGCCCGCGCCAGCGCCGGCGACCCCGCCACCAAGTCCGATGGCTCACCGGTAACCGCAGCGGACCTTGCGGCCGACGAAATCATCCGCCAGTGCCTGCAACGCAACGTGCCTGATTTGCCGGTCATCACCGAAGAAACCTGCTCGGCGACGCCGGTGATCGAAGCCGATCGATTTGTTCTGGTCGATCCGCTCGATGGCACCCGGGAGTTCATTCAGGGCAGCGGCGAATTCACGGTGAATATTGCCCTGATCGAAAACCGCATGCCGGTGGCGGGCGCGGTGTATGCACCGGCGTTGCAGGAGCTCTACCTCGGCGGCGCGACCGCATGCAGGATGGCGGTCGCCCATCGCGGCCCCTCGCCGACCTTCAGCGGGTTGTCCGCGATGCAGGCGCGGCCGCTGCCGGCGCAAGGATGGCGCGCGGTGGTGAGCCGCTCCCATCTCGACCCCGCAACCCAGGCCTGGATCGACCGGCATCCCGTTGCCGAACTGCGGCCTTCGGGGTCGTCACTGAAATTTTGTGCTATCGCCGCGGGCGAAGCAGATGTTTATCCCCGCCTGGCGCCCACCATGGAGTGGGATACTGCTGCAGGCCATGCCGTCCTGCTGGCCGCCGGTGGCAGTGTCACCGACCTGGATGGCCAGCCGCTGCAATACGGCAAGCCGCAATACCGCAACGGCCACTTCGTGGCCTGGGCATCCGTTTCCCGCAATAACTGACGCATTTTCCGGTTCACGCGAATCGTTGTTGATTCTCCCGTGGTCTCGTGGTTCGAGACACGCGAGCGCGCTCCTCACCATGAGGGTCTGAGACCTCATCCCGAGGAATGGGAGCAGGTCCGAGACCTGATCCCGAGGAGCAGCGCGAAGCGATGCGTCTCGAAGGATGAAGCCATTGATCACCGCGACCCAGAAAGATCGAACCACACTGCCGAGACATCTGCGGCGGCTCGAGGCCGAGTCGATCGAGATCATGCGCGACGTCGTCGCCGAGTTCAAGAAGCCGGTCATGCTGTATTCGATCGGCAAGGACTCCAGCGTGATGCTGCATGTCGCGCTCAAGGCGTTCCATCCGGCGAGGCTCCCGTTCCCGCTGCTGCATGTCGACACCACCTGGAAGTTCCGCGACATGATCGCGTTTCGCGACGAGACCGCGCGGCGCCTCGGGCTCGATCTGATCGTGCATGTCAACCAGGAGGGCCTTGCCCGCGGCATCAATCCGATCGCCTCCGGCTCCTCGCTGCACACCCAGGTGATGAAGACCGATGCGCTGAAGCAGGCGCTCGATGCCAATCAGTTCGATGCCGCCTTCGGCGGCGCCCGCCGCGACGAGGAGAAGAGCCGGGCGAAAGAGCGGATCTTCTCGTTCCGCTCGGCGGGCCATGGCTGGGACCCGCGCCATCAGCGCCCCGAACTGTGGAATCTGTTCAACACAAGGATCCGGCAGGGCGAGACCATGCGGGTGTTCGCGCTGTCGAACTGGACCGAGCTCGATGTCTGGGAATACATCATGCTGGAAGCGATTCCGGTGGTGCCGCTCTACTTTGCCGCCCGACGGCCGGTGGTGCGCAGGGACGGCGCCCTGATCATGGTGGACGACGACCGGCTGCCGCTCGAGCCCGGCGAAATTCCCGAGCAGCGGATGATCCGGTTCCGCACGCTCGGCTGCTATCCGCTCTCGGGCGCCATCGACTCCGACGCCGGCACCATCGAGGAGATCGTCACGGAGATGCAGACGGCGAAGGTTTCGGAGCGACAGGGCCGGCTGATCGACAGCGACGAAGCCGCCTCGATGGAGAAGAAGAAGCGGGAGGGCTATTTCTGATGGACGCCAAGCTAGCCCCACGACCCGGCGACCCCGAAACCAGGGACCAGTTGCGCTTTCTCACCTGCGGCTCGGTCGATGACGGCAAATCGACCCTGATCGGCCGCCTGCTGCATGACAGCAAGATGATCTATGAGGACCAGCTCAGGGCGTTGCAACGCGATAGCGCCAGGCACGGCACTACCGGCGACGACATCGATTTCGCGCTTTTGGTGGACGGGCTGGAGGCCGAGCGCGAGCAGGGCATCACCATCGACGTCGCCTACCGGTTTTTCAACACGCCGAGACGTTCGTTCATGGTGGCGGACACGCCCGGCCATGAACAGTACACCCGCAACATGGCGACCGGCGCCTCCAATGCGCAGCTCGCCATCATCCTGGTCGATGCGCGCAAGGGCGTGCTGGTGCAGACCCGGCGCCATTCCTTCATCTGCTCGCTGCTCGGCATTCGCCATGTCGTGCTGGCGGTGAACAAGATGGACCTGGTCGGGTACGAAAGGGACGCCTTCGATCGCATTGTCAGGGATTATGAGAGTTTCGCCGCCGGTCTCGGCTTCACCTCGATCGCTCCGATTCCGATCTCGGCGCGATTTGGCGACAACATCATCAACCGCTCGGCCCTGACCGGCTGGTACGATGGTCTCTGCCTGCTCGACTACCTCGAGCGGATCGACATCAGGTCGGAAGGAGCCGCCCAGCCGTTCCGGTTTCCGGTGCAATGGGTCAACCGGCCCGACCTGGATTTCCGTGGCTATGCTGGCACCGTGGCGTCCGGCCGTATCGCCGCCGGCGAGGAGATCGTCGTGGCCGTCTCCGGGCGCACGACACGCATCAGCCGCATCGTCACGGCAGATGGCGACCGGGCGGCGGCGGAAGCGGGAGAGGCGGTGACGCTGACGCTGGAAGACGAAATCGATGTCGGTCGCGGCGATGTGCTGGCGCGGCCGACCGAGCGGCCTGACGTTGCCGACCAGTTCGCGGCGCATGTGATCTGGATGGATGCGGATCAGATGGATCCGGGCCGCAACTATATCTTCCGGATCGGGACGCAGTCGGTCACCGGCAGCATCACCACGATCAAGCACCGCATCGACGTCAACACCCGCGACCACCTCGCGGCCACCACGCTCGGCCTCAACGAGATCGGCTTCTGCAACGTGGCGGTGGCCTTTCCGGTCGCCTTCGATCCCTACGAGGCCAACCACAGGACCGGCTCGTTCATCGTGATCGATCGCTACACCAACCGGACCATCGCGGCCGGGATGATCGCCTTCCCGCTGCGGCGCGCCACCAACATCGCCTGGCAGCCGCTCACCATCGGCAGGACCGAGCGCGCCACCCAGAAGCAGCAGAAGCCGTGCATCGTCTGGTTCACCGGGCTGTCCGGCGCCGGCAAGTCGACCATTGCCAACATCCTCGACCAGAAGCTGTTCGCGCTCGGCCGGCACACCATGCTGCTCGACGGCGACAATGTCCGCCATGGGCTGAACCGCGACCTCGGCTTCACCGAGGCCGACCGGGTCGAGAACATAAGGCGCGCCGGCGAAGTCGCAAAGCTGATGGTCGACGGCGGCCTGATCGTGATCTGCTCGTTCATCTCGCCCTACCGGGCCGAGCGCGAGATGGTGCGCGCGCTGGTCGGCGACGGCGAGTTCATCGAGGTGTTCGTCGACACCCCGATCGAGGAATGCGTCCGCCGCGACCCCAAGGGGCTCTATTCCAGGGCCAGGGCCGGCAAGATCAAGAATTTTACGGGCATCGACGCCCCCTACGAGGCCCCCGAGCACCCCGAGATCCGGCTCGACACCGTCGGCCGGCCGCCGGAGCAGCTTGCGGATGAGATCATTGAGTTGCTGGGAGTTTGAACGGAAAAGCGCAAAAGCTCGTCATGCCCAAGCTTGTCCCATAGCTCGTCTTGCCCGGGCTTGTCCCGGGCATCCACGTCTTTGCGGCAACGAAACCAGAAAGACGTGGATGGCCGGGACAAGCCCGGCCATGACGATCTTCATGACACGCCCGCGACTTACAAGCCCCAGGCAGCGGCTCCCGCCTCACTGTCATCGCCGCTTTCGCGGGGATGACAGTGATGGGCGGGATGACAGCGAGAGCGGGGGATGACGGGAGCGCGTCTACCGGCGCGAGGCAGCGGCGGCCGTACTGGCTTTCGACAAACTCGACAGCAGCGACGAGGCTTCCAGGAAATCCGCGCCACTCCTGTGTTCAGTGACGCCCTCGGTGATCGGCGACAGGATGTCCCGGGCGACCGTGGCTTCGCCGTGATCGGCGAGGAAACGCGCCAGATCGCGACCGGCCCGCAGCAGATACAACCCAGCCTCCTGCCGGCAAGCGATTTCCACGGCCGATTCGAATGCGCGACGAGCCTCCCCGGGACGATCCCGTCTCAGAAGAATCTGTCCGGCGAGCCTCTTCAATTCGGCCAGCGCGAAGGCGTCGCCGTGGCTCTCGGAGGTTTCGATCCCGTTCAGAATGGCCTTCTCCGCGCGATCAAGATCGCCGACGCAAAGCGCGGCCTCGGCGAGATAGGATGACCAGGTCGGGATGTGCAGCGCGGCTCCGGTCTTCTTCCAGTTTTGGATGCCCTGCTCCAACTGGGCGACCCCCCGCGAATCCCTGTCGAGACAGGCCTGCGAGGCGCCATGAAGGATTTCGTGTGCTGCCGACCAGAAAATGAACCCTTGCTCCGAGCAGAACTCGATTTGCTCGCGGACCAAAGCGGCGCAGGGCCGGTATTCGCGACGGAGCATCAACACCATGCCGACAGCGGTCGAGGCGAAGGCCACCATCAGCGGAAAGTTCAAGGTTTTTGCCAGCGACAGCGCCGACTGCGCCGTTGCAAGGCCGGTGTCGGCATGACCCCGAACCGCAAGCGACAGTCCCTTGTATTGCAGCCCGACGATGTGCGGCTCCTCTCCGTGATGGGCAAAACAGGTGCCAAGCGACGCCTGGCTGCCGCGGGTGATGGCACCATCGAAAGCCTCGATCGCACGGACAAATTCACCCTTGCTCATGAGGGTCGAACCGAGAGCGCGGAACGCGAGGCAGCTCTTCTCGGTGCTCGCCTCCTCCGTCCCGATGGCGCATAGCCGCTCGGCAAGCGCCAGCGCGCGATCGAGCTGGCCGCGGTCGTAAAGGTAATGCCATTGCCCACGAGCGCTCGTGAATACGGCCTCCCGGTCGGACAGGGCTTCGGCGAGCCGGCCCGCCTCCTGGTAGTTGAGTTCGACTTCATCGGAAGCATAGCCGCGCGCCGCGAGCAGTGCCGGTCCGAGCGCGAGACGGAACGCCAGCTGCTGCCGATCCCGCTCTTCGCCTGGCGGCAGTTCGGCCATCAGGTTCAGGCCGTTGGCATAGCTCAGAGCCGCCTCATGGTTGGCGAAGCGGTGCATCGCCTGAGTGCCGGCGCGACTCCACCATTCGATCGCCGTCTTCGGCAAACCCGCCCCCGTGAAGTGGTGCGCCACAATTCCGGGTTCGCGTTCGGCCCGCTCCGGGAATCGATCGCGAAGGCATTCGGCGATCCGTTGATGCAGTTGCTGCCTGCGACTCCTGAGCAGCGTCGCATAGGCCGTATCCTGGACCAGCGCATGCTTGAACGCATAGGTCACCTCGGACGGCGTCCGGTGGCCGAAGATGAGTCCCGCCGCAACCAGCTCGTCGAGCGCATCCTGCAGCGCGACGCCCCGAATCGGCGATACCTCCTCCAGAAGGTCAAAGGAGAACTCACGGCCGATCGTCGCGCCGATCTGCGCGATCTCCTTGATCGGAGCCAGACGATCGAGCCGCGCCATCAGGGAGTCCTGCAGGGTCGAGGGAATCGTGAGCGGCGCAAGCACGGAGGCCAGCACGTATGACCCGTTGTCCTCCCGCAGCAGCCCGGACTCCAGCACGGTCTTTGTCAACTCCTCCACAAAAAGCGGTACGCCGTCGGTCTTGGCGACGATCTGCTCCAGAACCTCCGCCGGCAGTGCCTTGCCGCCGGCCACCCGATCGATCATGGCAAGGGCGTGGCGCCGCCCGAACCGGCTCAACGCCAGCGACTGGACCTGCGCCTGGCCAACCCAGGGCGGCACGAATTCCGGCCGAAACGTGACGATGAGGAACCCCCGCAATTCGGGCATCCGGTCGACGAGACGATTGAAGAGCTCGAGCGACGACGGGTCGATCCAGTGCGCGTCTTCCAGCAACGCGAGCACCGGCGCCTGCCTGGTCAAGCCTTCAAACAGCGCAAGCAGCGCGCCGATCAAACGCTCCTTCTGTTCGGCGGGGGCCAATCCGGGTTGCGCGTAGCGACCTTCGAGTGGAATCGAACAAAGCGACGCCACGAACGGAACGATTTCCCTTGGCTCGAGCCGCGAACGCCGGGCCATTGCCTCGAGCCTTTCAAGTCGTGCCGTCGGAGGCTCATCGTTGCCGAACTCGCAGCTCCGCCAGATGTGGCTGACAATCGGGTAGAAAGCATCGTTCACGTGATGCGGGGAGCATTGATAGCGGATCGCGAGATGTGGCTCGTCGGCGATCCGTTCGCGCAACGCAGCCAGGATGCGCGACTTGCCGATGCCGGGCTCGCCCGAGAGCAACGCGACCTTGCCTTCGCCCGCGCAGGCGTCCCGCCATCGCTCGATCAGCAGCGCCACCTCGGGCTCGCGTCCGACGAACGGGGTCATGCGGTTTGATCGCGACGCTTCGAAGCGCGTCTCCGTCTCGGCCTCGCGCAGCACCGCCCAAGCGCGGACCGAGGCGTCCAACCCCTTGAGGCCCTGCAGATCCAGCGGCTTCAGCTCGAAGGCATCGCCGAGCAGCCGACGCGTCTGGTCGGCGATGAGAACGCCGCCTGGCTCGGCGCGGGCTTGCAGGCGTGCGGCCAGATTGGGCGTGTCGCCGATCACGGCCTGCTCCTGCGCGGACCCTTCGCCGACGAGGTCTCCGACGACGACGATTCCGGTCGCGACACCGATGCGCGTCTGCAGGATTTCTCCGTTGGGCGTCTGGAGGCTTGCAACGGCGTCGCTCAGATCAAGTCCAGCCCGCACCGCCCGTTCGGCGTCGTCTTCGTGGGCGCGAGGGAATCCGAAATAGGCAAGCACGCCGTCCCCCATGAATTTGGCGACGAAGCCGTCGTAGCGGGCGATCACACCGGTGCAGGCGTCCTGATAGGCCCGAATGATCTCGCGCATGTCCTCGGGATCGAGGCGAGCCGACATCGCCGTCGATCCGGCAAGATCGCAGAACAGCACGGTCAGTTGGCGCCGCTCGGCCGCAACCTGGGGCGAGTGGCCGGTGCCCGCAGCCGCGGGGACAGTCATGGCCGGCGCCGGCAGTTCCGCGATCGCAGCCAGTATCCTGCGACGATGCCCGACCAGCGTGACGCCGAGATCCTTGAGATCGTCGGCCGTCAGGCTGCGCACGATCTCGCCATCGATCTCATTGTCGCGAAAAGTCGCTTCGTACTGCCCGAGGTCGATGTTTCGAAGCCACTCGCCGATATCCATGGTCAGATCCTCGCGATGGTCCCCAGGCTCTCCCTGCCCCGTGATGCCGGGCAACCAGCATTCCGCTCATCCGGCGCCCCAATTCCGCGCCTGTTATCCTCCGCTTTTATCCCGCGCCGACAATGTGTCGCCCGAGGCGGACAACCTCTCGCACCAGCAGGTCGAGATCGGAGCGTCGTGTGCGATGGTTGTTGATGGCGACCCGCAGGCAGTGCCTTCCGTGAAGGGTCGTATCCGAGATGGCGGCAATGCCGTCTTCCTGCAGCCGCATCATGATTTCGACATTGAGGTTCCGCAACGCATTTTCGTCGAGGCCCGACCCACGATAGCGGAAGCAGACGATGTTGATGGTGGTTGGCGCTGCAATTTCGAGTTGCGGCTCCGAGGCGATCAACTCATCGAGATAGTGTCCCTGGGCGATATTCTGGTCGATCAGTCGTCCGAATTTTTCGACGCCGTGCTGCTTCAGCGCCATCCAGACTTTCAGGGCGCGAAATCCGCGGCTCGTTTGCAGGCCATATTCATAGAGCCAGTCGGCAGCAGCGAGCCCGCGTGGCGCCCTGCCCAGATATTCCTGTTCCAGCGAGAAGCTCGCCCGATGAGCCGCGGCGTCGCGAACCAGGACGCATCCGACTTCGAAGGGCGCATGCAGCCATTTATGCGGGTCAAGCGCGACGGAATCGGCACGCTCCAGGCCGCGAACGCGATGGCGGTTGTCGGGCGCGATGGCGATCAGCGCACCGATACATCCGTCCACATGGAACCAGAGGTTCTCGCGCGCCGCCAGGTCGGCGATGGCCTCGAGATCGTCGATCGCCCCGGTGTTGACGGTCCCGGCATTGGCGATCACGCACGCCGGTTGAAATCCCGCGGCACGGTCGCGCGCGATGGCGGAGCCAAGCGCCTGCAGGTCGAGGCGGAGATCGTCTCCGGTCGGGATGCGCTGAAGCGCGCGGTTGCCGAGCCCCATCGCCTCGATCGCCTTGCGATGGCAACTGTGGAGTTGGTCCGAGGCATAGAATCGCAACGGCCTCTCGATGGCCGCGACGCCCCGTTCGCGCACGTCGACGCCGGCCTTGACATTGCGCGCGACGAGCAGGGCCACCGTGTTGGCCATCGATCCGCCGCTGACCAGCGACCCGCTCGTCGAAGCCGGAAAGCCGATCATCTCCTTGCACCAGTCGACGACCTGCTGGTCCATCCTTGCGGCGGCGTGATTGCCGCCGCCAAGGTTGGATCCCTGGATCGCGGCCAGAAAATCAGCCAACGCTCCCGTGAAGTTGCTGGACCCCATATACCAGGCCCAGAAGCGCGGATGGATGTTGCCCATCGGATAGGGCATCACCGTTTCGGCGACCTCGCGGTAGACTTCCGACAGTGGTGTCGGCGAGTGCGGCAGGGGTACCTGGAATCCGTTCCTGACCTCATTCGGCATGTTCCGCCAGACCGGGCGATCGCGAATGTCGCGGAGATACCCGATCGCGTCGTCGACCGCGTGGCGGGCGACCGCGCGCGCATCGCTCCAATCTTCGGGGTCGAGCGTTTCCTCGAGCGCTTTTCGCGATCGGTGAGGCAGGCTTTGCATCGCGCAGGTCTCAGGCAGCCGCGAACTGGCAGGTTGGGGTCGAACGGGACAGCGCAAGTTCCTCTTCGTTCATATCCGCCTGGATGGAATCGAACAGTGGCGTGCTCAGATAGCGCTCTCCGGTGTCGGGCAGCATGCACAGGATCGTTGAGCCGACCGGTGCACGTTCCGCGATCCGGCGCGCGACCGCGAAGGTCGATCCGCCTGATATCCCGGTGAAGATGCCTTCCTTCTGGGCAAGCTGCCTGGTCCAGACCATGCCCTCGGCGCCGGCAACCGGCACAACCTCGTCGCAGGATTTCGCATCGATGGCCTCCTGCAGCACGGCGGGAATGAAGTCTGGCGTCCAGCCCTGGATGGGATGCGACTCCCATGCCGGATGGCCGCCGGCCGGTGCCCCATCGGCGGCGCGCTGCTGTGGGATGCCGCTTCCGACCAGTTGGGCGTTGGCGGGTTCGCACAGCACGATACGGGTCTCGGGCCGCTCGCGCCTGAGCACACGCGCGACGCCCGTGACGGTGCCGCCGGTCCCGTAGCCGGTGACGAAGACGTCGAGGCGCCGGCCGGCGAAGTCATTGATGATCTCCCGGGCGGTCGTGCTCTCATGGATCTCGGCATTGGCCGCGGTCTCGAATTGTCTGGCGAGAAACCAGCCATGGGTCTCTGCCAACTCGACCGCCTTCCGGTACATGCCGATGCCTTTCTCGGCCCGCGGGGTCAATACCACCTTGGCGCCCAGCATGCGCATCAGCTTGCGCCTTTCGACCGAGAAGCTGTCGGCCATCGTCACCACCAGCGGATAGCCTTTCTGGGCGCAGACCATGGCAAGGCCGATGCCGGTATTGCCGCTGGTCGCCTCGACCACCGTCTGGCCGGGCTTGAGCGCGCCGGCGCGCTCGGCGGCCTCGATGATGTTGAGGGCGAGCCGATCCTTTACCGAGGATGCCGGATTGAAGTATTCCGCCTTGGTGTAGATGGTCCTGCCTTCTACGCCAATGTTATTGACCCGGATCACCGGGGTGTCGCCAACGGTATCGAGAATACTGTCGAAAAGGCGACCGCGACCCCGCGTCGTCCTGACGGCTGTTGCAGCAGGCATTTTCGTGCTCCCTATGTGACGGGCGATGCACCCGGCGCGATGCCGGATGCGGCCGAATAGATTCGATGATACAAGGTTTTAAGGTCCGCTGGCGTTGGAACGACCGTGGAAATGACTATGGAATGCAATCCGCCGGGACGCCATCGCGAGACCGATGGCGTTCGGCTCCGCATGCTCGGTCCACTGGCGATCGAGCGCGGGGGCGTGCCGCTGGATCTGCCAGCTTCTCGCAAGACATGCGGTCTGCTCGCTTTTCTCGCGCTGACCCAGCGCCCGGCGCGGCGCAGCCGGCTCTGCGAATTGCTGTGGGACGAGGCAGCCAATGACCCCAGGGGAGAGCTTCGGTGGTGCCTCAGCAAGCTGAGAGGCCTCCTGGGAGACGCCGCCGGAGATGTCGTCGTGACGTCCGGCGATACCGTCGCGCTGCGGCTGGACGGCTGGTTCGTGGACGCGATCGAGGTCGCCTCTGCGATGGATGGCGCGATCGACACGCTCGGCGCCGAGCCATTGCAGGCGCTCTGCGACCTCTACACCGGCGATCTGCTCGAAGGGCTGATCATCGAGCGCTGCCCCGAGTTCAACCTGTGGCTGACCGGGCAGCAGAGCAGATACGCCGCGTTTCGCGCCACGCTGCTTCAGCGGCTCGTCGACAGCCTCCCGCCGGATTCCGCCAAGCGGATCGCCGCGCTCGAAAAATGGGTCGAGCTCGCGCCGTTCGATGACAGGGCGCAGATCGGACTTTTACGCAGTCTCGCCGGGCGCGGGCGCGTCGACGCGTGCCGGCGGCACCTGGCGGCCGCGGCGCGACTCTACGAGGCCGAGGCTCTCGATTTCGAGCCGATCCGCAAGGCGTGGCAGGAAGTCGGCGACACGCGATCGGCTGCGGTTCCGGGCGGCGCCGTTGCGGTATCGACGACACCAGCGCCCGGCGCAAGGGCCGAGACCGGCTCCAAGCCAGCGCGCCGCCCCTCGCTGGCGGTGATGCCCTTTCACGCGCTGCCGGACCGCAGGCAAGGCATCGGCGAGACCGCCGACGGCCTCACGCATGATACGATCACCCGCCTTGCCAAGCTGCGGAGCTTCTTCGTCATCGCCGAGGGATCGGTCTTCGCGCTCGGCCTTCGGCGGATAGGCCCCGAAGAAGCCGGCCGACGGCTCAACGTCGACTACGTCGCCAGCGGATCGGTGAGGCGGTGGCAGGGCCGACTCGGAGTGAGCGTGGAATTGATCGAGACCGCCACGGCGAGAATCTTCTGGGCGGAGGATTTCGATTGCAGGCAGAGCGACGTCTTTGCGATCCTGAACGACATCAGCAACCGGATCGTCGCGTCGATCGCGAGCGAGATCGAAGCGGTCGAGCGCAACCGCGCGGTGCTGAGGCCGCCCGACTCGCTGGACGCCTGGCAGGCCTATCACCGCGGCCTTTGGCACATGTATCGCTTCACCCAGGCCGAGAACGAGACGGCCCAGCGGTTTTTCGAGATGGCCGTGGGAC
The DNA here is from genome assembly GCA_036273255.1 of Bradyrhizobium sp. GTDB lineage: Bacteria > Pseudomonadota > Alphaproteobacteria > Rhizobiales > Xanthobacteraceae > Bradyrhizobium. The sequence goes on from DASUIA010000213.1 coordinate 15,018, forward strand.
TGGATCCGACCTTTGCCCGCGCCCATGCCGGCCTTTCGTTCACCCATTGGCAGAGTGCGTTTCAACATTGGGGCGAGCGCAACCATCACATGACGCATGCGCTGGAGGCCGCAGGACGCGGCCTGATGGTCGACGAACACGATCCGGCGGCGCATTGGGCGATGGGACGCGCGCTTTGGCTCAAGGGCAGCCACGACGAAGCGATCGGTGAACTGCGGCAGTGCGTGAATCTCAGTCCGAACTTCGCACTTGGCCATTATACCCTGGCTTTCGTACATTCGCAGTCGGGCGATCCGCGTGCCGCGATCGAGGCCGCCGACCATTCGCGCCTGCTCAGCCCGTTCGATCCGCTGCTATTTGGCATGTTGGGAAGCAAGGCGATGGCCCATGTGCGGCTCGGCCAGTTCGACGACGCCGCGGCATGGTCGGTCAAGGCGGCGATGCAGCCGAACGCCCATATCCTGATCCTCGCAATGGCCGCATACTGTCACGTGCTCGCGGGAAGAATCGAGGAAGCCCGCAGCTACGCCGAGGCGATCCGCCGCGCACAGCCTCGGTTTGGCGTCGAGGAGTATCTGAACGCCTTTCAGTTCTCCGCCGATGCCGCGGCGCTCTTCCGCGCCGCCGCAGCAAAAATCGGCATGGCCTAGCGCCCGCTGCGTTGTGGCATGCGCAGCGGGCGGCGGTCGCACGGGCTGCTTGCCGGCACAGCTATGCCGTCAGGCGGCTTTCTTGCCCGCGGCAAGCCCCTTCACCGCTTCGGTCGTCAGCGGCTGACCGCCGATCCCCCATTCGCCGCTGGCAACTTCAGAAATTTTCACCCAGGTCACGCCGCGCATATTCTCGCCTTCGATGCTGACCATTGCGTCTGTGAGCTTCTCGATCATTTGCCTCTTCTGTGCGGAATCGAAAATATTCTCGATCAGATGAACTTCGATGAGGGGCATAATTCGTTCTCCTGTTGATGTGGCGAGCATGGCCCGGTGCGAAGTTTGCCGCATCCGGTCGGCTCATCGATAGCGCTCCGCCGCTGGTGGGGATGTGGAAGCGCGCGTGGAAACGGTCGTGGAATCGCCATCGCGCGAAAGCCACCGCCGGGACGCCCGCCCAGAGGAATCTCTATCCGCGGCGTCAAATACGCGTGGCCTCGATTGTCCCATCCAGCACATTCAGTGCTTCGAAAAGGTAATAGGAGCCAAAAATCGTTTCTGCATTGGCAGCGGAATCCTGGGCACGGGCGTCGCGCCGCTTGTTGAAACAGCCGCCGACCAGCATGCCCTCGGGACGGTCGTCGTTTCGATCAACCGGCGTCAGAAAGCCATCGACCAGCGCCGTCGCCGTTTGCTCGGCCGCGCTCCGATATTGGGCGCGAAGCTCCACTGACGGCGCAAGTTCGACCAGCTTCAGCAAGGCAGAACAGGCGATCGCGGTTGCGGCGGTATCCCTCTCGGTATCGGGAATGGCGGGGTCGTTGAAATCCCAAAACGCGACCCTGTCGGGCGGCACGTTCGCGAGCCACCAGTCCGCGCCCTTCAACAGTTGTTCCATCCAGCGCTTTTCCTGCGGCCGATGCGCCAGCGCGATGGCGGTGTAAACCAGGCCCCAGGCCTGGGCCCTGCCCCATACGCTGTCATTGCTAAATCCCTTGTGCGTGAAGTAGCGCGCGACGTGGCCGCTTTTCGGATCAAGTTCGCTCGATTGAATGATCGAGCCATCATGGCGCATGTGGATGTCGATCACCCGCGTCGTATGCTGTATCGCAATGTCGGCGTAGGTTGCATCGCCGGTCTCTTGGGCGGCCCAGAACAACAAAGGCGTGGCCTGAAGCGAATCGATGCTGGAGAAGGAATTGCCGACGCCCTCGGATTCTTCCGCTTCGCTCCCGAGCGGGATCAGGTGCAGCCGGCCGTCGAACTGCCCTTTCAGCGATACCGCCGCCTGCAGCGCCAGCGCGGCCGCCTCGCGGTCCCCGCAAAGCAGACCGCCAAGCGCCGCGCCGTAATAGAAGCCGAATCCCTTGAACACGGTCTGCAGACGGGCGCGCGGCTCGAGCCGATGGCTCCACAATCGCGCCGCGTCCAGATATTTGGCGTTACCGGTCCTCATGGCGGACAGCCACAGCATTCCCGGCCAGGCGCCGCCGGTCCAATCGCCGTCTGGCGTGGTGGTCCATGAACCCGTCTGCGAATTGGCCCAATGGGGAAATCCTGATTTGAGAATGCCGAGATTGTGATCGATGCGTCGGCGCATCCGCTCGGCCGCTGACGACCATCTGGACTTCTTCGGGATCATCGCACTCATGGATTCCCTACCCTTGCCGCAACCCGGCAAGTTGCTTCTGGCGTCGAACGACCGCGACAGGTGAATCAGGCCGCCCGCTCCCGGGTGTTCAACGTCCATTTGAGATGGTGCTTGCCGACGGCAACCAGATCGCCGCGCTGGTTTTTGACTTCAACGCTGGCCAGCGTCCGGCGACGCTCAGCGTCGACCTCGCTGATCGTATAGGTCACCGTCACCGTATCATTGATGTACACCGGTTTCAGAAACCGAATGCCGTCATAGCCAAGCGAAACCGGGGTGGAGTCGATGCCTTGCCGCAGACTGTCGTCGATCATCCGCGTCGACGCGGTCGACATGAATCCGACCATCAGGGCGCCATGGGCGATCCGCTTGCCATAGATCGAATGGCTCATGAATTCATCGTCGACATGATTCTGAGACAGATCTCCCGTCAATCCGGCAAACAGATAGATATCGGACTCGCCGACAGTCTTGGAAAATCTGGCGGAGTCACCGACCTTCGCGTGCATCGCAGTCATGGGAGCAACCTCCATGTTGAGTGGCATGTTCGCTGGTAGCCGGCCTAGCCGGTGGCGCCGACCGCCCCCTTGGTTCGGAGCCCCCGCACCTGATCGGCGTCATAGCCAAGCTCCCTGAGAATCTCGTCGGACTGGGCACCAAGTTTTTGAGGTGGAAATCTGATTTCGGGTACATCTCCGTCGTAGCGGACGGGATGGCTCACGAGCGTAATCGGCGAGCCCGTCGCGCCCTTTACGGTCTGGAAAGTCCTGTTGTGCGCAACCTGCGGATCGGCCACGACGTCGGAATAATCGTTGACGGCCGCGTGCCAGATACCGCGCGCCTCGAGAACCCTCACGCATTCATCGGTCGTCAACTCCAGGACGAGCGCGGCGATCATCGCTGCGGCTTCCTCGCGCCGCCGGTAGGCGTCGTTGTCGGGAATGCGCCGGTCGGCCGGAATGCCGAGCGCATCGCTGAGCGTATCGAGCGAGCCGAGCGAGATCGCGACATGACCGTCCTTCGTGGCATAGACCCCGTAGGGTGCGCCATAGTACCAGCCCGCGATCGGTCCGGCTTGGCGAACGTCTTCGGGGCGTTGCCCGTTCAGATAGCATGTAAACGATTCCATCTGCAGATCGATCGCCGCCGACAACAGGCTGGCATCGACGCGGCAACCCCGCCCGGTTCGTTCCCTGCTGACCAGGGCCGCCAGGATACCCGCTGCGAACAGGGCCGCGCCATGGTGATCGATCGCGGAAACTCCAACCGCGCGCGGTCCGTGTTCGCGCGTTCCCGTAATCATCGCGAGACCGGAGAGGGCCTGGACCAGCAGATCCTGGCCGGGCCGGTTGACGTAAGGTCCGTCGGCGCCATAGCCCGAGGCCGCGGCATAGATGATGTCGGGCTTGATTGCTTTTGCCGCCGCAAACCCGAGCTGCAGCTTGTCGAGCACGCCCGGCCTGAAGTTCTCGGCGACGACGTCGGAGGTCGCGATCAGCTTTCTGGCGACCTCGATCGCCTCGGGTTTCTTGAGATCGAGGGTGAGGCTGCGCTTGTTGCGGTTCCCGGTGAGAAGCAACATGGTCTGGCCGTCCACGCGCTTGTCCGCCCCACCCCACTTCCGCTGAAAGGCTCCCTCCGGCGGCTCGATCGCGATCACATCGGCCCCGAGATCGGCCAGAAACTGCACGCCCACCGGTCCCATCAGGAAATGGTTGAAGCTCAGAACGCGAATGCCCTCGAGGAGATTGACCATTGGCTTCGCTTTCGCTTGCGATCCGTCGCGATGTATGAAATCGATTTCAGGATATTCGGGTCGAGCCGACGGTGTCAAGCTGTCGGGGCGATCCCGCAAGCCACACGCCCACTCCGCTCTTCTAGCCGACCTCCCGATGTTCTAGATTTTCGGGCCGATGACATTGGATCAAGCCATCCCGATCCTGCGATGATCGGCGTGAGCATGCTTGAATGAACAAAATGCCGATCAAGCCTCGCCCGAATCCGCGGGTGAAGATCGAGGATGTGGCTCGGCAAGCGGCAGTTTCCGCAGCCACCGTTTCGCGCGTCCTCAATCATCCCCAGATTGTTCGTCTCGAACTGCGGGACAAGGTTAAACGTGCCATCGCTGAGTTGTCCTACACGCGGGACGGCGCCGCACGGGCGCTGAAATCCGGCCGCATGCGCACCATTGGCGCGATCGTGCCAACGCTTGGACTGAGCATTTTCGCCGAAGGCGTCGAGGCGCTGCAGAACCGGCTGAGCGAAACCGGCTACACCCTCTTCATCGCAAATTCGCAATACGACCAGCGCCGGGAATTGCAGGAGCTGCAGAGTCTCATCGAGCGCGGCATCGACGGCGTCGTTCTCGTCGGCGGGTCGCATGCCCCCGAACTTCGAACCCTGGTTCAACAGGCGGGGGTGCCGGTCATCACAACCTACGTTTCGAAGGCCCAGGGCGGTATTCCGGCAGTCGGAATCGACAACCAGGGGGCGACGCGCGAACTCACGCAATATCTGCTCAAACTCGGTCACCTCAGATTTGGCGCCATCGCCAACGTACCGCCGTCAAACGACCGTTCGCGTGCCCGGCTCGACGGCATTCAGAAAGCGCTGGCGGATGCCGGCATTCACCTCCAGCCGACCCAGATCATCCGTGCCGACTTCTCCCTCGCACAAGGGCGCAGCGCATTGCGGCAATTGATGAACGATCATCCCGATACAACCGCGGTCATCTGCACCACCGACACGTTGGCAATCGGCGCCATGGCGGAGGCGCGCAAGCTGGGCCTCGGCGTTCCGCAGCACCTCTCCATCACGGGCTTCGACGATGTCGAACTCGCGGCACAGGTCGATCCGCCATTGACCACCATCAGCGTTCCCGCCGCGGAGATCGGCCGTGGCGCCGCCGACTATCTGATCAACGCCATCGCCGGCCTGCCTATCCCGAAAACCGTGCAATTGCCCTATCGGTTGATCATGCGGGCATCGACGGCCCCTCCCCGCGCCTTGCCTGCGACGCGACGCGCTACGGTTAAAAGCCGCAAACCCCGCGGTTGACCGCCCTGACGTCGAGCCCCTTCATGCAGAAAGCCGCATGGGCGTCGCCCGCAGCTTGCCGGGCATCACAACGCTGCAAAGCGCTTCGGCAAAGAAGTAGTCGCCGAACATCACGGCACTCGCAACGCCTTCCTTGTGCGGCCTGGAATAGCAGGCCTCCCGCAACAGCCCGCGATGCGACTCCTCCGTCGCAAGGTAGTGCCGGCAGAGTTCGGTGAGCAAGGCGAGCGCTTCGTTCTTCCATCGCGCCGCCTGCTCCGCGTCCGGATGCAGGGCCGCCAGATCGAGCAGCGCCGACGCGACGATGGCCGACGCCGCCGAATCCCTCGGCGCATCCGGGATATTCGGATCGTCGAAGTCCCAGAACGGCACCAGATCCGGACCCGTCCGTCGCAGGTAATATTCAGCCAGGCTTTCCGCGAGATCGAGATATTCGCGCTTGCCGGTCGCTTCCGCGGTGCGGACGTAGCCGTAGATCGCCCAGGCCTGGCCGCGCGGCCAGCACGACTCATCGGCGGATCCCTGGAAGGTGAAGCCGCGCCGGCGTTCGCCGGTGGCGAGGTCATATTCGACCGCATGGTAGGTCGAATGGTCGGGCCGAACGAACGCCCCGCGCGTCATGATGGCATGGGCTTCGGCCGCCAGAACATAGCTCGCGTCGCGACCGTACCGGCCTGCCCAATACAGCAACGGCAGATTTGCCATGGTGTCGATGGCCGACGACCGGCGACCGCGCTCGTCGTCGAGCGGCCCCCAGGATGAGATATAGCTGCCTTTCGGCGTCATGATCAGCCGGCGCCGCAACCGCTCGGCCGCGCGAAGCGCGAGATCGCCATGGCGTTCCTCACCGGTGATGTGATGCGCCGCGATGGCGCTCGGATGGAAAATGAAACCGATGTCGTGCGTATTGCCATCATCGGCGCGCGGTGCAATCAGCAACATGCGCTGATCCGCCAGTTGCAGGTATTTTTCGTCGCCCGTCCGCAAGTAGGAGATCAGCAGAAGGCCAACCCAGAAACCGCAGAACCAGTTGCCGTGACTCCAGTTCGCTCCACGGTAACCGGCCGAAACCGAGGCCGGCATCGTAAGCCACTCGCCGGTCGGCGCGGTGATGTACGGAAAGTTCACCCCGAGCGTCGGCTCGTCTTCCAGCAGTTTCCGGGCGCAGAGGTCGAGCGCATCCAGATAGAGCCGGTCCGCCATGGTTGCATGCCTCCCGAGTGGCGCCGAACAGCCGGAGCTCTGCCGAGGTGGCCGAGAATGCGGATATCCCAGAAAACGATTTCAGTGTAAATCGTTTTCGTTCGGCGTTCCGCAATCCGCAATGGGCGGCGGCGTGACCTTGAAGCGACCGACAATGTCGTTCGCCGGTCGGCGTCGCCTCATTCGGATGGACTAGATGCACGCGATTGACTGAAAACGTTTTCACTGTAATCTCGACGTTCCGCGGCTTCCCATGAGGCCGGGTTCCAGGGCTGATCAACTTCTGCGGATCTGGCCCGCGTTATCGAAGCTCCCGACGGAATCGGTTCTCAGCTCGTTTGCTGACCATCAGGAAGCTGCACTTCTCCATGGACCGCACAACGCGGCCCCATCAAGAACAGGGAGTAGATCATGAAACTCATCAAGGAGCCGAGGTTCGGCATCAGCCGCCGCACACTGCTGGCAGGCGCCGCAATAGGCGCGACGCAGATCGCCGCACCCTTCGTCATCACCGCGCGGGCCGCGGAAGCCATCAAGATCGGCCTGCTGCTGCCCAAATCAGGTCCCTACGCGGTTCAGGGCGAGACGGGTCAGAACGGCGCACAGATCGCCGTCGACGATTTCGGCGGACATGTGCTGGATCGCCCGATCCAGATCGTCTGGCTCGATGAATCCAGCCCGCAATCGACCCAGCAAAACATGCGGAAGCTGATCGAGGAAGAGAAGGTCGTGGCAATCCAGGGCGGCGTATCGAGCGGCGACGTTCTCGCCATCATGCCGGTCGCCGAGCAGGCGAAAATGCTGCTGATGGCAAGCGGCCCGAATGCCACCGAGATCACCGGCAAGAACTGCAACAAATACACGTTTCGCGTCGATCTTCCCAACAAGGTAACCGTGCAAAGCGTTTACCCGCAACTGAAAGCGCGCGGCAAGAAGTGGTATTTCATCGTCGCATCCTATGCCTGGGGCATCGATGCCTACAATCAAATGAAGGACGTTCTCGTCAAGGATGGCGGAACCGTGCTCGGATATGATCAGGCGCCGCTCGGAACCACCGATTACAGCTCCTATATTCTCAAGCTGCGCCAGGCCAAGCCGGACGTGCTCTATGTTGGCCTCGGGGGGACCGATCTTACCAATATGCTGAAGCAGATGCACGAGATCGGCCTGACACGGCAGATGGCGCTGTCCTCGCCGATCGTGAACGACAGCGACCTGTGGGCCGCCGGCCCCGAAGCGGCGTTCGGCACCTATCCGAAGCTGTGGAACTATACCGGTCCGCACCTGACCAAGCGCAGCGCCGAATTCGTCGAGGCCTACAGAAAGAAATTTGGCGCGCCGCCGGAAGTCGAGGGCTGGCAGGACTGGTTCGCCACAACGGCCATCCTGACCGCGATCAAGGAAACCAAGTCGACCGATTCCACCAAGCTGGTTGCGTTCCTGGAGGAGCACAAGTTCGACGGCTACAAGGATGCGCCGATCGGCTTCCGCAATTTCGACCACCAGTTGGTCCAGCCGCTGCTGGTGGCGTCGGTGAAGGAAAAGATCACCGACAAATACGACTATTTCAACATCGACAGCGAATATCCGAAGGACATCGCCCAACTCGAAGCTGCATATGGCAGCCAGGCCGACATCGGCTGCCAATTCAAGAGCTGATTTGAAATCCCTGCTCGATTGACCGGCGAGACGGCCTTTGGCCGTCGCGCCGGCTCTCGCCCTGCAACAAGCGGATACGGCATGACCGAGTTAATCATCTCTCAGGTCGTCAACGGGCTCGTGCTTGGCTTTCTCTATGTCCTGATCGCGATCGGACTCTCGATCATTTTCGGAATGCTCGGCGTGGTCAACTTCGCGCATGGCGTCTATTTCGCGCTTGGCGCCTATTTGGCCCTCACCCTGCGCGACAATCTCGGCCCGTGGGCAATCGTGCTGGCTCCCCTCGGCGTCGGCGTCATCGGCATGCTGATCGAGATGACTCTGATGCGCCCGCTCTACGGCAAGGAGCCGCTGCTCGGCCTGTTCATGACCTTCGGCATCGCGCTCTTCGCCGAAGAACTGATCCGCACCGTCTGGGGCGCCGCCGGTCGTCCGTTCAATCCGCCGGCTTTCCTGTCTGGCTTCATTGTCTGGGGACCGGTCCTGGTTACGAAGTATCGTCTGTTCGTGCTGGTGATCACCATCGCAATCCTCGCTGCTCTGTGGCTGTTCTTGCACGGTACACGATACGGCCGCATCATTCGTGCCGGCAGCCGCGATCCCGAAATGGTGAGCATGCTGGGCATCAATCTCAAGAAGGTTTTCACGGCGGTGTTCGGTCTCGGCACCGCGGTCGCGGGAGTCGCCGGCGTGCTGGCCGCACCGCTTTGGAGTGTGGTCCCCTCGATGTCGGAGGCCGCGATCATGCCGGCCTTCGTCGTCGTCACGATCGGCGGGCTTGGCAGCTTTGGCGGCGCCGTGATCAGCGGGCTTTTGGTCGGAGTATCGGTCGCGTTGTCGATCCAGTTCTGGCCGGCGGCGTCCACCGCGGTGATGTACGCGCTCATGATCGTGGTGCTGCTGATCCGGCCGCGTGGATTGCTTGGGGAAAGCTGGGAACGATTCGAATGAATGCGGCGCGCAAATCGTTCCTGCACCCGATTTTGGTCGCGGGGATCGCATTCGCCGTGCTGCCCTTCCTGTTGCGCTGGATCGGCTCGACGACAACCCTGGGAACGGAGATCGCGATCTACGCGCTCTACGCGCTGGGGTTCAATCTGCTGCTCGGCTATACCGGCCTCGTCTCGTTCGGCGCGTCGGCGTTCTTCGGCGCAGCCAGCTACGCCGCCGGCATCGCCGTGCTTCATTTGTTCGACAACATGTATTTGTCGATCCTGTTCGGCACGGTGACGGCCGGCATCCTCGGCCTGGTGATCGGACTCCTCATCCTGCGGCGGCGCGGCATCTATTTCTCGCTGCTCACGCTGGCCTTCACGCAACTGTTCTACGAGATTGCCTTCAAATGGACCGATCTGACCGGCGGAGAAAACGGCCTGCAGGGAATTTCCAGGTCGACACTCAGTTCTCCTCTCGCCTATCATTATTTCGTGGTTGTTGTCGTGCTGTGCGGCATGTACGCGATCTGGCGCATCGCCCACTCGCCATTCGGCCGCGTGTTGCAGGCGCTTCGCGACAACGAACAACGCGTCCAATGTCTGGGATACGACACCAAGCGCATCAAGCTGATCGCGTTCATCATCTCCGCCACGGTGATGGGCCTTGCCGGAAGCCTGCTGACCTTCCTGATCCAGAGCGTCTATGCCGATAACCTCAGTTGGCAGCACGCCGGCGACCCGGTGATGATGACGATCCTGGGCGGCATCCACCACTTCCTCGGGCCGACCTGGGGCGCAATCATCTTCATCATTTTGAGTGACCAGTTGAGCTCGCTGACCGAACACTGGTGGCTGTTCTTCGGCGCGATCCTGATTGCCTTCATTCTGCTGTCGCCGGAAGGCATCTCGGGAATCTGGATTCGATTGAGGGGACGCCGGAACTGGACGCTGACGGCGGAAGACATCCCCTCGCCCCCGAAGGACCTCGAGGGCCTGCTGGAGCGGGATTCGGAGCCGTCGGCTGCCGGAGAGGAGATCGTGCTCGGCGTCGACGGTCTGTCAAAAAAATTCGGTTCGCTGGTCGTCGCCGACAAGGTCGATTTGAAGGTAAAGGCGCGTACCTTGCACAGCCTGATCGGACCCAACGGAGCCGGCAAGACGACTTTCTTCAACATGTTGACCGGGCTGATGCCGAATGAGGGTGGAACGTTGACGTTCCGGGGCCTCGACATCACCGGCATGCCCGCACACCGGCGCATCGATGCCGGCCTCGCGCGTTCCTTCCAGATTGTCAGCGTATTCGCCAATCTGACGGTGTTCGAGACGGTACGGGTGGCGGCGCAAGCGCGCTCCCCCTACCGCGGTTCGCTGTGGCGCGATGCCTACCGGCTCCCGGAGGTTTGCGAACGGGCATGGACGCTGCTCGCGACCGTTGGTCTTGCGGATCGCGCCCGTGAGCTTTGTGCGAATTTGGCCCATGGCGAACAACGCCTGCTCGAAATCGCGGTGGCGCTGGCGACCGAGCCGGAGCTGCTGCTGCTCGACGAACCTCTGGCCGGGCTTGGCGACGCCGACCGCGAACGGATTGCCACCGTGATCCGGAAACTGTCCCGAAGCCATGCGGTGCTGCTGATTGAACACGATATCGACCGGGTGCTCGCCCTCTCCGACCGGATCACCGTCCTGCACCAGGGCAGTGTGATCGCCGAGGGAGAGCCTGCCGCCATCGCCAACGACCCGAAGGTTCTGGAAGCCTATCTTGGCCGGCACGGCAGCAAGCGTGTCCAGCCGGTTTCGACCGGCAGCGCCGCGGTCGAGCGTCGACCGCTGCTGACGCTGAGCGGCGTCGACGCCGGCTACAATGCAAGCCGAGTCCTTCACGACATCGATCTCGACGTGCGCGAGGGAGAAGTCGTCGCATTGCTTGGAAGAAACGGCGTCGGCAAGACGACGACCCTTCAGACCATCATGGGCCTGCTGAAGCCGACCAAGGGGACCATCACTTTCGACGGCCACAATGTCACTTCGCTTTCGCCGGACCGCATCAACCGGCACGGCATCGCCATCGTACCGGAGGGACGTCGTATCTTTCCGAACCTGACGGTTGCGGAAAATCTGGCGCTGGCTCAGCGCGAGAGTGGTTGGCCGCTCGAGGACATCTACCAGCTCTTCCCGAAACTGCGCACGCGCCAGGACGCCCGTGGCGAAAACCTCAGCGGCGGCGAACGGCAGATGCTGGCGATCGGGCGCGCGTTGTGCGCTCCCCAGCGTCTGATCCTGCTCGACGAACCCTTCGAAGGGCTGGCACCCTCCGTGGTTGCGGAAGTTCTGGCCGCGATCGAAAAGCTGCGCGAGAGAACCAGCATTCTCCTGGTCGAGCACAAGGTCGATCTCGTGCTCGACTTTGCGGACAAGGCCTATGTCATGGTCAACGGCGAGATCGTCCATGCCGGCCCGAGCAGCGTGCTTCAGTCCGACCCGGAATTGCAGTCGAAGCTGCTTGGCGTCGGCTGACGGCCCCGCGCCGCAACCATGAACTCATGGGCGACTTTCGCGTTACCCCACGCACGCACGGGGTGACAACCGGCCATAACAGGGAAAGATGGACGCAGTTTATTTTGCCGGTTTCTGGCTGCGGCACCAACGCATCGGTACGCGTTTCGTCTAACCTGTTCCCGGTGCGTGCGCCGCCGCCTTATGACTCCTGACAGCCCGCGGGAGATCGAGTCGTGACTCCCCGCCGCGGGCAGGTCCAACGCGTTCTGGCGGTCGGGTTGGCGCCCCGCCGCTGCCTATCTCCACCAAAATTATAGTTGAGCCGGGTTGACCCAAACTCTTCTCACACCGTCTCTAACCGTTCGCGGGCAAGGCTGGCAACAAAAGCGGATCGTGAAAGACCGCGCTTT
>DASUIA010000214.1:0-3181 GCA_036273255.1 Bradyrhizobium sp.
TATGGATTCCGGGCCTGCGCCAAGAGGCGCATCCCGGAATGACGAGCGGCGGTTTTTTGATACAAGGAAGTAACACATGGATTTTGATCTGTCCGAGGAGCAACGGCTGCTCAAGGAAAGCGTGGACGGTCTGTTGACCGATTCCTACGATTTCGATCAGCGCAAGAAATACATGGCGGAGAAGGGCGGCTGGAGCAAAGCGGTCTGGAACAGGCTCGCCGAGCAGGGGCTGCTTGGCCTGCCGTTTTCGGAAGCCGATGGCGGGTTCGGCGCCGGCGGCGTCGAAACCATGATCGTGATGGAAGCGCTCGGCAAGGCGCTGGTGCTGGAGCCCTATCTCGCCACTGTGGTGATCGCCGGCGGTTTCCTGCGCCATGGCGGTTCGGCCGAGCAGAAGGCTCGGCACATCCCGGGAATCATCGACGGCAGCCAGACCTTTGCCTTTGCCCAACTCGAGAAGAACTCGCGCTACGACCTGCAGGACGTCTCGACCACGGCCAAGAGGAAGGGCGCGGGCTGGGTGATCGACGGCGAGAAGTTCGTGGTGCTCAACGGCGAGACCGCCGACATGCTGGTGGTGACCGCCCGCACCAAAGGCGGACAGCGTGACACGGCCGGCATCGGCATATTCCTGGTGCCGGGCAACGCCAAGGGCATCGCCAAAAAGGGCTATCCGACCCAGGACGGTCTGCACGCCGCCGACATCAGCCTCACCGGCGTCGAGGTCGGCGCCGATGCGGCGATCGGCGATCCCAAGAACGGCCTGCCGCTCATCGAGCGCGTGGTCGACGAGGCGCGCACCGCGCTCTGCGCCGAGGCGGTCGGCGCGATGGATGAATCGCTCAAGAGCACGGTCGAATATCTCAAGACCCGCAAGCAGTTCGGCGTGCCGATCGGCAGCTTCCAGACCTTGCAGCACCGCGCCGCCGACATGTTCGTCGCGGTCGAGCAGGCGCGCAGCATGTCGATGTTTGCGACCATGGCGTCCGAATTCGACGACGCGAGGGAGCGTGCCGCTGCGGTCGCGGGCGCGAAAGTGCAGATCGGCAAATCAGCCAAATTCGTCGGCCAGCAGTCGATCCAGCTCCATGGCGGCATCGGTATGACCCAGGAGGCCAAGATCGGCCACTACTTCAAGCGGCTCACCATGATCGAGAACACCTTCGGCGACACCGACTACCACCTGCGCCGCGTCACCGACAGCGGCGGGCTGGTGTAGGCGGCAGTCGTTCCGGGGCGCGACAAAGTACCCACCGCCGTCATTGCGAGCGAAGCGAAGCAATCCATTCCAGCAACACGGCGAGCAAGCACAATGGATTGCTTCGTCGCTTCGCTCCTCGCAATGACGGTGGAAAACAAACACAGCTAGCGAACTGGTTGGGGGAGCAACGCCATGTCCTTTGTGCTGGCCATCGATCAGGGCACCACGTCCTCGCGCGCCATCGTGTTTCGCGACGACATCTCGATTGCGGCGACCGCGCAGCAGGAATTCCCGCAGCATTTCCCCGCCTCCGGCTGGGTCGAGCACGAGCCCGAGGATATCTGGACCTCGACGGTCGCGACCTGCCGCGCGGCGCTCGACAAGGCCGGGGTCGGCCCGAAGGACATTGCTGCGATCGGCATCACCAACCAGCGCGAAACCACCGTGGTGTGGGACCGCGCCACCGGGAAGGCCGTGCACCGCGCCATCGTCTGGCAGGATCGCCGCACCGCCGATGTCTGCGCCCGGCTGAAGGCGGAGGGCCACGAGCCGGCGATCTCGGCCAGCACCGGTCTGATCATCGATCCCTATTTCTCCGGCACCAAGGTTGCCTGGATTCTCGATCACGTGCCCGGCGCGCGCGAGCGCGCGATGCGCGGCGAATTGCTGTTCGGCACGGTCGATTGCTATCTGCTGTGGCGGCTGACCGGAGGCAAGGTGCACGCCACCGATGCCACCAATGCCTCGCGGACGCTGCTGTTCAACATCCACACCGGGCAATGGGATGAGGAACTGGTGAAGATCCTGCGGGTGCCGCGTTCGATGCTGCCGGAGGTCAGCGATTCCTCTGCTCAATTCGGCGACAGCGTGCCGGAACTGTTCGGCGGGCCGATCGCGATTTGCGGCATCGCCGGCGACCAGCAGGCCGCCACCATCGGCCAGGCCTGCTTCTCGCCCGGCATGATCAAATCGACCTACGGCACCGGCTGCTTTGCCCTGCTCAACACCGGCGCGACGCCGGTCGTCTCCAGGAACAAGCTGCTGACGACCATCGCCTATCAGTTGAACGGCAGGCGCACCTACGCGCTGGAGGGATCGATCTTTGTCGCGGGCTCCTCGGTGCAATGGCTGCGTGACGGGCTCGGCATCATCAAGCAGGCGTCCGAGACCGGCCCGCTCGCCGACCAGTCGGATTCCACCCAGAGCGTCTATCTGGTGCCGGCCTTTGTCGGGCTCGGCGCGCCGTACTGGAATCCGCGGGTGCGCGGCGCGCTGTTCGGGCTGACCCGCAACACCGGCCCCGCCGAACTCGCACATGCCGCGCTGGAAAGCGTCTGCTACCAGACTTTCGACCTGTGGGCGGCGATGCACGCCGACTGGCCGGAGGCGGCAACGGCGAAGACGGTGCTGCGCGTCGACGGCGGCATGACGGCCTCGGACTGGACCATGCAGCGCCTCGCCGATCTCCTCGATGCACCGGTCGACCGCCCGATGATCCAGGAAACCACTGCGCTCGGTGCCGCCTATCTCGCCGGCCTCGCCGCCGGCGTCTATCCCGAGCCGTCGAAATTCGCCGACAACTGGCGGCTGGAGCATCGCTTCAAGCCCAACATGAGCCAGGCGACAAGGGAGCGGAAACTCGCCGGCTGGGCCCGCGCGGTGAAGGGATTGCTCGCCAGCGACGAGGGCGAGGGGTGAGCGCCGCGAGAAGGCGGGGCAGCCCCTCCTTCGTCATTCCGGGGCGATGCAAGGCATCGGCAGAGAGCTGCGGCCAAGTGGCACGACGGGCAAGACCGCGCTTCACACCGACCCCAAATCAGTGGTTTAAGCGCGCCGTCTCGCGCCCTCTCAGAGGGGCGTATCATGGTCGTCACGAAACGTTGGCGCGGGATGCGATGGACGCAGGCGGTATCGAAGACGAGCGATACCGATGCGGACGGCAAAGCCGTGTGGTCCTGGCGCCCGACGCTGGCGTCAAGT
>DASUIA010000215.1:0-3787 GCA_036273255.1 Bradyrhizobium sp.
CCATGATGCGCGCCATGGATCGCCTGCCGGATCATGTCGCCCCACGGGCGGCAGTCGCGGCCCGGTAGGTCGCCAATGCCCCCGGGTACGTCGCGGTCCTCGTCCGCAGCCAAGCTGGTGCTATCGCGTGGGCGCCGGCTAGGCTAGACTGATGAGACGGCATCATCGGGGCGAGGGTTCTAAAACATGGGGACGACAATGAAATACAGGCTTCTGGCGACCGCGATCCTTTTGCTGGCCGTTTCGGCGCCCTCATTGGCGGCCGACATGTATGTCCGGCACCATCACCATCACGCCCGCGGCGATGACAACATCTATCTTCACAACTTCGGACCGCCCGATTTTTATCCAGGCACCAACGTTCCGCCCGACCGTGTCGTCTACCCCGTGACGGGTCAACCCTATGGCATCTACGACGGGTTCGATCGCTATTGCGGCCAGTCGACGGCGAGCTATCGGGGGCAGGACGGACAACGCCACCCCTGCAGCTAGACTGGCCGCCTCTCTCGAGGCCTCGTGGTTCGAGCCGCGCGAAGCGATGCGTCTCGAAGGATGAAGCCATGACAAATAGAACTCGATCTATCGCGCAGGTTCGATGACGTCGCAGTTGGTGCGCCCCGACATCACGCGGTCCTGCAGCTTGCTGGCCGCGGTGAGTTCATGAGCCAGCCATAGGCCGGCCACCAGCAAGATCGCCGCGATGGCGAGGCACGCGATCGCGGCGACCCGGCTGCCGCCCTGGTTCTGATCAGGCTCATCCATGGTCAGTGCCCGGACCCGTTGTCCCGCACGCCGCGGCCCAACGCAAATTGACCGACCGGTCCTTCGACGTGGAATTCGATCCCAGTCATCGCGGCGAACAGCTCGATATTGTTGGTCCCGATCGCACATCCGCCGAGCCCCATGCCGGTTGCGGCCAGATAGAGCGTCTGGATCAGCACTCCGACGTCCTTCAGGATAAGCGAATAGGCGATCGAGCTGTATTTCCAGGACACCCGGTCAAAGCGCGCCGCGATCGTGAGCAGCACCTGCGGCGGACCCGACGCGTCCATGGCGAACCCGGCCGCGGTCAACATCGCATCCAGCTCGGGCGCGCGGACCTCGATCGCCACCAACGCGTGCCGGTCGGCGTCGTAATGATAGAAGCCGCGGGCCAGGCCCTCGCAATTGGCGATGGCGAGATATAGTTCGAGCTCATAGCTGCTGCCGCCGGAAGGATATGGCCGCGTCGTGTATGCGACCATGGGGCCGCCGCCACCGAGGTCGAGCCGGCTCCTCCATTTGGACTGGATTCGCATGGTGCAGTCGAGAAACCGCGCGAGCTCGACCAGTGTCAAGGGGTTCTGATCATCGAAATCGCGCGTCGAATGCCGCTCGCGCAGGAGCCGTGCGATTGGTGGAGGAGCCGCTGTCGTGACGGCCACAGCCTTGCTCAGGTCGATTTTCCTGCCGGGCCAGCGCGATCGTATCGCGGGCGGTGGCGGCATCACGCCGGCATAAGGATAGACGCCGCCCAGCGGATTGGCCTGTCGGCCTTCGGTGCTGTGGGTGTGAAACAGCAGGTCGTGGAAATCCCAGAGCACGAGGTTGTCGTCGCCTTCATGGGCGCGCAGACCATCGCCACCGCCGGCGCCGACCTTGAAGAGAATCCGGCAGTCCACCAGCAGCGCGAGAAACTCAGGTCCGGGAAATCCGTCCTGCCGCCGCAACTTGTTGATGCTGTGCGGGGTGGCGAGCCGGGCGAGGGTAGCCGCGAGCGTTGGATTGCCGATCCGGAACAGCGCGCCGGCACGCGGCGATTCCAGGATGATCTCATTGCCGCGCCGGCGCAGATAGGCAAATCGCGACAGCACGATCACATCGGTACCGCCAAGCACCGGCATTTGCGGCCAGTAGTCGGGAACCTGCGGCTCGATGACCACCTCGTCCCTGGCTTCGCCCGAACGCGCAAGCCGGTATTCAAGAAGACCGCGCCGCGCCAGCCTCCGCACCAGAAGGCCCATTTCCTGATCCGCCGCGCGGCCTGCACCGGCGAACGCGCCGAGCGGCAGGCCGCTGCGCAGCCCCTGCGCGCGATCGATCGCACCGGCGCTGAACTTTCCCAGACCGATCGAATAGCCGTCGAAGCAGGCGGCGAGGCTTCCGTCCGCCTGCGCTTCGAGCGTGACGCGACCGCTCAGTCGCGCGGAAACGATGGGTGCCGAGGCCCGCCGCCCTGTCTTTTTTCGGGGAGCGCGCAGCGGGCCGGATCCTCTAGCTATGGGGGAGAAACGGCGTCAGCTCGTGTTCGGGCAGCGGACCATCACGTAAGCCGAGCTTGACCGGAACATCGTACAGCCGCCCGGGCCCGAAGCGGCGATAGAAATGCCGCAGCCCCGGCACGATCACCCTGACCACCGGCACCTCGACATCGGGCCGGCTCTGATCGAGGACGAGAAAATCAAGGCCGGCACGCCTTGCGATTTCGACGCAAGCCAGCACCTGATCCCGGGTGTTGTCGGGAGAGCCGATCGTCGCGTCCGTGTTCGGCGCGACGCCGCGCGGCGTCAGGAAGGGATACTCCTCGAGACGCAACGGTGTGACGCCGTCGAGGCTTGATTTCTCCCCGGTGCCGCCGCCCATCAGGCCGATCGCCAGGAACTGGTTCAATTCCGTCAAGGTCCGCAGTAGCGCGATGCGCTTGTCAAAATGCGCGCCGGAACCGAACTCGATGTTTTCCCGACCGTTCTGCATCCAGTGCAATATCGCCACGTAAGTCGGAACGCCGAGATCGCTGGTGACGTCGAGCACCCACAGCTTGCGTCCGGTTGCGGCAAGCTGGCTATGCAGATCGCGGACATAGGAATCGTCGAAGTGACCGAGATCGACTTCTGCTCGTTGCGACCGGTTGTACCACCAGATCGCATAGGCATCCCGCTCCACCAGTTCGAGAAATCCCTGGACGATGGCCTCTTCGAGCGTGTTGCCGGCGGCGCAACCATTGGAATCCGCCTGGAATGCGGCAGGCCCGCTGTAGAAGAAATACAGCAGGCTGGTCGGCAAATATTTGAAACGGCCGTCGCGCAGCGACCAGACCGGCGACCACTCGATCCTGGTCGAAGGATCGAACGGTGCCGGCGCGCCATGCGACACACCCGAATCGTCCGCCGAACCCTGGTGATCCCTGCGGCTTTGTGCCTCGCTGAACAGCAGCACGTCGTTGGGAATGATGGCATCGCCGGGGGCGAAATCAGTGAAGCGGCGCGTCACCCTGATCTCGTCGCCCTGGAAAATCCCGGAATAACGTTCGATCGATTCCATCAGCGCGCTGGCTTCCGCCTGCTCGGCGGTGCTGCCCTTGCCGAAGCTGCCGCCGCTCAATCCCTCGCGGAGTTGATCGACATTCCGCGCCGGCGCCGAAAAATTATGGGAGGCGTGGAAGTTGGTGTTCATCGGCAAATCGGCCTCGATGCGCTCGAGCCGCGTGACCACCCCGGTGAGGGGACTGACATGTTTTCGGAACCGAGCCACCGTGGCGCGCGACGACACGGTGCGATAGCCGCCGCTGGTCATCACCAATTTGGCGCCGCCGCTCAGTTCGATCGGGGCGGCCGCGCGGCGCGGGTCGACGAGTTTCCTGCTGCCGCAGGTCGGGCATTGCGGGCGGGCCGCCACATAGTGCTTCGCCACGCTCGAGCCCAGCAGGTCGTGGCTGATGATGTGATCGTTCAGCTCGGTACGAAAGCCCGTGGCAATCGCCTTGGCGGTTTCGAGCGCGGCGAACTGGATCGCACTCTGTCCGAGCGTG
>DASUIA010000216.1:0-16080 GCA_036273255.1 Bradyrhizobium sp.
TGGCCGGCCGGTGAAATGGACCGACGAGCGCTCCGGCAGTTTTCTGTCGGACAGTCAGGGCCGGGCTCAGAACATCCACGCCGAGCTCGCGCTCGACGGTAATGGCAAATTTCTCGCTCTCCGCGTCAGCGGCTACGGCAATCTCGGCGCCTATATTTCCAACGTGTCGCCGAACCCGCTGTCGGCAAACATCGCAAAGAACATCGCCAGTGTCTATTCGACGCCGCTTTTGACGGTGGACATCAAATGCGTGCTTACCAACACCACGCTGATGGGAGCCTATCGCGGCGCCGGACGACCCGAAGCCAACTATTTCATGGAGCGCCTGATCGATTGCGCCGCGGCCGAACTGGGTGTCGACCGGCTCGCGCTGCGCAGGCGCAACTTCGTCAAGTCGTCGCAGATGCCGTACTCGGCCGCCTCCGGTGTGACCTATGACAGCGGTGATTTTGCCGGCGTGCTCGGCACGGCGCTGGAATTGTCCGATTACTCCGGTTTTGCCAAACGACGGAAGGAGAGCCGGAAGCGCGGCAGGCTCCGGGGTATAGCCGTGGGATCCTATCTCGAATCCACCGCGCCACCCCGGGCCGAACTCGGCAAGATCGTGTTCGAGCCAGATGGCATGGTGACGCTGGTCACGGGAACACTGGATTATGGACAGGGCCATTCGACGCCGTTTTCCCAGATCCTGGCGGCGCAGCTCGGGGTTCCATTCGAGAAGATCAGGCTTGAACAGAATGACAGCGACATCGTCCATACCGGCGGCGGTACTGGCGGGTCGCGCTCGATCACCGCCACGGGTCTTGCCATCGTCGAAGCCTCCGCACTCGTCATCGCCAAGGGCAAGCAGGCGGCGGCTCATTTGATGGAGGCTGCAGAAAGCGACATCGTGTTCGCCGATGGCATTTTCACCATCGCCGGAACCGATCGCAGCATCGGCATCATGGAGTTGTCGCGCCGATTGCGCGACGGCAAGATGCCGGACGGGCTGCCGACCTCGCTCAGCGTCGATCACAGCAGCAGGGAAGTCCCCTCGACCTACCCGAACGGTTGTCATGTCGCGGAGGTCGAAATCGATCCCGATACCGGAGTCGTGCATGTCGTCCGCTACACCGGCGCCAATGATTTCGGCACCGTCATCAACCCGATGCTGGTGGCGGGGCAGATGCACGGTGGGGTTGCCCAGGGCATCGGGCAGGCGCTGATGGAAGAGGTCAGCTACGACAGCAGCGGGCAGCCGATCACGGGCTCGTTGATGGATTATGCGGTGCCGCGCGCGGAAGATATTCCATTGATGGCCGTCGGCAGCCATCCCTCACCGGCGAAATCCAACCCGCTGGGCACCAAGGGCTGCGGCGAGGCCGGCTGTGCCGGTGGTCTGACCACCATTGTCAATGCGGCGATCGACGCGCTTTCCGAGTTCGGTGTTGCGAAGATCGATATGCCGCTCACGCCGGAGCGGGTCTGGCGCGCCATCCAGGATGCGCGCAGCGCGGGTGGGCCCAGCTCCCGGATCCGGCACTGAACTCGGCGGCTGGACGAGCGGGCAGGCCGGTGATTCGCCCGGTCCGTTCGACGTTGACGTTCCGGTTCTACCAGCGGCCAACAACGCAAAACAAAGCATTCGTCCTCGACGGAACATTGAAAATTCTGACCATTGCCCTGTCGGGCGCTCTTGCCACATAAATTGTGCTGCAAGCGAGCAGCAACGATGGCGGAAATAGCGATGCCGACCGAGACATTCGACCCCTATGGCGAGGTATCGCCCGACACGGCCCGGGACAATCGCAGGGCGCGAATGGAATCGGCCTCCGCCGTACTGGACCGCGCCGGCCAGTTTGTGTTTTGGCTGCTCGTCGTCGTTATCGTTTCCGCCCGGGTCATCTGGTATCCGGGGGCACCCCGTTTCGAAGCCAGTAGCGCAAGCGAGCCGCAACAGGTCGTTATGCGATAGCCCGGTTTGGGGCACCGGCGGCGGACGCCGCACGTCCTACGGGCGCTCCCTGGCACCCCGATCTTGAAGCCGCGCACAGCCAGAGTCATCATCCGGGACCGTTCGTATCAGTCCTCATCCTGGCTGAAGTTCTCGTGCTGCCCTGGCTGCGCAGCCCCTCTTGTAACCGGATGGTTAACAGGCCTAGAATTCGTGGCGCCACAAAAGACGACGCCCGACCGCCTGATGCGCTCGGCCAGCAAGAAAAACCAGCCCCGGAAGTCAATCAATGTCAGCTTCGACCAGCGGTAAGCACGCCCGCATCCTGACCACCACGGTCGGCTCCTATCCGGTGCCGGACTGGCTGGTGGCGCTGCCATCCGAACAGGCCGTGATCGATGCGACCCGGGTCGTGATCGACACCCAGGAACAGGCCGGGATCGACCTGGTGTGCGACGGGGAACTCTACCGGTTCGATGTCAATCATCCCGAGACCAACGGCATGATCGAATATTTCGTGCGTCCCATGTCGGGCGTGCGCAACGAGATCGGCCTGGCCGAATGGCTGGCGTTCAAGCAGTCGCCGGATCACAAATTCCGCAGCCGGCCCCCCGGCGTGGTCGATGGCGCGGTCGGTCCGGGTTCGCTCGATCTGCCGGCCGCCTGTACCCGCGCGAGAAGGCTGGCGACAAAGCCGTTGAAATTCACGCTCACCGGTCCGCACATGCTGGCAAAGATGCTGCTGGACAACCACTACAAGGACAAGGCGACGCTCACCATGGCGATCGCCGATGTGCTGGCGGAACAGGTCAGGCATGTCGACGCGGACGTCATTCAGGTCGACGAAGCCAATCTGCCGGGGAGTCCGGAGGAATGGGAGTGGGCCGCAGACGCCATGAACCGGGTGCTCGATGCCATCCCGACCATACCTGCGGTGCATCTCTGCTTCGGCAATTACGGCGGCCAGACCATCCAGAAGGGCGGCTGGGGCAAGCTCATCGACTATCTGAACAGGCTCCACGTGAACCACATTGTGATGGAGAACGCGCATCGGCCGCCCGACGAACTCGCGGTGTTCAGGGAATTGCGACCCGAGATCGGCTTCGGGCTCGGCGTCGTCGACATCAAGCAAACGGTGATTGAATCGGCTGACTCCATCGCCCGTGCGATCGAGCACGCCGATAGGATTCTCGGCGTCGGCCGGGTGAAATACATCCACCCCGATTGCGGGTTCTGGATGCTGAAGCGCGGCATTGCGGATGGCAAGATCCGCGCGCTGGTGCTCGGCCGCGACCTCTATGAGGGCTGCAACTAGGCCATCTGCCTGAGCGTTTTCCAGTCGGGGTAGGCGCCGGAGGCAAAGCCCGGTCGGGCCAGCGATCCGATGTCGAGCCGGCCCGCGCGAATCCTGAGGCGAGCAGCGCCGTGCGTATGCTCGTAGAGATCGGGATGCGCGGCCAGAAACCCGGTCTGCTCGGTTGAGGGCAGGCCGGCCATGCCGTTGACATAGTGGTGGCCGTTGCGTTCGACATGCCCGATGCCGATCAGATTGACCAGTGCCAGATCCTGCTGCAGCGCGAGGCCCGCCTGAACGGTCAGGTCTTCGCCCGTCATGAAATAGCGCGGCGCACCCGCCTCGGCATTCCACTGCGCGCACCGCGCCGCATTGAAAATGGATTTATACAGCCCCTTGCAGCATTTGCTGGAGACACCGCTGTAGCCGAGGCTGCGGGCGCGCGGGAAGGCGTCGAGTCCGTCGTCGGATTCGTCGATGATGACCGGCTTGACACGGGATAGCGCCGAGACGTCATCGGCAAGGGCATAAGCGCGGGTGATCGGCTGTTCGATGAACAGGATGCCGGCGACCAGCCGCTGCAGTGCCGGCGTATCCTGCATCCGCCGCCACAATTCCAGCAGCGCCGCGATATCGTCGTATTGCTCGTTGCCGTCGAGGGAGACGAAGTAGGGGCTCTCGAGGCGATCGAGAACGGCGGCAATCTCGGCCAGCCTCGCCAGATCGGCGTCGCATTTGCCGCCGACCTTGAGCTTGAAATAGCGGTTGCCATAGGTCGCCACGACTTCCTCGAGCGATTCCGGCAGGCCGTCGCCGACCAGCCCGGGATGACCGCCGATGACATCGACCAACCCGACGGTATGGCGCGCGGCGATGGAACCCGCCGGCGTCAGTTGCGCGAGAAAACGCGCGATGTCGAATGCGGCAAGATCCTCGCCGTCGCGGCCCAGCAGCGTCGGATCGATACCGGCCCGGTTGTCGTGCATGCCCTCATAGAACGAACAGCCGAGCGACTGGAGAAGTGCGTCGAGGATCGCACGGTCGAGTTGCGCCGGACCGTAATTGGCCACCAGCGAATTGAGGCCGTGTGCGGCGCCGGTCTCGACCTGCTCGCGGTAATGCGCGGCAAAATGGCCGAACGCCGTTCGCGCCCTGTCGTCGATATAGGTGCCGGCCGCGAGCCGCAACGCCAGCCGCAACTGGCCAAAATTGTCCTCATTCGAAAGCGCCAGGTTCTTGTCAAACCATTTCGGCGCAAGCATCTCGGCGGCAGCGCCCCATTGCGAACGGCCGTCGGCAAATTCGATACGCACGCGCACGAAACATTGCGGCGCCTCGGTCAGCGTCACCACGCCGAACCGGAATGGCATTCGCAGGTGGACGTCTCTCTCGAAGAGGCCGACCTCGCGCACGCGGAACAGGGGCGCCGTCACGCTATTGCCGTCCGCTACCGCAGGCGAGCGTCCCGGACGATTGCGTCCAGGTCGGCGGACGATAGCCCAGATGGTTACGACAAGCGTCAGTCATGTTCCGCGCCCCCGGGTTGGCCAGCCCAACCGCCCTTGTCGGAGATTTCCGCCCCTCGATAATTTGCTCGCGCCGATCTAACCAGATAGTTAAGATCGATGCCAACCTTCATGTGGCACCGAAAGGGTCGCAAACAGCAGAGGGAACCCAGCAGCCGAGAAGATTGCGACCGAACCGTACTAAAGTCGATGATGAACGTGACGCAGGCCCTGCAGCTTTACCGGTTTGCAGCCTCTGATACGTTGAGCAAAACCACGCGATCGAACGATGTGGGCTTGGAAAGGGAACGATGGCACTGGTGGGTGATTCCGCAAAACCCGATGACGGGGCGACGATCGCGGCCGCAGGCGGTTTCCTCGGGAAGCTGACGCCGCTGGCCGGCATCGTGGGCTTCCTGCTGGTGTGGCAGATTTTTGTGGTTGCGTGGCGCGTGCCCGCCTATCTGCTGCCTTCGCCCTCCGCCATCGGGCATGCCTTCGTCGACCAGCTTCCGCTGCTGCTCAGCAATGGCTGGATTACCGTCTACGAAATGCTGGCGGGCTACGCCATGGCGGTCGGTATCGCCATTCCACTGGCGATCGCGATCACATCGTCGCAACGCTTCAATCAGCTTGTGATGCCGACCATGCTGTTCTTCCAGATCATTCCCAAGGTGGCGATCGCGCCATTGTTCCTGGTCTGGTTCGGGGTCGGGCCGACACCGAAGATCCTGGTAGCGTTCCTGATTTCCTTCTTTCCGATCGTGATCGACGCCGCCGTTGGCCTGCGCTCGATGTCGTCGGAAATGACCGACCTCGCGCGCTCGATGGGCGCGACACGGATGCAGGTGTTCACGCGGTTCAGGCTGCCGACCAGCCTGCCGTATCTGTTCAGCGGCCTGAAGGTGGCGGCGACGCTGGCAATCGCCGGCACGGTGGTGGGTGAATTCGTCGGAGCCGACAAGGGTCTCGGCTATCTGCTGCTCGTCACCAATTCCAACATGGAATCGGCGTTGATGTTCGCCACCATCGTGGCGCTCACCATCATCGGCCTGGTCTTCTATTACATCGTCGAATTGCTGGAGAGCCTGCTGATCCCGTGGCATGTCACCCATCGGGTAGAGTCGGGCACCATGTAGCCGGACGCAGTTTTTGATCGAACGCCAAACAGAGCTTCGCCGCGAAGGCGAAGACAAATCGCAGGGAAGAAACGACCATGAGGCGCAGGGAGATCTTACTATCGCTGATGGCGGCCGCCGCCGCCATGACGCTGGCCGCGCCGGCCGGCGCCGAGGGGCTCGACAAGTTTCCGTTTCGCCTGAACTGGACGCTCTATGGCGAGCACGCGCCTTTCTTCGTGGCGCTGGACAAGGGCTTCTACAAGGAAGCCGGCCTCGACGTCGAGATCCTCGAGGGCAGCGGCTCGACGACCGTCGCGCAGTTGACCGCCAACGCCACCAGCCCGGTTTCCTACGTCGATGCCGCGACCATGATGCGCGGCATCAATGCCGGCATGCCGATCAAGGCCGTCGGAGTGACCCTGCAGCAGAGCCCGATGTCGTTCATCTATCGGGCTGACAATCCGCGGCCGAGCAAGATCCCCGAAATCAAGGGCAGCCGCATTGCCATCACCGCCGGCGACGCCAGCCTTGCCATCTTCACCGCCTTCATGGGCAAGCTCGACATGAAGGTGAGTGACGTGAAACTGGTCACCGTCGCCAATCCGCAATCGAAGGAGCAGGCCGTTCTCGGCGGCCAGGCCGATGCTCTGCTCGGCTATTTCATGGATCAGGGGCCCCGCATGCAGCTCAAGAGCGGCGTGAAGATGGGCTGGACCAGACTCTACGACATGGCCGGCATCTCGACCCTCAGCAGCGCCATCATCGTCAACAATGATTGGGTCAAGGATCCCAAGAATCAGGATCGGCTGCGGCGCTTTCTGGCCGCATCGCAGCGCGGGTGGGAATATACCAGGCAGCATCCCGACGAGGCGGCGGCGCTGTTCATCAAGCACGCGCCGGCCTTCAACACCGAGATCGCGCTATTGGAAATCAACGGCACGCTGACCATCACCAACACCAAGCATACGGAGGGCAAGCCGCTGTTCTGGTCGGCCAAGGAGGACTGGCAGGAAAGCCAGGATCTGCTGGAGAAATACGCCGGCCTGACCGCGCAGCCCGATCTGGGCAAGTACTATACCAACGAATATCTCGCGCAGCCGCCATACACGACCGCCAAACAATAGCTCGCCGTCCCGTCCCTGCGCGGCAACCCGCGCAGGGACGTTTCCCTTGCTTGATTTGACAGTGGAATCTGCAGGCAATGAGCGAACCCTACATCCGGCTGTCGAATGTCGGCAAGAAATTCCAGACCAGAACCGGGACGGTCGAAGCCTGCGGCGACATCAATCTGGACATCCGGCAATCCGAGTTCGTCGCCGTCGTCGGACCCAGCGGTTGCGGCAAGACCACCATCCTCAAGATGGTGGCCGGACTGCAGCCCTATACGTCGGGAACCATCACGGTTGCCGGCAAACGCGTCGATCGTCCGCAGACCGACGTCGGCATCGTATTCCAGGAAGCCATCATGCTCGACTGGCGCGACGTGCTGGCCAACGTGATGCTTCAGGTCGACATCCGCAGGCTGGAGCGCGCCAAATACGAGCCGATCGCGCGCGGCCTGCTGAAGGCGACCGGGCTCGAGGGATTCGAGACCAAGAAGCCCTATGAGTTGTCCGGCGGCATGCGTCAGCGGGTGTCGATCTGCCGCGCGCTGGTGCACGGCCCGAGCATGCTGATGATGGACGAGCCGTTCGGCGCGCTCGACGCGCTGACGCGCGAGCAGATCTCGATGGATATTCAGCGGTTGTGGATGGAAACCCGCAAGACCGCATTGCATATCACCCACAGCATCCCGGAAGCAGTGCTGCTCGCCGACCGGGTGGTGGTGATGGGCCCGCGGCCGGGACGGATCGTCGAGATCATCGACATCGATTTGCCGCGGCCGCGGCGACTGGACCAGTTGCCGGCAAGGTTTCACGAGTATTCCACCCGCATTCGGAACATCTTCAAGTCGAAGGGCGTGCTGGCGATGGATTGACGCGTCGCGGGGGTTGCTCATATAACTAACTAGATACTTAGCTGCGAGGGTTGCGGGCGATGCGGATCGCGAAGGTGCCCGACCGGAATGGTCGGCTGGATTTGACGGCATCTTGCGTCGGCGGCCTGCGACGCGGTCGCGGGTTGGCGGGGTAACGGCCATGGCGCCGCGTGTCGTCACGTCAGATGAAGCAGCGCAACTGGTGGCGAGCGGCGATACGCTCTTGATTGGAGGTTCAGGCGCCGGACATTCGGTGCCCGATACGCTGATCGCGGCGATTGCCAGGCGATTTCTGTCCGAAGGCGAGCCACGCGATCTGACCACGTTACATCCCGTGGGGCTCGGCGATCGCGCCAACCGCGGCATCGGCCATCTGGCTCATCCCGGTCTGTTGAAGCGGGTGGTCTGCGGCACGCTGGTCGACTCACCGCCGGTCGAACGCATGGCCGCCGCCAATGCGATCGAGGCCTATACGCTGCCGCAGGGCTGCCTGTCGCAATTGACGCGCGAGATGGCGGCAGGCCGCCCCGGTTTGACCACGCATGTCGGCTTGCACACCTTCGTCGATCCGCGCCATGGCGGCGGCAGACAGAGCGAAAGGGCGACCGAGGATCTCGTTGGACTGACGACGGTCGGCGGCAAGGAATATCTGTTCTTCAAGTCGCTCCATGTCGACGTCGCGCTGGTGCGCGGTACCAGCGCCGACGAGGACGGCAACATCACGATGGAGCACGAAGCGGTATTCGGCGAGATGATCTCGATGGCGCAGGCCGCCCGCCGTGCCGGCGGCATCGTGATCGCCCAGGTCAAGCGCATGGCGTTGCGCGGCACGCTGCCGCCGAAGCAGGTGAAGATCCCGGGCATGCTGGTCGATCTGATCGTGGTCGATCCCGGGCAGACCCAGACGTTCTTCACCGTGCATGATCCAGCCTATGCCGGCGAGACCAAGGTGCCGCCCGGCAACATCGCCGCGCTGCCATTTTCGATCCGCAAGGTCGTGGCGCGCCGCGCCGCGCTCGAGCTCTATCGTGGTGCGGTCTGCAATCTCGGCTCCGGGATCTCGACCGGCATTGCGTCGCTGGCGGCCGAAGAAAATGCGATCGACGATGTCGTTCTCACCAACGAGCAAGGCCTGATCGGCGGAGTGCCGGCGAGCGGCAACGAACCGGGGGCGGGCCGCAACTATCAGGCGATGGTCGACCAGCCCTACCAGTTCGATTTCTACGATGGCGGCGGGCTCGATCTGGCATTTCTTTCGTTCGCCGAGGTCGACGAGGCGTGCAACGTCAATGTCAGCCGTTTCGGCGACAGGATCGTCGGGCCCGGCGGCTTCATCAATATCAGCCAGAACGCCCGGACAATTGTCTTCAGCGGCACGTTTACCGCAGGCGGCCTAGATATCACCTGGACCGATGGACAGACCCATATCGGCCGCGAAGGCACCGAGAAGAAATTCGTCGGCAAGGTGCAGCAGGTGACGTATTCGGGCGCGCTGGCGGCGCAGAACGGTCAGCGGGCGCTCTACATCACCGAACGGGCGGTGTTTCGGCGCAACGAAGCCGGCCGCCTGGAATTGATCGAGATCGCGCCGGGGGTCGATCTCGAACGCGATATCCTGGCGCAGATGCAATTTCGGCCGGACGTGTCGCCGGCGTTGAAGGCGATGGATTGCCGGATCTTTCGCCAGGAGGCCATGGGACTCGCCGCCATCATCGCCGCCAAGGAGCGTCCGGTTCGATCGCAGCGGCTGAACCGGTTTTTGACCAAGGCGGTGTCGTGATGGCTGTTGCGGTAACCACGAAAACCAGGCGGCCGGCGGCATCGGCGAAGGCAAAGGCGAGGGCGTCGCTCGAGCCGGTACGGGACGCCGAACGAACCCGGCAGGCGCTGCTCGCTGCCGCCGAAATCGAATTCTCCACCAAGGGGCTTGCCGGCGCGCGCGTCGACGTCATTGCCGATCAGGCGGCGGCCAACAAGCGCATGCTGTACTACTATTTCGGCTCCAAGGAGGAGCTGTATCTCGCCGTGCTGGAACGGGCCTATGACGCCATGCGCAAGGCGGAACGCCAGCTCAACCTCGCCAACCTCGCGCCGCTGGTCGCCATCAAGACGCTGGTCGAGTTCAAGTTCGACTACTGCGAGAAGAATCAGCAGATCATCGCGTTGCTGGCGGGCGAGAACATGCTGGGTGCGGCCTATCTCAAGCGCTCGCGACGGCTGCGCGACATGAACCTGTCGCTGGTCGACGTGATCCGCACGGTTCTCGATGCCGGCGTCGCCGACGGCAAGATCAGGCCCGGGATCGATCCCCTGCATCTGTATATCTCGATGTCGGCGCTGAGCTACTTCTACTTTTCCAACTCGGCAACGTTGTCGGTGGCATTTGCGCGGGCGCTGGGCAGCCCGGCCGAACGGCGGCTGCGGCGCGCCCATGCCGTCGACGTCATCATGGCTTATGTCAGGGCGCTCTGAACCATATTGCTGCGGCGCCATCTCGCAAGAAGGCAAGAGAATATGAAGTTTGGCGACTATCCCAAGGTTGGCTCGCTCGATGGTGTCACGGGCTTTCGCAGCTATCTGCAAACGCTCGGGATCGAAATGCCATGCGACGACATCGTCGCGCACGGTCCGAAATCGCCGCTGGCGGCGCCGATCGAAGTCGATGGCATGAAAATCGGACATCGTCTGGCGATCCAGCCAATGGAGGGCTGGGATTGCGAGCGTGACGGCAGGCCGTCGGAGAACACCAGGCGGCGCTGGCGGCGTTTCGGGCTCAGCGGCGCCAAACTGATCTGGGGCGGCGAAGCCTGCGCGGTGCGCTTCGACGGGCGGGCCAATCCGAAGCAGCTCACCATGACCGCGGAAAGCCAGAGCGAGATCGCGGCCTTGCGCGACATCGTCATCGAGGCGCACCGGGAAGCGACCGGCGACGACGGCGATCTCGTGATCGGGCTGCAGTTGACGCATTCGGGCCGCTTCTGCAAGCCGAACGACAACACCAAATTCGAATCCATCATCGCCTACAATCACCCGCTGCTCGACCGCAAATTCGGTTATCCGGCCGGCCGGCCGGTGATCAGCGACGACGAGGTCAGGCGGCTGATCGACGACTACATCATTGCCGCCAAGCGCGCCGAGGGCTGCGGTTTCGATTTCGTCGACGTCAAACATTGTCACGGCTATCTCGGCCATGAATTCCTCAGCGCCGTCGGGCGGCCCGGGCCTTACGGCGGAAGCCTGGAAAATCGCACGCGATTCATGCGCGAGATCATCGAGGGGATTCGCGCCGAGGCGCCGCGGCTGAAGATCGGCGTTCGGCTATCGGCCTTCGATTCCGTGCCGTTCAGGCCCGATCCCGCGCTGTCGGTGCCCGGCGCGCTCGGTCCCGGCGTGCCGGAAGATCATAGCGTGCCCTACCGCTACGCATTCGGCGCCGATTCACAAAATCCCCTTCAATACGATCTCACGGAAACCAGGGCGCTGTTTGAACTCATGCGCGCCCTGGGCGTGCGGTTTGTCAATGTCACCGCCGCAAGCCCATATTACAATCCGCATCTGATCCGGCCCGCTTTGTATCCGCCGTCGGATGGCTATCATCCGCCCGAGGATCCGCTGATCGGGGTGATGCGCCAGCTTTCGGTGGTGCGCGAACTCAAGACTGCATTTCCGGATTTCTGCCTGATGGGTTCGGGCTACACCTATCTGCAGGAGTATTTTCCGAACGTGGCGCAAGCCGTCGTCCGCCAGGGCTGGGTCGACCTTGTCGGTCTCGGCCGCATGGTGCTGGCCTATCCCGAACTTCCGCTCGACATCCTGCAGGGCAGGCCGGTGAACAAGAAGCGCAACTGCCGCACCTTCAGCGATTGCACCACCGCCCCGCGCAACGGCATCGTCTCCGGCTGTTATCCGCTTGACCCGCACTACAAGAAGTCGCCGGAGTTCAAGCAGCTCGCCGTCGTGAAAAAAGCCCAGGTGGGATAGAGGATGCGGACCGCTTCCGATCGTCGCATCGCGTTGCTGGGCACCGGCATCATGGGTTCCCACATGGCGCGGCGGCTGGCGCAGGCCAACTTTCCCGTCACGGTCTGGAATCGGAGCGCGGACAAGGCCGACAGGCTCACGCCGTTCGGCGTGAAGGTTGCCGCCAGCGCATCGTCGGCCTGTGCCGATGCCGATGTCGCGATTGTCATGCTGAGCAACGGAGCGGTGGTGGAGGAAGTGCTGTTTTGTCCCGATCACACCGGGAAGAGGCCGGCGGAGGTAATGGCGGCCGGATCGATGCTGGTGGTGATGAGCTCGATCCCGGTAGAGGCGTGCCAGGCCCAGGCGTCAAGGCTCGCGGCGCGGGGAATCGACTATATCGACGCGCCGGTGTCCGGCGGCGAGCCGGGCGCGCGTGACGGCACGCTCGCGATCATGGCCGGCGGCGAAGCGAGCGTGGTCCGCGGCATCGCCGATGTGTTCGCCGCGATGGGCCGCGTCACTCATATCGGTCCGGTCGGCACCGGCCAGATGGCCAAGCTCGCCAACCAGATCATTGTCGGTGCCACCATGGTCGCGGTCGCCGAGGCCCTGCACTTCGCCGCCAAGGGCGGCGCCGACCCGGCCGCGTTGCGCAAGGCGCTGATGGGCGGCTTTGCCGATTCCCGGATTCTCACCATTCACGGCGAACGCATGGTCGAGCGCAATTTCGTGCCGGGCGGACCGGCGGAATACCAGCTCAAGGATCTTCGCACCGCGAAGGCGCTCGCGGCCGCGTCCGGCTTGCATTTCACGCTGCTGGACTGCCTGGTCGGCATGTTCGGCGACATGATCGACCGGTTTGGCACCGGTCTCGACGTCGCCGGCATCTTGCAGGAAGTCGAGCGGCGATCCATGGCCGAGGTGCCGTCATGACTGGACGTGTCACGCTCACCATCGAAGACGGCATCGGCCGGATCGTGCTGGATCGGGCCGACAAGATGAATGCGATCACGCCGGAAATGACGCTGGAATTGCAGCAGGTCTGCAGCGCGGTCGACGCCAACCGCGATGTCCGCGTGGTGACGATTGCGGGTGCCGGCGAGCGCGCGTTCTCGGCCGGCAGTGACCTCAATACCCTGGTCGACCTGTCGGATGTCATGGCCTTCCGCGACCGCATCGAGTACGCGGCGTTGGTGCGCGAGATCAGGAAACCGGTGATTGCCGCGCTCAAGGGATGGGTCCTCGGCGGCGGCATGGAAATCGCCATCGCTGCCGATATCCGGATCTGCGGACACGGTGCAAGGATCGGCGGCCCGGAGGTCACGCGTGGCTGGCTCGGCGGCGGCGGTGCTTCGCAGATGCTGCCGCGCCTGGTCGGCGTCGGTCAGACCATGAGGCTGCTGCTCACGGGTGATCCCGTCGATGCCGAAACGGCGCTGCGTCTCGGTCTGATCGAGGAAGTCGTCGATGACGCCGAGGTTGCGGCGCGGGTGATCGAAGTAGCGAGGAAGATCGCTTCGTTCAGC
Organism: Bradyrhizobium sp.; assembly: GCA_036273255.1. Taxonomy (GTDB): domain Bacteria; phylum Pseudomonadota; class Alphaproteobacteria; order Rhizobiales; family Xanthobacteraceae; genus Bradyrhizobium. The sequence continues at coordinate 13,321 of DASUIA010000216.1, forward strand.
CCGACCGCGACCCAGGCCATCAAGGCCGCGGTTCGCGCCGCGATGTCGATGCCGCTGGAGGCGGGGCTGCGCTACGAGAACGAACTCCACGTCATCTGCATGTCGGACAAGGGGCGGTTGGAAGGCATCAGGGCATTCCAGGAAAAACGCGACGCGAAGTTCTAGGAACCGGCTCTCGGGCGGTCGAGCCCGAGGAATTGCATCATCAGGTCGAGTTGGCTGTTGAGCATGTGGATACCGAAATGGATGGCGTGACCGCGCTGTTCGGCGGCAATCAGCAGCGGGGTCATATCCGGCTTCATTACGACCTCGGCGACCAGCGCGGAGGGATCGGCGCTGGCGAGATCGAATGAATGGCCGTCGTCGGGCTTCAGCCCGAGCGACGTTGCGTTCACGACAATCGCATGGCCGCCGGCATCCGCGGTCCCGACCCGAATGTCGATGCCGGGGAATGCGGCGCCAACCGCGGCGACCAGTCTTTCGGCCTTGGACCGGGTCCGGTTATGGATCGTCAGCGCGGCGGCGCCGGCGTCGGCCAGCGCATAGGCGAGGGCGGTTCCGGCACCGCCGGCCCCGGCCATGTAGAATTGCTGGCCTTTGACGCCATGACCTTGCTTGATCAATCCAGTGACAAAGCCGCGACCGTCGAGCAGGGTCCCGCTGAAGCTGCCGTCGGACTCTCGGCGCACCGTGTTGACTACTTCGGTGTGCAGGCCGTCGCCCTCGAGCCTATCGCAAAGCCGCGCCGCCCCTGCCTTGTGCGGCGCGGTGACGATGAAGCCGTCGAGGTTGGCGATCGATTTCAGGCCGGCCCACCCTCTCGGCAGGTCGTCGCGGCCGATATGGACGGGAAGACACACCGCATCGATCTTCCGGGCCAGAAAATAATCATTGAACGCCATCGGCGTCCGGACATGGGAAATGGGGTCGCCGATGATGGCGTAAAGTCGCGTCGTCCCGGTGATCATGGAGGCCCTTAACTATCTGGTTACATAACATAGAATGGGCATCGGTGTTGTCAACGTCGGGGGTCGCCAGTTGACCGGTGCAAAGACGGCCGCGCGTCCAAAATATCGCGTCAAGGTCAGCGTTGACAGTGGCAGAAGCGAACTTCAATTTGTCGCGTATGGAATGGCGAGACCTGGAGACGTTTTCTTTCGGCGATGGTCCCGAGTTGGCCAATGAACTTCTCGAGCTGGTTTTGTCCGGCACCAAGTGTGCGACCTGCTGGGCGGAAAGCCAGGGCGTGCTTTCCGCGGAGGTCGGCAAGATGATGGTCGTCCTGGACGGGCAAGGCGTCCCGAAAGCCGTAGTCAAGACCATCGAATTGACGAAGCGGCGCTTCGAGGAAGTCGATGAGGCGTTTGCCTATGACGGGGGTGAAGGTGACCGCTCTCTGCAATACTGGCGCGAGGCCCACACGCGATATTTCAAGCGGCTTGGAAGATATGCTCCGGGCATGATGCTGTGGTGTGAGCGGTTCGAACTCATCGAGCGCATTGGCTAGACTTGCCGCTACCTCAGCATTCCCGCCAACGCGGCTGCGACCTTCCTGCAGCGTTCGGCGTTCAAGTGCCGCTTGTCCGGCAGCGCCATGCCCGGCTACCTCAACACGGAGATATATGATCCGGATGTGCCGGGTGCCCTCCGGAACGGCGCTGTCGACGCGCGCCAACTCCTCCGCAGTGGTTTCCCCGTCCATGCGATCGATGCTTCGCCAACTTTAGTCTAGCGCCGCGCTGAGCAACCATTGAGCCCGCTTCCCGTTATTCGTTTCATCTTGAGGGGCAGCAGTGAGAGCCGGAGACCGATCGAACAAAACATGTACGAGCGAGGGCGGGGTTCGATCCAATCCGGCATTTCCGAAAAAAGGAGAGAAGCCATGCCCACATCGTGGAATATTCTATCGCGCAAAGCGCTGCCGCTCGCTGCTGCTGCGCTTTGTCTGTTTGGTGCAAGCGCTACGGTGAGCGCTGCAGAATCGCCGAGTGAGCCAAATTCCAGCATCAAACCGTCGCCGATACAATTTCCTACGAAATTCGGACCGCTCACCCTGCCCGAAAAATTCCCCGACGGTACGACGCTGTCGATCACGCAATGGAGTCATTTCGTTCCGAGGTACGACAAATGGTTCGATGCCTACGCCCAGCAATGGGGGACGGCGCACAACGTCAAGGTTTCGGTCCAGCACATCAGCTACGCCGACCTCAATTCGACGCTCGCTGCCGCCATTGCCGCCAAGAGCGGGCCGACCCTCATGCAGATGAATGCGACGCCCGCCGCGTTCATCCAGGGTTTGCAGCCCTTGAACGACGTCAATGACGCGGCCAAGGCCGCCTACGGCGAGGGCGTCGCGCCGTGCACCCATCAGGCCTATCTCCCGGTCAAACAGGAGTGGTACGCCTATTGCGTCGGCTGGGTCCCCGATCCCGGCGACTATCGCATGTCGTTGTGGGAGGATGCTGGCTATCCAAAAGGACCAGCCAGCTATGCGGACCTCATCAAAGGTGGCGAGAAGATCTACAAGAAGACGGGTATTCCGGTCGGCGTCGGGATGTCGCCCGAGATCGATTCGGAGTTCTATGCGCGTTCGCTGATCTGGTCGTTCGGCGGCCAGGTGCAGGACGCCTGCGGTAACGTGACGCTGGACTCGCCGCAAGTGGTAGACGCCGTGAAGTATCAGGCCAAGCTGTATCATGCCGCTGAAACCCCGGAAGTGTTCTCGTGGAACGCGGCATCGAATAACCAGGCGTTCGTATC
>DASUIA010000217.1:0-11681 GCA_036273255.1 Bradyrhizobium sp.
AACGGGTGTCAGGACCACACGGTTTTGCCGTACGCTCGAAACGTCGTTCGTCCTGCGCGCCTTCAGTATCGCTCACAGGTTCTTTGAGAACCAACCCTGCGACCCCTTGGCGCGCCGACGCTCTCGCGTCCACCACATCCCGTCCCGCGTTCGTGACGATCGCGAAACGCCCCTCTTGCCGGAACGGGACGGCGACCTTAAGCCACTGATTTGGGGTCGGTGTGAAGCGCAATCTTGCCCGTCGTGCCACTTGGCCGCAGCTCTCTGCCGCAGCTCTCTCACGTCGTCATTCCGGGATGCGCCGCTTGGCGTAGACCCGGAATCCATCGCGCCGCAATGATCGCGGTGAGATGGATTCCGGGTTCGCGCTCCGCGCGCCCCGGAATGACGGAGCCGGCGATCAGGCCGCGCGTATGTTTGCCATGAAGCGGTCGAGTTCGGCGCGCAGGCGCTTGCTTTCGCTCGAAAGCGACTGCGCCGAATTCAGCACGTCCTCCGAGGCAGACCCGGTTTCGGTGGCGCCGCGATTGACCTGCATGATGTTGGCGGCGGCTTCCTGGGTGCCTTGCGCGACGTTCTGGACGCTGCGTGCGATCTCCTGGGTGGCCGAGCCCTGCTGCTCGACCGCGGTGGCGATCGACGAGGCGATCTCCGAGATCTGGCCGATGGTGCCGCCGATTTCCTTGATGGCGGCAACCGATTCCTGGGTCGCGCTCTGCATGCCGGAAATATGCGACGATATTTCGTCGGTCGCCCTGGCGGTCTGGCTGGCGAGCGACTTGACCTCGGAGGCGACCACGGCAAAGCCGCGGCCCGCCTCGCCGGCGCGGGCGGCCTCGATGGTGGCGTTCAGCGCCAGCAGATTGGTCTGCTCGGCGATGGCCGTGATCAACTTCACCACGTCGCCGATCTGCTGCGCGGCGCGCGACAATTTGCCGATCCGGCCGTCGGTCTGCTCGGCCTGCAGCACGGCGGCCTCCGCGATCCGGTTGGATTCGCGCACCCGCTTGCCGATTTCATCCACCGAGGCGGACAGCTCCTCGGTGGCGCTGGCAACCGACTGCATGTTCTGGGAGGCTTCTTCCGATGCACCGGCGACCTGGTTGGACAGGCTCTGGGTGGTGTCCGCGGTCCGGGTCAGGGTGCCGGCGGCCGATTCGAGCTGAACGGCCGATGCCGAGACGTTGGAAACGATGGCACCGACGGCGGCCTCGAATTCATCGGCAAAGCGAATCAGTTCGCTGCGGCGCGCGGCGCTGCTGGCCTTGTTGTGGGCATCCTGTGCCGCAGCATCTCGTTCGGCCTTCGCGACCGCCTGGACCTTGAATTCCTCCACGGCGGCGGCCATCTCGCCGAGCTCATCCTTGCGGCCCAGGCCGGGCAGTACGACGTCGAACCTGCCGCCGGCGAGCTCGCGCATGGCCTGGCACATCGCGATCATCGGCCTCGAGATCCCCTTGCCCAGCAACAGCGCCAGCACGGCGCCGAGCAGGAAGCCGCCGCCTGCCAGCATCACGATCAGGCGCTCGGTCTCGCCTATGATCGCGTCGGACTCCGCCTCCAGCCGCTGCTGATCGGCAAGCAGGCCCGCTTTCATCGCGGTCGAGCCCTGCATGATCGCGTCCGCAGAGACGCCCATCTCGGTCGTGAGCTGGTCGATCGACTTGGCGTTGTCGGCCAGCTTGGTGAAAGCCTGCCGGTAGTCCGCGAGCAAGGCGAAAGCCTCCTTGATCGTCTGCAGGATCTTTTCGTCGGTTGCCGAAATCGCATGCAGCGAGTTCTGAACGAAGGTGAGGCGCGCCAGCGTGCTGGTGGCGGCGGCCGGGTCGGAGCTGATGACGAAATTGTCGGCCATCGCCGTCGCCGCCTGGTATTGCGACTGCACCTGCTTGGCACCGAGTTCGACCGCCGGCAGCTCCGCATCCGCGGCGTTGCTGGCGAGATCGTCAAGCTTGTAGCGCAGCATGCTGCCGCCACGCGTGAGCTGCCTCTCCACGATCAGCGCACTCTCGCGCTTGAGCTTGAGGATGTCGGCGAAGATCCGGCTGAAGGTCTCGAATTCCCGGCCAAGGCGGGTGACCTGGTCGAGCCGCACCGAATTCGTGGTACCTTTCATCGCCTTGACGATGGCGTCCTTCAGGCTGGCTTCGGCAGCCAGCGCCGCCTTGCCGTCATCTTCCTTGCCGGTGACCACAAAGTAGCGCGCCAACCCGCGGTATGAAATCAGTTCGCGGTCGATGTTGCGCGCCAGATCGGCCTCCGACACGCTGTTCCGGTACGACCACACGCCGGCGGAGACGCGCTCGAATCCGAGATAGGCGATGCCCATGCTGACCGCGGTGATCGCCAGCACGACGGAAAAGCCCAGCATGATTTTTGCACGAAATCGCAGGGTCGGGAGCCTTGGGGATAGCGATGGCGGCCGAATACCCTTCAATCCCACGTCATTCCCCCGGTTTTCTTTCGCAAAGCAGCCAAATCGGGACGCTCGGGCTCCCGATCAGGCCGAAGGCTAGAACAGAATGGATAAAAGGCAGTAAATTTGCGGAAAACTGCACCCCGGATGCGGTCGGGGCGCGCGGCCGCATCAGCGGCAAGCATTGAGGCGGCAGGAAGTCAAAAAGGGCGCGGGCAGCGATTGTGCCACGCGCCAGCGTTGGGGATGGCGGCCCGTGCCGGCAAGTCCTTCCGCGACGAAAATCCTAGTTGCAAAGTTGGGGGCCTCTGTCTCTAATTGGACCAATTAAAATCCACCGGGAGGTACTGGGCGTGTCTACAGTCAAATTGACGGTGAACGGCAAGGCGGTGTCGGCCGATGTCGAGGACCGGACGCTGCTGGTTCATCTGCTGCGGGACCATCTCGGGCTGACCGGCACGCATATCGGCTGCGATACCAGCCAATGCGGGGCCTGCGTGGTGCATATTGACGGCTGCGCGGTGAAGTCCTGCACGGTGCTGGCCGCACAAGCGGATGGCGCCCATGTCACCACCATCGAGGGCATCGCCAGGGGCGACGAGCTGCACCCGATGCAGGCGGCGTTCCGCGACAATCATGGGCTGCAATGCGGCTATTGCACCCCCGGCATGATCATGTCTGCGATCGATATCGTGCAGCGTCACGGCGGCAAGCTCGACGAAGCCACGGTGCGGCACGAGCTGGAAGGCAACATCTGCCGCTGCACCGGCTATCACAACATCGTCAAGGCGGTGCTCGACGCCGCCGGCCGCATGAAGGTCGCGCAGGCCGCGGAATAGCCGGCTGCGGGCCGGCGCCCGCGGTCGAAACCGCCGCATTTCGATGGAAATGGCGGACAGCAAAACTCCGGTAGGGAGACTCGAGAGATGGGCGTTGAAGGCATTGGCGCACGGGTGTTGCGCAAGGAAGACAAGAGATTCATCACCGGCAAGGGCCGCTACGTCGACGATATCCGCCTGCACGGCATGACCTATGCCGCGTTCGTGCGCAGCCCGCACCCCCACGCCAAGGTCAAGAGCGTCAACACCGCCGCAGCGCTGAAGCTGCCGGGCGTCGTCGCCGTGCTGACCGGCAAGGAGCTGGTCGAGGACAAGATCGGCAATCTGATCTGCGGCTGGATGATCCATTCCAAGGACGGCTCGCCGATGAAGATGGGGGCGTGGCCGGCGATGGCGCCGGATACCGTGCGCTTCGTCGGACAGGCGGTGGCGGTGGTGATCGCCGAGACCCGCAATCAGGCGCGCGACGGCGCCGAGGCGGTCGCGGTCGACTACGAGGAACTGCCCGCGGCCGCCGACATCAAGGCCGCGATTGCGCCGGGCGCGCCGCAACTGCATCCGGAAGCACCGGGCAACATCATCTATGACTGGACCATTGGCGACGAAGCCGCGACCGAAGCGGCGTTCAAGTCGGCCGCCAACGTGGTCGCGCTCGACATCACCAACAACCGGCTGGTTCCGAACCCGATGGAGCCGCGCGCGGCGATCGCCGATTACGACGCGGCGGAAGAGCATTTTACGCTCTATACCACCTCGCAGAATCCGCATGTCGCCCGCCTCGTGCTGTCGGCGTTTTACAACATCGCGCAGGAAAACAAGCTGCGGGTGATCGCGCCGGACGTCGGCGGCGGCTTCGGCTCGAAGATCTACATCTATCCCGAGGAGATGGTGGCGCTGTGGGCCTCCAGGAAGGTCGGACGTCCGGTGAAATGGACCAGCGACCGCACCGAAGCGTTCCTGACCGACGCGCATGGCCGCGATCACCTGACCAAGGCGGAGATGGCGCTCGACAGGGATCACAAGGTCACCGCGCTGCGGGTCAAGACCTACGCCAATCTCGGCGGCTACATGTCGCTGTTCTCCTCCTCGGTGCCGACCTACCTCTACGCCACGCTGCTGTCGGGCCAGTACAACATTCCCAACATCTTCGCCGAGGTGATCACGGTCTACACCAACACTACCCCGGTCGACGCCTATCGCGGCGCCGGCCGGCCCGAAGCGAGCTTCGTGGTCGAACGGCTGATGGAGACGGCGGCACGGCAGCTCAAGGTCGATCCCACCGAGCTCAGGCGCAAGAACTTCATCACCAGCTTCCCGCACCAGACGCCGGTGATCATGGCCTATGACATCGGCGACTTCAACGCGTCGCTGGATGCGGCGATGAAGGCGATCGACTATGCCGGCTTCGCCTCCCGCAAGGAGAAGGCGAAGAAGGACGGCAAGCTGCGCGGCATCGGGGTGTCCTGCTACATCGAGGCCTGCGGCATCGCGCCGTCGAAGGCGGTCGGCAGCCTGGGGGCCGGTGTCGGGCTGTGGGAAAGTGCCGAAGTCCGCGTCAATCCGGTCGGCACCATCGAGGTCTTGACGGGATCGCACAGCCACGGCCAGGGCCATGAGACGAGCTTCTGCCAGGTGATCGCGGAGCGGCTCGGCATCCCCATCAGCCAGATCTCGATCATCCATGGCGACACCGACAAGGTGCAGTTCGGCATGGGCACCTACGGCTCGCGTTCGGCCGCCGTCGGTCTCACCGCGATCGTCAAGGCGATGGAGAAGATGGAAGCCAAGGCCAAGAAAATCGCAGCGCATCAGTTGGAGGCATCCGAAGACGACATCGTGATCGAGAATGGCACGTTCAAGGTCACCGGCACCGACAAGGCGCTGGCGCTGCCGATGGTCGCGCTCGCCGCCTACACCGCGCACAACCTGCCCGATGGCATGGAGCCCGGGCTGAAGGAGACCGCGTTCTACGATCCCTCCAACTTCACCTTCCCGGCCGGCGCCTATCTCTGCGAGGTGGAGGTCGATTCCGGCACCGGCAAGACCTCGTTCGTCAACTTCGTCGCGGCCGACGATTTCGGCCGGCTGATCAGCCCGATGATCGTCGAGGGCCAGGTCCATGGCGGCCTCGCCCAGGGCATCGGGCAGGCCCTGCTCGAAAACGCCGTGTACGACAAGAGCGGCCAGCTCGTCACCGCGAGCTTCATGGACTATGCGATGCCGCGGGCCGAGGATCTGCCCTCGTTCAACATCTCGCACACCACGACGCTGTGTCCGGGCAACCCGCTCGGCGTCAAGGGCTGCGGCGAGGCCGGCGCGATCGGCGCGGCGGCGGCCGTCATCAACGCCATCACCGATGCCATCGGCAACAACAAACTGGAGATGCCGGCATCTCCCGACCGCGTCTGGCACGCGATCCACGGCTGAGAGGGACGACGATCATGCACCAGACCCATTATCACCGGCCCTCCAGCGTCGACGAAGCGGCGGCGCTGTTTGCCAAGGGCACCGACGCCAAATATCTCGCCGGCGGCCACACGCTGCTGCCGGTGATGAAGCAGCGCCTCGCCTCGCCCTCCGATTTGATCGACCTCGCCCGGATCAAGGAGCTGGTCGGGATCGAAGCCACCGGCGACACCCTTACCATCAAGGCGGCAACCACCTATTTCGCCATCCTGAGCAGTGCGGACGTCAAGAAGGCGATACCGGCGCTGGTCTCGCTGACCGATGTGCTCGGCGATCCCGCGGTGCGCTATCGCGGCACCATCGGCGGCTCGATCGCGAACAATGATCCGGCGGCGGACTATCCGGCCGCGGTGCTGGCGCTCGGCGCCACAGTCAAGACCAACAAGCGCAGCATCGCCGCGGATCAGTTCTTCCAGGGCCTGTTCTCGACCGCGCTGGAAGACGGCGAAATCATCACCCAGGTCTCGTTCCCGATTCCCGCCAAAGCGGGCTATTCCAAGATGCGCCACCCGGCGTCGCGCTTCGCGCTGACTGCCGTGTTCGTGGCCAGGACCAGGGCGGGCGAGGTGCGCGTCGCCGCCACCGGCGCCTCGCAGAACGGCGTGATGCGGGTGCCGGCCATCGAGGCAGCACTGAAGGCCAACTGGTCGCCGGGCGCGCTCGACAGCGTCAAGATCGCCGCCGATGGACTGCTCGCCGACATCCACGGATCGGCCGCCTATCGCGCCAACCTGATCAAGGTCATGGCGCAGCGCGCGGTTGCCGACGCCGGCTAAATCGCGCTTCCCGCGCAAGACACGGCAAGCGGCGCGCAGGTTTGCGCGCCGCTCTGCATTTGGCCGCATGCGAAGGTCCAAAAGCCGCTTGCCAGCTTCCCTGCAAGGCGTAACGTTTTGGCCAGCAGAAACCCGGACGCTGCCGCCGCCTCTTTTCGTCAATGGGAAAACCAACGTGCTCGACAAACCAGCCCCCCAATCCGCCACCCGCATGGCCGGTCCGCTCGCCGGTTTTCGCATTGTCGAATTTGCCGGAATCGGGCCGGGTCCATTCGCCTGCATGATGCTGGCCGACATGGGCGCCGATGTCGTCACGCTCGACCGGGTCGGCGCGAAGAAGAACCTGAAATCGGTGGCGGGTCGCGGGCGCAAGGTGGTCGAGCTCGACCTCAAGAACAACGCCGCCATTGCCGAGGCGCTCGATCTCTTGGCCAATGCCGATGCGCTGATCGAGGGTTTTCGTCCCGGCGTGATGGAACGGCTCGGGCTCGGCCCTGATGTGGTGCTGGCGCGCAATCCACGCCTGGTCTACGGCCGCATGACCGGATGGGGCCAGGAGGGCCCGCTGGCCCAGGCCGCCGGCCATGACATCAATTACATCTCGGTCACCGGCGCGCTGGCGGCAATCGGCGGCAAGGACAAGCCGGTGCCGCCGCTCAATCTGGTTGGCGATTTCGGCGGCGGCGCGCTCTATCTCGTGGTCGGGGTGCTCGCCGCCCTGCTGGAGGCGAAGCAATCCGGCAAGGGCCAGGTGGTCGACGCCGCCATGTGCGACGGCGCGGCTTCGCTGATGTCGATGTTCTTCGACATGGCGGCGGCGGGCCGCTGGACCGAGCAGCGCGAAAGCAATTTCCTCGACGGCGGCGCGCATTTCTACGGCGTCTATGAATGTTCCTGCGGCCGGTTCATTTCGATCGGCTCGATCGAGCCGCAATTCTACGCCCTGCTGCGCCAGCACGCCGGCCTTTCCGATGCCGGCTTCGACGCCCAGATGGACCGCGACGCGTGGCCGGCGCTGAAACAAAGGCTGGAGCAGATATTCAAGACCCGGTCCCGCGACGAATGGTGCAGCATCATGGAAGGCACCGACATCTGCTTCGCCCCGGTGCTGACCATGAACGAGGCGCCGAAGCACTCGCACATGGCCGCGCGCGAGATTTTCGTGACCCGTCACGGCGTCACCCAGCCCGCCCCGGCGCCGCGCTTCTCCCGCACCCCATCGGCCATCCGCGACGCCGCGCCGGCCGATATCGCCGAAGTAACGGCAGCGTGGAAGGGGGCGCGATAGCCACATCTCGTCATTCCGGGGCGCGAAGCGAAGCGGCGCGAGCCCGGAATCCATGCTCCCGATGGTGGCTATGGATTCCGGGCCTGCGCCAAGTGGCGCATCCCGGAATGACGGGGACGGTTGTTTTACGCCGCGCCCTTCAGGCTCAGCACGCCGCGGCGGATCTGGTCTTCCTCGATCGATTCGAACAGCGCCTTGAAATTGCCTTCGCCGAAACCATCGTCGCCCTTGCGCTGGATGAACTCGAAGAAGATCGGCCCGATGGCGTTGGCGGAAAAGATCTGCAGCAGCACCTTGGTGTGGCCGCCATCGACCACGCCCTCGCCATCGATCAGGATGCCGTCGCGCTGCAGCCGCGCCACGTCCTCGCCATGCCCGGTCAGCCGCGCGTCGATCCTCTCGAAATAGGTTTGCGGCGGCGACGGCATGAACGGCAAGCCAGCCGCGCGCAGCGTTTCGACGGTGCGGTAGATGTCCCGGGCGCCGCAGGCGATGTGCTGGATGCCTTCGCCTCGATAGACATTGAGATATTCCTCGATCTGGCCGGACTCGCCGGCGTCCTCGTTGATCGGAATCCGGATCTTGCCGTCCGGGCTGGTCAGCGCCCGCGAGAACAGGCCGGATGCCCGGCCCTCGATATCGAAGAAGCGGATCTGCCGGAAATTGAACAGTCTTTCATAAAAGCCGGTCCAGACATCCATGCGGCCGCGATGGACGTTGTGGGTGAGGTGATCGAGATAGAACAGTCCCGCGCCCGCTGGCCGCGGGTCTTTCGCGCCCAGCCATTCGAACTCGGCATCATAGGCCGAGCCCTTGGCGCCATAGCGATCGACGAAATACAGAAGGCTGCCGCCGATGCCCTTGATGGCGGGAACATCCAGCGTCTTCGCCGAGGCCATCTCAGCGGGCTCCGCACCCAGCGACAGCGCGCGCGCAAAGGCCTGCTTCGCATCGACCACCCGGAAGGCCATCGCGGGCGCACACGGTCCGTGCGCGGCGACGAAGGCAAAGCCGTGGCTTCCGGGTTCTTCATTGACGAGATAGTTGATGTCGCCCTGGCGATAGACCGTGATCTTCCTGGCGCGGTGGCGGGCGACCGGGGCATATCCCATCAGCCTGAACAGCGCGTGCAACTGCTCGGGCTCGGGATGGGCGTATTCGACGAATTCGAAGCCGTCGGTCCCCATCGGATTGGCGGCCGATATCGTCGCCGCCGGCGCGTCATGCGGGAATGGACCCATGGCGAATCTCCTGCTTCTGGCTGTAGCGTATTTTATTTGGGCGCAAATTGCGTGCAAAACAGCAGGCATGTCGCTATCAATATGCACGTTCCGTTCACAGATTCGTCATGGCGCTGCAACTTCGACCGAACTGCGAATATTGCGACCGCGACCTGCCGCCGAATGCGACGGAGGCCCGCATCTGCAGAGCCGAAGGGTGGGCAAAGCGAAGCGTGCCCACCAATTGTCAGACGGTGGGCACGGCGCAAGCGCGCCTTTGGTTTGCCCACCCTACCCGTCTGCATCACCCCGCCGGCAGGATGGTGCCCTCGACTTCGCCGAAGCCGACGCGGTAGCCGTCGCGCTGGCACCAGCCGCGCATGACCAGCGAATCGCCGTCCTCGAGAAAGGTTCGCTTGATGCCGCCTTCGAGTTCGACCGGCTCGGCGCCGTTCCAGCTTATTTCGAGCAGGCTGCCGCGCTGATGCTTTTCCGGTCCGCTGATGGTGCCGCTGCCGAGGAGATCGCCGACCTTCATGGCGCAACCGCTGGAGGCGTGGTGTATCAATTGCTGGACCGACGACCAATACATGTACTTGAAATTGGTGCGGCAGATCGTGGTGGCCTGCTTCATGGGCGCCGCGCGCAGGCCCACCTCGAGCTCGAGATCGTAATTGTTGGGCTGCGCCTGCCTCAGATACGGCAACGGCGCCGGATCCTGCGCCGGGCCGTGCATCCGGAACGGCTGCAGCGCCTCGCGCGTCACGATCCAGGGGCTGATCGAGGTGGCGAACGCCTTGGCCTGAAACGGCCCCAGCGGCACATATTCCCACTGCTGGATATCGCGCGCGCTCCAGTCGTTGAGCAGCGTGAAGCCGAAGATCATCTGTTCCGCCTGCGGCTCGCTGAGCATCTCACCGATCCCGGACGATTGCCCGATCACCACGCCCATTTCGAGTTCGAAGTCGAGCCGCTTGCACGGCCCGAAGCTCGGCAAATCGACATTCGGCGGCTTCAACTGGCCGCGCGGCCGGCGCACCGCGGTGCCGCTGACCACCACGGTGGAGGCGCGCCCGTTGTATCCGATCGGCATGTGCAGCCAGTTCGGCTGCAACGCGTTGTCCTTGCCGCGGAACATGATTCCGACATTGGTCGCGTGCTCTTTCGACGAATAGAAGTCGGTGTAACCGGCAACCGCGATCGGCAGGTGCATCCGGACATCCGCCATCGGCAGCAGCACGCGGCGACGCAGCGGCGCGTCGTCGCGCAGTTCCGCCTTGTCGTGACGCAGCAACTCGCTGATCCGCGTGCGGGCGCGCGACCACGCTTTCGGTCCCAGCGCCATGAACGGATTGAGCGTCGGCGCGGCAAACACCCCGAGCGCTCCGACATCGAGCCGTCCGTCCTGCTCGAGCTCGCGCAGGTCGAGCACATGATTGCCGATCGCAACCCCAATGCGCGGCGCCCGCCCGTCCCGCGATGAAAACACGCCATAGGGCAGATTCTGGATCGGAAAATCCGAGGCGGGATCGACGTCGACAAAGGAGCGAAGCGCGGGATCGTTGGGATGGGGCAAGATGCTTTGTCCTTATGTTTCGACGAAACATTCATCGTCATTCCGGGGCGCGAAGCGAAGCGGAGCGAGCCCGGAATCCATAACCACCGATGCCTGTCATCAACGACACGGCGGCCCCAGCTTGGCGCCACATCAACGTTCGTGGTTATGGATTCCGGGCTCGCGCTGGCGCGCGCCCCGGAATGACTTTACGGCCGGTTCGGATCGAAGCGCTTTTCCAGGCCCTTCCAGCAATCGGCGTAATCGTCCTGCAGGGTCGGCGAATGCGCGGCATGGGCGGTGACGCGTTGCGGATAGCGCGTCTCGAACATGAAGGCCATGGTGCCCGTCAGCTTGACCGGCTTGAGCTCGGTGTTGCTGGCGTGATCGAAGGCCTCGCGATCCGGACCGTGCGGCAGCATGCAATTATGCAGGGAAATGCCGCCGGGCGTGAAGCCCTGCGGCTTGGCGTCATAGACGCCATAGATCAGCCCCATGAATTCCGACATGATGTTCATATGGTACCAGGGCGGACGGAAGGTATTTTCCGCCACCGCCCAGCGTTCCGGAAAGATCACGAAATCGATGTTGGCAGTGCCCGCGGTTTCCGACGGCGAGGTCAGCACGGTGAAGATCGAGGGATCGGGATGGTCGAAGCCGATCGCGCCGATCGGCGAGAAGGTTCGTAGATCGTATTTGTACGGCGCGTAATTGCCGTGCCAGGCCACCACATCGATCGGCGAATGCGACAACTTCGTCGCAAACAGCGCGCCGCCCCATTTCACGAACAGTTCGCTCGGCGTGTCCTTGTCCTCATAGGCCGCGACCGGGGTGAGGAAGTCGCGCGCATTGGCGAGGCAATTGGCGCCGATCGGTCCGCGCTCCGGCAGCGTGAAGGCGCCGCCATAATTCTCGCAGAGATAGCCGCGCGCGGGACCGGCCGGAATCTCTACCCGGAATTTCACCCCGCGCGGAATCACCACGATTTCGCCGGGCTCGGCATCGATGCGTCCGAATTCGGTGATGAAGCGCAGCTTGCCCTCTTGCGGCACGAACAGCATCTCGCCGTCGGCATTGTAGAAGTGCTGATCGACCATCGAGCGGGTGATCAGATAGACATG
>DASUIA010000218.1:0-13413 GCA_036273255.1 Bradyrhizobium sp.
ATGGCGCAGGAGACGTCCGATATCCAGGACGTGGTGAGGATCTGCGCCAGACATGGCGTTCCCGTCATCGCGTTCGGCACCGGCACCTCGCTGGAGGGCCAGGTCAACGCACCGGCTGGCGGCGTCTGCATCGACATGCGCGACATGAACCGGGTGCTGGAAGTCCATCCCGAGGATCTCGACTGCGTGATCCAGCCCGGCATCACCCGCAAGGCGCTGAACGAGCATTTGCGCGACCAGGGCGTGTTCTTCCCGATCGATCCCGGGGCCGATGCGTCGCTGGGCGGCATGGCCTCGACGCGGGCGTCCGGCACCAATGCGGTGCGCTACGGCACCATGCGCGACAACGTGCTGGCGCTCAAGGTGGTGCGGGGCGATGGCGAGATCATCACCACCGGCACCCGCGCCAAGAAGTCTTCGGCCGGCTACGATCTCACGCATCTGTTCGTCGGCGCCGAAGGCACCCTCGGAATCATCAGCGAACTCACGATCAGGCTGCGCGGCATCCCCGAGACCATCGCCGCCGCAGCCTGTTCGTTCGAGACCGTGCGGGGCGCCTGCCAGGCCACGATCCTCGCGATCCAGACCGGCATTCCGGTGGCGCGGATCGAACTGCTCAACGCCGAGCAGGTGCGCGCCGTCAACGGCTATTCGAAATTGTCGTTGCCGGAGACCCCGCTGCTGCTGCTGGAATTTCACGGCAGCGACAATGAAGTCGCCGAGCAGTCGAAGAATTTCGGCGAGATCGCCAAGGAGTGCGGCGGCGGCGCGTTCACCTGGACCACCCGGCCCGAGGACCGCACCAAATTGTGGCAGGCCCGGCACGACGCCTATTGGGCGGTGAAGAGCCTGCGTCCCGGCGCCGGGGTGGTGGCGACCGACGTCTGCGTGCCGATCTCGCGGCTGGCCGATTGCGTGACTGAAACCGAAGCGGATCTGAAGCGGCTCGGGCTGCTGTCGCCGATTGTCGGCCATGTCGGCGACGGCAATTTCCATTGCTCGCTATTGTGCGACGTCGACGACCGCGAGGAGATGGCGCGCGGCGAGGATTTCATGCACCGGCTGGTGCAACGCGCACAGGCGATGGGCGGCACCTGCACCGGCGAGCACGGCATCGGGCAGGGCAAGCAGAAATACCTCGAGGCTGAACTCGGTGCCGAGGCGATCGACGCCATGCGTGCGCTGAAGCTGGCGCTCGATCCGCAGAATATCTTCAATCCGGGAAAGATCGTGCCGGCGCTTTAGACGCCGGGCGGCGGTTCAGCTACTCTGCAGCGTGGCGTGGTCGGTTTCCATCTGCTGGTTGCCGGTGGTCGGATCGGTGATGACGGTGCTGACCGTCGCCTTGCCCTTGCCGGTCAACTGAATCTGGGAATCGCCGATGCGAAACAGGTTCTTGGTGGTGATGAAGACCCGTTGGGTCTGCAGCCCGCCGCTGGCGCTCTGGAACTTGACGTTGGCGCGGTAGCCGCTGACGTTCGAAATCGTGATCGTGAACGGCTGCTTGTTGTAGTCGGTCCCGGTCCAGGTGCCCTGCCATTGCGTCGGATCGACCTTGGCGAACCTTGCCCCCGTTGGAATCAGGTTCTGCGAAGCGCTCGAGTAGCTCGATTGCAGGATGCTCATGATGTCGGTCATCGGAATTCTCCATCGGGCCGCCGTCGCAGCGCGCCGGACCACCACTGCCAGAACACCGTTAATCCCTGATTAACCGTCGCCGGACCGTTCGCCGCAGTGGCGGATGAACGGACGCTGCAGCTCCGCCGCATCGCGCGTTGTTTTCCTTGACCTAGTTGCTTCAGTCTGATAACTCTAAGTCGTGACGGAGCGGCGCGACCCAACTCTCGATGTGCTGCTCGACCTCGACGGACAGGTCCTCGTGGTTGACCCCGAGGGCGGCCATTGGGTTCGCTTCGTGGCGACGCGGGTGCCGGTGTCGCCTCAGAAGCCGCACGGCATCGACTACTCGCTGACGTTGCACGGGCCGGATGGCCGGCGGCTGGTCGGCTTCGACAACGCCCATCCGGTGGCGCGACAGAAGCGCGGCGAGGCGCAGGACCATCGCCATCGGCTGCGGACGATCAAAGCCTACGAGTATCAGGACGCGGCAACTCTGCTTGCCGATTTCTGGGAGACGGTCGACGCGGTGTTGCGCGAGAGAGGAGTGATCCCATGACGACATTGAGGGTGGGCATCGCCAGCTACGAGGACATGAGGGCCCGCACCATGGCGGTGGCGCGCGGCGAGCAGCGCGTCGCGCCAGACGAGCCGAAGGTGTGGTTCACCTCCACCGAATCCTTCGCCAAGGTTCTCTCGGCGGGCAACCGCGACCTGCTGCGGGTGATTGTGGAGCAAGCGCCCGGCTCGCTCGACGAACTGGCGCGGATCACCGGCAAGGCGAAGTCGAACCTGTCGCGCACCTTGAAGACGATGGCGGGTTACGGCCTGGTCCACCTGGAACGAGGCCAGCGGGGCCGGATCACGCCGAAGGTGACGCATGATCGGGTGGAACTTGACCTGCCGCTCACCCGGTCGCGGAAGGCAAGCTGAGCCATGGCCGCTTGGCGGCTTTGTATCCAGGTTTGGCACTGGTAGGGAGCCGGCCCGGCTTGATACGTCGGGCAGAAGCCGCTGCTGACAGGTCGTTGGACCCAAAAAAGACGGATTGCTCCTTTGCCAGCTAGCGTAGAGGCGGACGGCTTAAAGGGCGGCGAGATGCGTGGTTCGACCGGTGAGGTCTTTCGGGTCTTCCTCAAACTTGGTGTTACCTCTTTCGGCGGCCCCGTAGCCCATCTCGGCTATTTCCGGGACGAATTGGTGGTTCGGCGCAAATGGCTGGACGAGACCGCTTATGCCGACTTGGTCGCGCTCTGTCAGTTTCTTCCGGGACCGGCCTCCAGCCAGGTTGGTTTTTCCCTCGGTGTTCTGCGCGGCAACGGGCTCCTCGGTGGGCTTGCTGCGTGGTTCGCCTTCACCATGCCCTCGGCCATTGTCCTCTTCGCCTTTGCTATGAGCGCAGCCGCATTGGTCGGACCGGTCGCCAATGGTATCTTGCACGGCCTCAAGCTCGTCGCGGTCGCGGTCGTCGCACAGGCTATCTGGGGCATGGCGCGAACACTTACACCCGATCGGTCACGCGCCAGCATCGCGCTGGGCGCAATTGGGGTCATTGCATTTTTTCCCGGTTCGTTGGGACAGGTAACAGCCATTGCGCTCGGCGCTTGCGCGGGTCTTTGGCTCTGTCGAGGAGAAGCCGCGACGGTCTCCGGGCATCTGAACTTTCCGGTCACCCGGTCGGGCGGCATCGTCGCGCTCATTCTCTTCGGGGCGCTCCTATTGATACCTGCGGTCGTGGCCTCCATCGTCACCCGCTCCCAAACTCTCGCATTGTTCGACGCCTTCTACCGATCGGGGGCGTTCGTCTTCGGCGGCGGCCATGTCGTGCTTCCGCTATTGCAGGCTCAGGTTGTTGCGCCGGGTTGGGTAACCAACGAGGCGTTCCTGGCAGGCTACGGATTGGCGCAGGCGGTGCCGGGACCTCTTTTCACCTTTGCGGCCTATCTTGGAGCCGTAATGTTTCCCGCTCCGAACCGCCTGACAGGTGCCATCATTGCCCTCGTTGCTCTAATGCTGCCGGGTCTGCTGATCGTCTATGGCACGTTGCCATTTTGGGATGCCCTGCGCACACGACCCGCCGCTCAGGCTGCGATGCGCGGAACCAACGCCGCCGTCGTCGGCATTCTTGGGGCCGCGCTCTATAACCCAGTCTGGACGAATGCCATCCTGACGCCGCGCGATTTTGCTCTTGCGCTTGGTGGCTTTCTGCTGCTCACCGTATGGAGAACGCCGCCTTGGATAGTGGTCGCGCTGTTGGCCGTTGCTGGCGCGCTATCGGCCCTTGCGTGACCCCGCTTGAAAAGGCGGTTAAAGGGAAGAACCGGAGAAATAGAATCATCGTGAAAAAGATTGTTGGCTCCAGCCTGGAATAAACTCGTGCGCATGGACCCGTTTGGAACGCCTCCGCGGATGCGAACAGCCGCGCTTCGGGGATCTGCTGCCTGATGCGGCTGCCCTTCTTCTACGGCTGGATCATCGTCGCCGTGACATTCGTCACCATGGCGATCGGCGTCAACGCGCGCACGTCGTTTTCGCTGTTCTTTCCCCCGATCATCGATGAGTTCGGATGGGAGCGCGGCGTCACCGCCGGCGCCTTCTCGTTCGGATTTCTGGTTTCCGGCGTGGTGAGTCCGTTGATCGGGCGCATGATGGATCGCCTTGGTCCGCGCGCCGTGATGGAGCTCGGCGTCGCGCTGATGGCGGGCGGCCTGTTGCTCGCGCCGCTGACGACGCAGCCCTGGCATCTCTACGTGACGATCGGCGTCATGGTCGGTGCCGGCAGCATTTGCCTCGGCTACTCCGGTCAATCGCTGTTCCTGCCCAATTGGTTCAATCGCCGGCGCGGGTTTGCGATGGGGCTTGCCTTTGCCGGCGTCGGTATCGGATCGGTGACGCTGCTGCCCTGGGTGCAGCACATGATCGAGCAGAACGGCTGGCGAACCGCCTGCACGGCGATGGGCGTCCTGGTGCTGGTGGTGCTCGCGCCGATCAACCTGTTGCTGCGCAAGCGGCCCGAGGATATCGGGCTCGCGCCGGATGGCGACGCGGCCCAAGAGGCGTCGGCGACGCCGGTCTCGAACATCGTCGATCCCGATTGGGCCGCGATCGACTGGACCCTGCAGCGGGCGCTGCGCACGGCGCGGTTCTGGTGGCTGGCGGCAGGTTATTTCGGCGGATTGTACATCTGGTACGCGGTGCAGGTTCACCAGACCAAATATCTTCTCGACATCGGCTTCAGCCCGAGCGTGGCGGTGTGGGCGCTGGGGGCGGTCAGCCTGCTCGGGATTCCCGGCCAGATCCTGCTCGGCCACGTCTCGGACCGGCTCGGACGGGAGTGGATATGGACCGCCAGTTGCGTCGGCTTTGCGATCTGCTTTGCGGCACTGATCGCGCTGGCGTGGTTTCCGATCCTGCCGCTGGTCTACCTCATGGTGGTGGCGCAAGGCGCGCTCGGTTACGGCCTCACCTCCATCATGGGCGCCGTGGTGGTGGAAATCTTTCAGGGCAAGCAATTCGGCAGCATCTTCGGCACCGTCATGCTCGCGGCCCTTGCCGGCGGTGCCGCCGGCCCCTGGCTTACCGGCATTCTGCACGACTTTTCAGGGAGTTATACCATGGCCTTTGCCCTTGGCATCGCGGTGAGCGGGATGTCGGCGATCGCGATCTGGTGTGCGGCGCCGGGCCAGATCCGGGCCGTTGCGGGGCAATTGCACCGCCTCCCGGGCCGCGCGACCGGCAGCGGCCGGAACTAGCTGCCGGCAGGCTTGCCGATGCCGTCGGCTTGTGGGCTTAATCCGCCGCCAAAACCACTCTGACCGCAGCGAGGGTGTCATGAACGAGCATGTTCAGACCGCGACGACCGGGCCGCTCTTCAATCCCCTGTCGCCGGACTTCATTCGCGATCCCTATCCGCATTACGAGCGGCTGCGCTCCACCGATCCGATGCATGTGACGCCGCTCGGTGCGTTCGTCGCGAGCCGGCATGCCGAAGCCAGTCTCGTTCTGCGCGACAAGCGCTTCGGCAAGGATTTCGCCGATCGCTCGATCCGGCGTTATGGACCCGGGATCATGGACGAGCCGGTGTTTCGCAGCATGCGGCACTGGATGCTGCAGCAGGATCCGCCCGATCATACGCGGTTGCGCGGGCTCGTGGTGAAGGCCTTCACCGCCCGCCGGGTCGAAGATATGCGTCCGCGCATCCAGCAGATTGTCGACGACACGCTCGATGCGATCGCCGGCCAGGGCCACATGGACCTGATCGAGGATTTCGCGTTTCGCCTGCCGGTGACGATCATCTGCGACATGCTCGGGATTCCCGAGGACCACCGCGAGGTTTTCTACAGGAGTTCGCGCGACGGCGGCCGCCTGCTCGATCCGGTGCCGTTGACGCCGGCCGAAATCGAGCAGGCCAATGCCGGCAACGCGATGGCCCAGATGTATTTCCAGCAGTTGTTCGAACTGCGCCGGCGCAGCCCGGGCGAGGATCTGACGACGCAACTGGTGCAGGCCGAGGAAGACGGCCGCAAGCTGTCCAACGAGGAGTTGACCGCCAACATCATCCTGCTGTTCGGCGCCGGGCACGAGACCACCGTCAACCTGATCGGCAACGGGCTACTGGCGCTGCACCGCAATCCCGATCAGTTCGCGCTGCTGAAGTCCAGCCCGGCCCTGATCACCGGCGCCATCGAGGAATTCCTGCGTTACGATTCCTCGGTGCAGATGTCGGGCCGGGTGGCGCTGGTAGACATCGACGACCTCGGCGGCAAGAAGATCCCCAAGGGCGAGAGCGTGCTCTGTCTGCTGGGTTCGGCCAATCGCGATCCGGCGGTCTATCCCGATCGCCCCGATCGTCTCGACATCACCCGCCCCAATGTACGCCCGCTGTCCTTTGGCGGCGGCATCCATTTCTGCCTCGGCGCCCAACTGGCGCGCATCGAGGCGGAAATCGCCATCGCGACCCTGCTGCGTCGTCTCCCGGAACTGCGGTTGGACAACGCCGAGAACCCGGAATGGCGCCCGACTTTCGTGCTGCGCGGCCTCAAGGCGCTGCCGGCAAGCTGGTGAGGGAAGCGGCGGCAACCGGGCGTGACGTCGCTGTGACTTCGCCATAGTTGCGTTATATTCGGCGGCGTTCCGGCGTTGCTATCGGCGCGGCCCGTGGCTCGAGCCCACAGTCGCGACGGCGCAGGTTTTACCGAGGATGGGCCGTCCCGCCCCGCGCGAAGCCGATGCGCCGGCCCTTGCTCAGAAGGAGACACCGTGCAGACTACGCTGCTCGGACTGGCGATTGCCTTTATCCTGGCGCTGACCGCCGCGCTGGTCGGACCGTACTTCATCGACTGGAACCAGTTTCGTCCGCAGTTCGAGGCGGAAGCAACCCGGGTGATCGGCGCGCCGGTGCGGGTTGACGGCGCGCTCGATGCGCGGCTCTTGCCGACGCCGTCGCTGCGGCTTCGCTCGGTGGTGATCGGCGGCAACAACGATCTCGGCAAGGTCCGCGCCGACAAGCTCGATGTGGAATTCAGCCTCGGCGAGCTGATGCGTGGCGAATGGCGTGCCACCGAACTGACCATCAATGGCCTCGCGCTCGATCTCGGACTTGATGCGCAAGGGCGGATCGATTTGCCGGTCGCGAGCGGCAAGTTCAATTTGGGTTCGCTCGCGATCGACCGCCTGAACCTGACCGGCCGCATCGCGTTGCATGACGCCGCCAGCCGCGGGACGCTCGAGCTGAACGACATCGCCTTCAGCGGCGACGTGCGTTCGCTGGCCGGCTCGATGCGGGGCGACGGCAACTTCACGCTGTCCGGCACGCGCTACCCGTTCCGGGTGTCGTCGGGCCAGACGCAGGACGGCAGCGGCACCCGCGTTCACCTCAACGTCGATCCCGGCGCCAGCGCATTGGCGATCGATCTCGATGGCGTGCTCAGCTTCGAGGCCCGCGCTCCGCGCTTCGAAGGTGCCCTGGTGCTGGCCAGCGCCGCGGAACCCGGCTCGAACGACCCGCGCACGCGGGCGCAAAACCGGATGCCCTGGCGCGTGTCAGCCAAGGTCAAGGCCGATCCGGCGGCCGCGCATCTCGAACAGCTCGAGGCGAGCTACGGCCCGGATGAGACCGCGCTCAAACTGGCTGGCCTCGCGGACCTTCGTTTCGGCGCCTCGCCGCTGCTTCATGCGGTGATCTCCGCACGGCAGTTCGACGCCGACCGGTTTGCCGGCAAGGGGGATGACAATGCCGCGCAACCGGTTCGACTGTTGCCAGGCTTGCGCGCGCTGCTCGCCGCGATCCCGCAGGCACCGATTCCGACCCACATCGAATTCGGCTGCGAGCAGATCATGCTGGGCGGTCGTCCGCTGCAGGCTCTCGCGGCCGATCTGCACGCCGACGCGAAGTCCTGGATCGTCGATCGGCTGGATTTTCGTGCGCCCGGCGCCACCCATGTCAATCTCAGCGGTACCGACATGCAGCCGGGCCCATCCGGCAGTTTCCGCGGCGCGCTCCATGTCGATTCGTCCGATCCCGACATGCTGGCGGCGTGGCTGCAGGGCCGCGGTGAGGCCAACTCTCACAGCCAAAGGCCGCTGCGGCTGAACGGCACCGTCAGTGTGGGCGCCTACCGCATGGCCATCGACGCCATGAAGGCCGAGATCGACGGCGGCGCCGTCGAAGGGCGGATTGCGCTCGCGAAGCCGTCGGCAGAGAGCGGTTCACGCTTCGACGCTGAATTGAAGGCCGACCGCCTCGATCTCGACGCCGCTGCGGCGTTCGTGCGCTCGCTGGCGGGTCCACAGGCCGACTGGCCCGACGCGGCGGCGATCTCGCTCGACATCGGGCACGCCGGTTCGGCCGGCCAGGATTTGCACCCGTTCGTAGCCAGGCTGGGCTATGACGCGAAAAGGCTTTCGCTCGATCAGCTCAGGATCGGTGACGCCGGCAGCGTCATGGTGGATGCCACCGGCGATTTCGATCGGGCCCATGCGACCGGAAAACTGACGCTGAATTCCAGCGCGCCGGCTCTTGGCCAGATCACCGGCCTGGTTGCCCCGGTCGTGCCGGCGCTGGCGGCGCGGCTCGATGCCATGGGCACGGCGGCGGGCCCCGCGCATCTCAAGCTCGCGCTCGATGTCGGCAAGGACTCCGCTCATGCCGACCTTGCGAGCGCGCGCGCCGTGGTCGACCTCGACGCGCCGCAGCTCAAGGGCACCGTCACCGCCACCGCGAAGCCAGCCGTCGCCACCCTGCGCGCGCTCGATCTCGAAGCGCTCCGGCGCAGCGAAGTCAACCTCGAATCGAAGATGTCGTCGGAGCAGGGCAGTGCGTTGCTGGCCCTGCTCGGGCTCAATCACGCCATCGCGGCAGGGCAAGGCCCGGCACAATTCGAGGGATCGGTGAGCGGCATGTGGCATGCGCCGCTGCGGCTGAAGGTCAAGATGACGGGAGCCGGGCTGGATGCCGACGCGCAGGGCAGCGTCGAACCATGGGCGCAGAACGCGACCGCCAACGTCAATCTGACCATACGGCGGGT
Organism: Bradyrhizobium sp.; assembly: GCA_036273255.1. GTDB lineage: Bacteria > Pseudomonadota > Alphaproteobacteria > Rhizobiales > Xanthobacteraceae > Bradyrhizobium. The sequence continues at coordinate 9,144 of DASUIA010000218.1, forward strand.
AGATCTGACACCGCTGTTCGGTCTCAAGCCCGCCGACGCCATGGCGCGCAATGTCAGCCTGTCGTCACGGATCGTGCTCGCTGGCGGCAAGCTGACCCTGGACGACCTGGACGGTTCGATCGCGGGTTCGCGGCTGCGCGGGCGGATCGCGCTGACGCTGGGCGATGAAAGGAATGTCGAGGGCGAAGTTGGTCTCGACACGCTCGATCTCGCGCCGGCCTTCGCGCTGGCCATCGGCAGCGCCGGCCGCAGTGCGGCCGAGCCACTCGGTGCCGGTCTGCTGAAGGGCTGGCGCGGCCATGTCACCTTCCAGGCGTTGCGCGGCTCGCTTCCTGGCGGCGGCGAGTTGCGACCGGTGAGCGGAACGGTCGTCAATGACGGCCAGTCGCTGACCTTCGACGACATCAAGGGCATGATCGGTGGCGGCGCGGCAACGGCCCATATCGACGCGAGACCGACCAGCGACGGCATTGCGCTCAACGCGCGCGTGCTGCTGACGGGAGTGGACGGCACCGCGTTGCACTATCGGCAGCTCGGGATGCCCGCGGGCCATACCTCGCTGCAGATGACGCTGTCGAGCCTCGGCCGCAGCACGTCGGCGCTGATCGGGGCGTTGTCCGGAAGCGGCGCCGTGACGCTGGAATCCGCCACCATCGTCGGGCTCGATCCGCGCGCGTTCGACGCCGCGATCCGCGCCAGCGATGCCGGGCAGGCAACCGACGACACCCGGCTGCGGCAGATCGTCGAACCGGTGCTGTCGGCTGGTGTGTTGCCGGTCGCCTCGGCGCAAATTCCCTTCACGATCAGGGACGGCCGGCTTCGGGTGGACGCCACCACGCTCGGTTCCAACAACGCCCGCGCCGTCGTGTCCGGTGGATACGACATTCCCGCCGACCAGGCCGACATTCGCGCCACGCTCGCATCGACCAATGTCGGAGCGGCGGCGAGCCGCCCGGAACTTCAGTTGTTCGCGGCCGGCCCGCCCGACGCGCTCAACCGAACGGTCGACGTTGCGGCGCTGTCGTCATGGCTGGCGGTGAGGGCGATCGACCGTGAGACCCGCCGGCTGGATTCGATCGAGCGCGGCGAGCGGCCGCCGGCGGCGACGCCGGCATCGATTCCGCCGCGGGCAGCGGCGCCCTCGGCGCCGGTCCTCGGTGCGGTCCCAGCCGATCCGTCGCTCCCCGACGTGCTCAGTCCGGGCCACGACCCGCGTCGACCTCTGTTGAAACCCAAGGCAAGCCTGCCGCGTCCGCCGGCGGCATCCTCGACGTCAGGCCCACCCGTGGTCAGCCAGCAGGTTGCACCGCTACCGCCAGCGATCGAAGTGCGGCCGGCACCCAATGTGACGCGGCAGCCCAGGCCGCGGGCGCCGCTGGTGCTGACGCCGCCGGTTGCCAATCCACCGCGGCCGTCATTCTAGTAGACTATTTTCCAGCACCGCCACTTTCATTCGTTCTTCGAGACGGGCGCAAGCGCTATGATTCCGCGGCCTCGGTTCGTCCACCAGACCACGAACCAAATCGGACCCCGCGCGTTGGGCCTGCGCTAGTCCAGGCGAGCGGAGCCCAAGCTGAACCGATCATCGAACGCGCTGGGCCCCGGGGTTATCTGGCCGCTGCTCGCGCTCAATTTCTTCATGGCCGACATGCAGGCCGGTATCGGTCCGTTCCTGGGCGTATTCCTGCACGCGCATGGCTGGGAGAGCGGGCTGATCGGCACCGTGATGACGCTGGGCGGCATCACGGGAATGTTGATGACCGCGCCTGCGGGCGCGTTGATCGATGCGACCCGGCACAAAAAGCTCTACGTCATCATCCCCGGAATTTGCACGGTGGTCGCCTCCGGAATCGTTTTGCTGTCGCAGGATTTCTGGGTGGTGACGCTGTCCCAGGTCGCGACCGCGATCGCTGGCGCGGCGATCGGGCCGGCCGTGACCGGAATGACCCTCGGTATCGTTCGCCAGGCCGGCTTCAATCGGCAGAACGGCCACAATCAGGCGCTCAATCATGCCGGCAACATGGCTGGCGCCGGACTGTCGGGCCTGCTCGGATGGCAGTTCGGATTCACGGCCGTGCTGGGGCTCGCCGTCGCCTTCGGCATCCTGTCGATCGTTTCGGTGCTGATGATCCCGGGCGCCGCGATCGATGACGACGAGGCGCGCGGGCTCGGCCGGACTGAGGGTGAAAGCGGCAAGGTCGGCGGCATCACCGTGCTGCTGGAAAGCCGCCCGCTGCTGATTCTGGCTGCGGCGCTCGCCTGTTTTCATCTCGGCAACGGCGCCATGCTTCCACTCTACGGGCTCGCCGTCGTCTCGACCAGGCAGGCGGACCCGGCCGGATTCGTCGCCATCACCATCGTTGTGGCCCAGGGCGCCATGGTTCTGGTATCGCTGATCGCGACGCGCGTCGCCGAGAAGGAGGGGTACTGGCTGGTGCTGCTGATTTCGTTCATGGCGCTGCCGATCCGCGGTGTCGTCGCCGCCTGCGTGATGAACAAATGGGGGGTCTACCCGGTGCAGATTCTCGACGGGGTCGGAGCCGGATTGCAAAGCGTCGCAGTTCCCGGTCTTGTCGCGCGCATCCTCGATCGCAGTGGGCGCGTCAATGTCGGGCAGGGTGCGGTCATGACCGTCCAGGGCCTCGGCGCCTCGCTCAGTCCCGCGCTCGGTGGCTGGATCGCACAGGAGATCGGTTACAGCGCCATGTTTCTCATTCTCGGCAGCTTTGCGCTCGGCTCGATCGCGTTGTGGCTCGGCTTCGCCCCGGTTCTGAAACCGGCCTGTGTCCGCCGGCCCGGGGCGGAGCGTCACCCTGCGGCAACCGCGCTGGCGGCCGCGCCGTGATTCCGGCGACCGACGCCGCCACCTGGGCCATCGCAATCCTCGCTACCCTCGGCGTGATTGTCCGGCCATGGCATTTTCCCGAGTTCATCTGGGCCGTCGCCGGCGCCGCGTTGCTGGTGCTGCTGCGCCTGTTGCCCTGGCCGGACGCGCTCGCGGCTGCCGGCAAGGGTATCGACGTCTACTTCTTCCTGATCGGCATGATGCTGCTGGCCGAAGTGGCGCGGAAGGAGGGGCTGTTCGACTGGCTCGCCGCGCAGGCCGTGCGGCATTCGCATGGTGAGGCCAAACGGCTGTTTCTGATCGTCTATGTCGTCGGCACCATGGTCACGATCCTGCTGTCGAACGATGCCACCGCCGTGGTGCTGACGCCGGCGGTCTATGCCGCGACCCGCGCGGCCAGGGTCGAGCCGTTGCCGCATCTGTTCGTCTGCGCCTTCATCGCCAATGCGGCGAGTTTCGTGCTGCCGATCTCCAATCCGGCCAACCTCGTCGTGTTCGGACAGGACATGCCGCCGCTCGCGGTGTGGCTGCGCCTGTTCGCACTGCCTTCGGTCGTCGCGATCATCGTCACCTATCTCGTCTTGCGGTTGACGCAACGTCGCGCGCTCGATGCGCCGGTCGCCGCGGTCGGGGGGATTTTCCCGCTGACATTCGCGGGCAAGCTCGCGGCGTGGGGAATCGTGATGACGGCGGCGGTGCTGATTGTCGCATCCGCGCTCGGCGCGGCACTCGGATTGCCCACTTTCGTGGCCGGTGCTGCCGTGACGACGCTCGTGCTTTTGCTGGGACGACAATCGCCGTGGCCGGTCCTGCAGGACATTTCCTGGTCGGTGCTGCCGCTGGTGGCGGGGCTGTTCATCCTGGTCGAAGGCCTGAACCGGACCGGCGTGCTGCCGGCACTCGCGGAGGTCCTGAAACGCGCCGCGGCGGCCTCACCCCAGGTCACGGCCTGGATCGCTGGAATCGTCGTCGCGATCGCGTCGAACCTCGTCAACAATCTGCCGATCGGGCTGATCGCGGCGACGACCCGTCAGGCCGCCCAGGTGCCGGCCGAGGTCACCGGGGCGATCCTGATCGGCGTCGATCTCGGTCCGAACCTGTCGGTGACGGGATCGCTCGCGACCATTCTCTGGCTGATCGCGCTGCGGCGCGAGGGCGAACATGTCGGTGCGCGGCAGTTTCTCAAGGTCGGCCTGCTGGTCATGCCGCCCGCACTGGTGCTTTCGCTGCTGGCTTTGTCGGCGATGTCGCGATGAGCGCGAGCAACGCGCAGCCGTCTTACACATATTACTCAATAATATCAACATATTACATAGGATGTATCTGACCGTTGACTTTTCCATATTGTAAGCGAACGGCGACATATGGTAATGTCGGCGAACGATTACATAGGGAACCTCATGCTTACGCGTACACCTGCTGACC
>DASUIA010000219.1:0-2419 GCA_036273255.1 Bradyrhizobium sp.
TCCAGGAAAGATTCCGGCCTCTGGCAGAAGCTGTCCGGGACACGCGATGCGCCGGAATTCTGCCATGCGTGGCTCAGCATCCAGTGCGAGCAGATCGCCGGCACCACAGCCGCACTGCTCCTGCTCGACGACGGCGACGGGCATTTTTCCAGCGCCGCGGCGTGGCCCGACGATCGCCGCGACCTCGCCTACCTCGCCGGCACGGCGCAACAGGCGCTCACCCGGCGGACGAGTTTTGTCGACCAGGGCGCATCAGAGGCGATGCAGATCGGCCAGCCGGTCGAGACGACCGGACGGCTCAAGGGTGTCGTCGTTGTCGAGCTGAAGCGACCGGCCGCGGATATTCCGGCTGTGATCCGGCAGCTGCAATGGGGAATAGGCTGGCTCGAACTTCTGTTCGGGCGCCAGCAGATCGAGCAGGACACAGCCAGACTTGCGCGAACCAATTTCGCCTTGCAGGTGCTGTCGGAAGCCCAGCAACATGCGTCGTTCCGCGCGTCGGCCTTGTCGCTCGCCAATGAACTGGCAAGCCGGCTCAATTGCACCTGCGTCAGCGTCGGTTTCTCGAACGGCAAGAACGTCCGGCTTGTCGCGATGTCACATTCCGCCGTGTTCGGCGAGCGGACGCAGATCGTCTCCGCGATCGAAAATGCCATGGAGGAAGCCGCCGACCAGCATGCGTCCGTTGCCGTACCGGCGAGCCCGAAGACCGAACGGCGCATTGCGCTGGCCCACGATGACCTGGGCAAGCGCCTGGGAGGGTCCGCGGTGGTCTCGGTGCTCATGACCAACGGCGCACGATGCATCGGCGTCATCCTGCTCGAACGCGATCGCGGCACCGCGTTCGACGACACCACCATCGAGGTGCTCGAAGCCGTCGCGGCCCTGGTCGGACCCGGGCTCGAAACCAAATCGGAGGCGAACAAACTCGTCTCGGGCCGGGCGATCCAGTCGGCCAGGTCCGGATTGAAGGCGCTGTTCGGCCCGGGGCGACCGACATTCAAGATCGCGGCCATCCTGGTCGCTGCCGTCATCGGTTATCTCGCCTTTGCGCAAGGCGAATTCCGCGTCTCGGCCAAGGCAGTCGTCGAGGGAGCGACGCAGCGCTCGATGGTGGCGCCGTTCGATGGCTACATCGCGACCGCGCCGATCCGGGCGGGAGAGATCGTCGACGCCGGCCAGGTGCTCGCCGCGCTGGACGATCGCGAGCTGAAGCTGGAAGCGGCGCGCTGGAAGAGCGAGCACGAGCAACAGGAGCTCAAATACAGCGATGCGATGTCGAAGCACGACCGGTCGGTGGCCCTGGTGGTTTCCGCATCGCTAGAGCAAACCGCTGCCCAGCTCTCGCTGGTCGAGGACAAATTGGCGCGCGCCGCCATCACCTCGCCGTTTCGCGGCGTCGTGGTCTCCGGCGACCTCCGTCAGATGATCGGCTCACCGGTCGAAAAGGGCAAAGTCCTGTTCGAGATCGCCCCGCTGGAATCCTTTCGCGTGATTCTGCAGGTCGACGAGCGCGATATCGCGTATCTGGCGGAAGGCCAGCAGGGCAATCTGCTTCTCACCAGCCTCTCCAATGAAGCCATCCCCTTCAGTGTCAAGGTCATCACGCCGGTGGCGACGGCCTCCGAAGGACGAAACCATTTCCGCGTGGAAGCCAACGTGCAGGGCTTGGCGCCGCTGCTTCGGCCCGGCATGGAAGGCATCGGCAAGATCTCGGTCGACCGCCGTTCCCTGGTCGAGATCTGGACACGCTCGCTCACCGACTGGATTCGCATCACGGCCTGGAAATGGCTGCCATAGCGCCATGAAAGAGAATTTCCTCGATGCATCCTGGCACCGCATCGCCGGCCTGAAGCCGAGGCTGCGAAGCCATCTGCGCGTCCACCGCCATCGCTATCGCGACGCCTCCTGGTATGTCGTCGAGGACAATGCCTCCGGCCGGACCCACCGCTTCACCCCCGCGGTCTACCTCTTTGTCGGACTGATGGACGGACGGCGGACCGTCGACGATCTCTGGAACCAGACCGTGCAGCAGCTCGGCGACGATGCGCCGACGCAGGGGGAAACCATCACCCTGCTCGCCCAGCTCAACGCAGCCGACCTGCTGCAGACCGATGTCGCGCCGAACGCCGTCGAGATGATCGAGCGCTTCACGAAATATTCGAAAGCAAAGCGCCGCGGAAATTTCGGAAATCCGCTGGCGATCCGGCTGCCGCTCTGGGATCCCGATCGCTTCCTCGAAAAAACCCTGCCGGTCGTGCGCTACGCCTTCACCCGCATCGGCGCGGCGATCTGGCTTCTCACCGTGCTTTCCGCCGCGGTGCTGGTCGGGATCCACTGGAGCGAACTGGCGGAAAACATCTCGGACCGTATCCTGGCGGCGGAAGGATTGCTGTTGACCGCCATGGTGTTTCCGGCG
>DASUIA010000220.1:0-4337 GCA_036273255.1 Bradyrhizobium sp.
AGTCCTCAAGCTGCTCGATCAGCGCGTCCATGTGGTCCCGATCCTGGATTCAGAGGGGAGGCTCGTCGACGTCTTCAGCCGGGATCTGTTTCAGCTTGACGAAGAAAGCGAGGTGTACGCACGAGCGCGCTCGCCGGTCCGGATCAGTTTCTCCGGCGGGGGCACCGACCTCACGCATTATTTCGTCGATCATGATGGGGGCGCCGTCATCAATGCGACGATCGCGATGTATGGGCACGCCACCCTGCGACGACGAAAGGACGGCCGCATCCGGATCTACTCCCATGATTTCCGCTCTACGGTCGAGGCGGACAACCTTGCCGCGCTCGGCTGCGACGGCGAACTGGCCCTGATCAAATCGGTGATCCGTCTAATCAAACCGCCTTATGGATTCGATCTCGACGTCTCCGCCGATTTTCCGGTCGGCTCGGGACTTGGCGGATCCGCGGTCGTATCGTCCGCCATCATCGGCTGTTTCAACGAGTTCCGGTCCGATCAGTGGGATCGCCACGAGATCGCCGAGATGGCATTCCAGGCGGAACGGCTGATGCTCAACATTCCCGGCGGCTGGCAGGACCAGTATGCAACGGTGTTCGGCGGCTTCAACCATATGGAGTTTTCCTCGGACCAGAACACGATCGTGCCGCTGCGCCTCGAGCCCACCGTCATCGCCGAACTCGAGGAAAGCCTGATCCTTTGCTATACCGGCCGCAACCACGACTCCGGCGTCGTCCACCGCGACCAGAAACTTCAGCACCAGAACAGCGACGCCGTGGCCGCGGCGGCCCGGCAAAAGGAAGTGACGCGCGAGATCAGACGCCATCTTCTGCGCGGCCAGCTTCTGGACTGTGGTCGGCTGATCGATGAGGCCTGGCACGCCAAGCGCCGGCTGAGTCCCACGATCAGCTCGCATGAACTCGACGGCATCTATGAACTCGCCAAGGCCAACGGCGCGGTCGGCGGCAAATTGCTCGGCGCCGGCGGCGGCGGCTACTTCATCTTCTTCGTCCGCCCGTTCGAGCGCTACCCGCTGATCACGGCGCTGGAAAACAAGGGCCTGCGCTGCTCCCGTATCGCGTTCGAGGACAACGGCCTGCGCACCTGGAAATCGCGGGTCAAAAGCTGACGCTGCGATTTTGTACCCTCATGAAACCACGGGAAGACAGACCGGCTCGATGAGCGACACTTCCAGAACCAGAAAACCAGAAGTCCTGCTGAAGATCGGTGATCGTGCGATCGGCGAAGGCGAGCCGTGCTTCATCATTGCCGAAATCGGCAACAACCATAATGGCGACTTCGCTCGCGCCGTGGCGCTCGTCGATGCGGCGGCGGCGGCCGGTGCCGATTGCGCCAAGTTCCAGATGCGCAAGCTCGACGAGGTCTATCGCGCATCCAGCCTGTCCGGAAAAGACGACGACCTCGCCGTCGAATACACCCTCGACCTGCTGCGCCGCTTCGAACTGACCACCGACCAGCAGCGCCGTATCGCGGCCCATTGCGCGTCGAAAGGCATTCGCTATCTCTGCACGCCGTGGGACGCAACCAGCATTGCGACGCTGGAAACGTTCGGCGTCGAGGCCTACAAGGTCGCCTCCGCCGACCTGACCAACCTCCCCTTGCTCGCAAAGCTTGCCGCCACCGGAAAGACGCTGATCGTCTCGACCGGCATGAGCACGACCGAGGAAATCCGGGCCGCCGCCAAATTTCTCGATGATCGCATGGCTTCGTACGTGCTGTTGCATTGCCAGAGCACCTACCCGGCCGCGCTCCACAATATCCATCTCCGCTTCATGGAAACGCTGAGAGACATACATCCGGCCGTCGGCTATTCCGGCCATGAGCGCGGCATCGCGGTCTCGCTCGGTGCCGTCGCGCTGGGCGCGGTCGTGATCGAGCGGCACATCACGCTCGACCGCGGGATGGAAGGTCCCGACCACGCCGCGAGCCTCGAGCCGGAAGAATTCAAGGCGCTGGTCGCCGGAATCCGCGAGGTCGAAGCGGCGCGCGGCGGACTGCTTGTCGAACGCGCCCTGAGCCAGGGCGAATTGATCAACCGGGAGAATCTGGCCAAAAGCCTGGTCGCTGCCCGCGATCTTGCGGTGGGCACGGTGGTGACCGAGGCCGACGTCGCGGTAAAGAGCCCGGGCCAGGGTCTGTCGCCGCTGAAGCTGCCAGCGCTGATCGGGCGGCGGCTGGGCCGTGCCATGGCGACGGACGACTATTTCTTTCAAAGCGATCTTCGCGATGGCGTCAGCCAAGCCCGGCGTTACCGCTTCGATCGGCCCTGGGGCGTGCCGGTGCGCTATCACGACACCGAACGATTTCTCGAAATCTGCCAGCCCGACATCCTCGAGTTCCATCTCAGCTACAATGACATGGAGCGCGACCCGGCGGCCTATCTATCGGCGACCTACGATCTCGGGTTTGTGGTACACGCGCCGGAGCTGTTTGCGGGAAGCAAGCTGATGGACCTTGCGACACCCGATGAAGCGCTGCGCCGATATTCGCTCGAGCAGACTCAGGCGGTGATCGACATCACCCGCGGGCTCAAGAAGTTCTTTCCCAAAACCGAACGACCACCGATCGTCGCCAATATCGGCGGCTTCACCATGGACGCCCCGCTGGCGCCGCAGGAAAAGGCCGAGCGTTATCGCATCTTCGCCGCCAGCCTCGGCGAACTCGATATGGATGGCGTTGAACTGATCCCGCAGACCATGGCACCGTTCCCCTGGCATTTCGGCGGCCAGCGCCACCAGAACATCTTCATTTTTCCCGACGAGTCCGCCGCGTTCTGTGCTGCCCATGGACTGCGGATGTGCGTCGACATTTCCCACACCAAGCTCGCCGCCAACCATTTCGAATTCGACTTCGAGGATGGGCTCGCGCGTCTCGGGCCGCACACCGCCCATCTGCATTTTGGCGACGCCAAAGGGCTCGACGGCGAAGGCCTGCAGATCGGCGACGGCGAGATCGACTTCGACGCCATCGGCCGGGTGCTGCGCCGGCACGCACCCGGCGCCTCCTTCATCCCGGAGATCTGGCAAGGCCACAAGAATATGGGCGAGGGATTCTGGACCGCTCTCGACCGGCTCGAGGGACGGATATGACCGGCGCCGGATCCGGACGGACGCTCGCGGTGATCGCCGCGCGTGGCGGCTCCAAGGGCATCCCGAACAAGAATCTCGTCGATCTATGTGGCAAGCCGCTGATCGCCTGGACGGTGTTGCAGGCGCGCGCCGCAAAGGCCGTCGATGTCGTTGCGGTATCTTCAGACAGCGACGGCATCCTGCAGGCCGCTGAAGCTGCCGGTGCGGTCGGGGTGCGCCGGCCAGACCACATCTCGGGTGACCTCGCGTCATCGGAATCCGCCTGGCTGCATGCGCTTGATGCGATCGACCAGGAGCGTGGTCCATTCCGGCGAGTTGTGGCACTGCAGGCAACGTCTCCGATTCGCGAAGCGTCCGACCTCGATGCCGCGCTTGATGCTTTCGATCGCGATGGACTCGACAGCCTGCTCTCGGTCTGCGAGGTCGAGGACTATTTCAACTGGCGGGTCGGGCCCAACGGGCCGGAAGCGATCAACTACGATTTCCGCAACCGGCGCATGCGCCAGCAGATCGAAAAGCGCTATCTTGAAAATGGATCATTTTACGTGTTCGTTCCGCGTCTGCTACGGGAAGAGAACAATCGCCTTGGCGGCCGGATCGGCCTGCACCTGATGGAGCGCCACAAGATGTTCCAGATCGACCGCCCCGAGGACGTCAAACTGTGCGCCGCGATCATGCGCAGCTACGGCTATGCGTAACCCCTCGCCATTCCCCCTCGACGGCAAGATCGCCGTCGTCACCGGCGCATCGCGCGGCATCGGTGCTGCGATTGCCGGCGGCCTGCAGACCCACGGCGCCCGCGTGTTCGGCATCAGCCGATCCGGCACGGCACCGGCGGATGTGGCGGCCCTGTCGTGCGATCTTTCGGATGATGCGGCGATACACCGCGTGTTCGACGAACTCGGCGGAATCTGCGACCGGCTCGACATCGTGGTCAATGCCGCCGGAATCAGCCTTCCCGCTCCAGACGATGGTGGCGAACTCCGGCGATTTCGGACCACGCTGGCAACCGACCTTACCGGCGTCTATGCAACGATCCTGGCGGCCCATCCGTTGCTCAAGAAGGCCGGAACGAGCTCGATCGTCAACATCACCAGCATCAATTCGGTTCGCGGTTTTCCCGGCAATCCCGGCTACGTCGCGGCCAAGGCCGGACTGTCCGGCCTGACCCGCGCGCTGGCGGCGGACTACGCGAAAGACGGCATTCGCGTCAACGCGCTGGCGCCGGGC
>DASUIA010000221.1:0-7323 GCA_036273255.1 Bradyrhizobium sp.
AATCACGTATCACAATGTGGTGCGCAACCTGCTCAAAGTGGGCGACTGGACCGGCATTCCGGCCAACTGGACGGTGCCGCTGGAAAATATTTCCCGCGAGGGCGTCGATGCGGCGGCGGTGTATGTCCAGGATGGCAATCGCGACAAGCCCGGTCTGATGCTCGGCGCGGCATACACGACGCTTCACTGACGCTCGCCTCGTCACGGCGGATCGTGGCCATGACGCGCAAGCTTCGCAATCATTAACCATGATCGAAAGTTTGGAGCCGGGGCCCATCCGGGATGGAGGCGCCCCGCTGATCGGTGCTCATGCGCCGTGCCATCAGCGATCGTCCAAAACAAAAAAGATCGTCCAAAACAAAAAGGACCAACTCTCGTTGGCCCAGTAATGGATATAACTTCTGCGAACAGGCCCGATCCCGACGACCCCGGGGGGCTGGGGGCTGAGGAATCCGGCATCGAAAGGACCGGGCCAACGCAGGATTGTTGTTTCGCAATTCAGCACGGCGGGCGGTTGGCGGAAGTGGGGCGGTATTATGATTTCCGCTAACGATCCTGTGACGGCTCGCTTCCGGCGTGGACCGGTCCGGTGGACGCTCTGTCGCACGAGAATCGCGACGCCGCCGCCACGGCCCCCTTGCAGCCGCACCCGGTTGGCGCAATCATACCGTTCCGAGCCCTCCCGAAACGCCTGGAGCCGGTTTCGGAACTCGCCGTGCCGGGGATCAGAGGAGATGCCGCATGAGTTTGATGTCGGAGGATGCCGACCCGAGCGAGAGCCGCGCAGCGGCGCTTCGCGCCGCTGCGAGCCCGCTGCCAGGTCGGGTGACGTTCAATCGTTTCGAGCTCAACCGTATCCTCAATCTGTATGGACGCATGGTGGCCGATGGCGAATGGCGCGACTACGCCATCGATTTTCTGAGGGACCGCGCCGTTTTCTCGGTATTCCGCCGCGCCTCCGAAGTTCCGATCTATCGCATCGAGAAAGATCCGCGGCTCACGCGGAAGCAGGGCATGTACAGCGTGATCTCGGCGACCGGGCTGATCCTGCGCCGCGGCCACGAACTCGATCGCGTGCTGCTGGCGATCGACCGCAAGCTGGCGGTCGTGTGACGCCTGAAAGCGCTCGTTACCCCATCTACGGGGCAGGCAGCGTCGTGGCGCCGTCGCCAAGCGCACGCTGCATCATCACCGTGTCGAGCCAGCGGCCGAACTTGAATCCGACGCTGGGATGCGTTCCGATCATCTGGAACCCGCATCTGGCGTGCACGCCGATCGATCCGGCATTGCCGGAGTCGCCGATCACCGCGATCATCTGGCGGTAGCCGCGCTGCTCCGACTCCCCGATCAGCCGCTGCAGCAATTGCATCCCGATCCCGCGGCGATGGATCGCCGGCTGCAGGTAAATCGAATTCTCGACGGTGAAGCGATAGGCCGGCCGCGGCCGGTAGGCCCCGGCATAGGCATAACCGATCACGCGGCCGTCCGATGCGGCGGCGAGAAAGGGATAGCCACCGTCCCGCAATGCGCCAAAGCGCCGGCTCATCTCGGCGAGATCCGGCGGGGTCAGTTCGAATGTCGCGGTGCCATGGCGAACCGCGTGATCGTAGATTTCGGTAATGGCGGGAAGGTCTGCCGGGGTGGCGGCCCTGATTTCGAGCGTGGACATGGCGCGGAGGTTATTTTTGTCCATGCCAAAAGAAAAGCCCCGGCCGTCGAGGCCGGGGCTCCAATGATTCCCGCGGAAGTGCCGTGGTCAGTCGCGCTGACCGAGCAACTGCAGCAGCAGCGTGAACAGGTTGATGAAATTCAGATACAGCGAGAGCGCACCCGAAATCGCCGCCCGTTCCGCCACCTCGCCGCCCTGCGAGGCATAGCCGTAGATGTAGTCGTTCTTCAGCCGCTGGGTGTCCCAGGCGGTCAGCCCGGCAAACACCAGCACGCCGACCACCGACACCACGAACTGCAGCGCCGAGCTGGCGATGAACAGGTTGACCAGGCTCGCGATGATGACGCCGAACAGGCCCATCAACAGGAACGAACCCATGCCGGTCATGTCACGCCGTGTGGTGTAGCCGAACAGGCTGAGCGCACCAAACGACGCCGCGGTGATGAAGAACACCCGCACGATCGAGGTGTGCGTATACACCAGGAAGATCGACGACAGCGACACACCCATCAGCGCCGAGAATACCCAGAACAGCATCTGGGCGGTCGCCGGTCGCAGCCGGTTGATCCCGGCCGAGATCACAAACACCATCGCCAGCGGCGCCAGGATGAACAGCCACTTCAGCGGGCTGACGAACATCGCGTAGCCGAACGGCGTCAGGAAGGCGCTGCCGATCTTGGCCGCCGCACCCGACGGATCAGTCGTCACCGCCGCCATGTAGACGCCGAGCGCGGCGAGGCCGGTGATGGCCAGGCCGATGCTCATGTAATTGTAGATGCGCAGCATGTAGGCGCGCAGACCGGCGTCGACGGCCGCAGCGTCAGTGCGCCCGGCGGCCCGGCCGAAGGGAGAGGTATAGTTGCGGTCTAGGTCCGACATGGTCGAATTCCCACTTTGGTTGCCCGGCGGAGCGCAAGGGGTTTGCGTTGCCGGGTAGAAATCTATCCCAGATACCCCGTCTTGCTGACATTAATTTTGCGTCATCAAGCCGGCCTCTGGCCCAAGCTCGTATGTGGTAAACTAACACATCCGCTGCAAGCTTCCACGCGCGGCTGAATGTCGCTCCGCAGGCGGTGGACACGGTTGCGGCTTCGCCGCCCCACCTGCGGCGGCGCTACAATTTGTCACAAATTCCGCAGCACGGCGGCCGGCTTCTGGTTGAGGGCGAGCAGCGTGCCGGCAAGCCCGAGCCCGACCGTGACGAGGAGGGCGGCGGCCACCACGCCGGTGGCGCTGCCGGCCTGCCAGACGAAGCTCAGGGTCATCAGCCGGGTCACGATCAGCCAGGCCGCGACGGAGCCTGCGAACACGCCGAAAACCGCGGTGGCAAAGCCGATCATCAGATATTCCAGCGCATAGCCGCCGAGCAGCCGCGCCCGGGTCGCGCCCAGGGTTTTGAGGATGACCGCATCGTAGACCCGATGGCGGTGCCCCGCGGCAAGTGCTCCGCCCAGCACCAGGATGGCGGAGATCAGCGTGACGGCACTGGCGCCGCGGATCGCCAGCACCAGATTGGTGACGACCGTGCCGATGGTCTCCAGCGCTTCGCGGACCCGCACGCTGGTGACCATCGGGAAGGCGTCAGCCACCGCCCTGATGATCCGGGCATCGCCGGCAGGGTTCGGCACCGTCTCGGTCAGCGTGGCGACGTGGGTGTGCGGAGCGCCCTTGAAGGCATTGGGGGAGAACACCAGCACGAAATTGATGCCGAGACTCTGCCAGTCGACCGTGCGCAAATTGCCGACGGTGGCGGTGATATCGCGGCCGAGCACGTTGATGACGACGGGATCGCCGATCTTGAGCTTCAGCCCGTCGGCGATCTTCTTCTCCATCGAGACCAGCGGCGGTCCGTCATAGTCGGGACCCCACCATTTGCCCTCGACGATCTTCGAGCCTTTCGGGATGTCGGCGGTGTAAGTCAGGCCGCGGTCGCTCTGCAGCACCCACTGGCTGTCGGCGGAGGCGCCGAGGTCTTCCGCCCTGACCCCGCGGGCTTCGACGATGCGCCCGCGCAGCATCGGCACGTCTTCGACCGTCGATTGCGGCGCGGTCTGTTTGAGGAACGCGCCGAAGCGGCTGGCTTCGGCGGAAGGAATATCGACGAAATAGAACGACGGCGCCCGGTCCGGCAGTGCCGCCAGGAACTGACGCCGCAGATTGCCGTCGATCTGGGTGATCGTGACCAGTACCGCTAGACCCAGGCCAAGTGACATTACCACCGACGGCGTCAACGCGCCGGGCCGATGGATGTTGGCGATCGCCAGCCGCAGCATGGTGATGCGGCTGCGGGGCAGACTGCGCGCCAGCGCCATCACCGCGGCGGCGATGCCGCGCAGCAGCGCAAATACCACGATCGAGGACACGACGAACACGGCCGCGATCCGCTTGTCGTAGGCAAGACCGATCACCACAACGACCAGCACCGCGATCACCACCGCCATCGAGGCGAGATACCGCCATCGCGGCCGATGCCACGCGCCGATCACGGTCTCGCGGAACAGCGCCGCCACCGGCACGTCGTGGACCCGGCCGAGCGGCCACAGCCCGAACGCCAGCGCGGTCAGCAGGCCGTAAACAAACGAGAGCGCAAGTTCCCCGGGGTGCAGCGCCGGCACCACCGGCAGCGGCAACAGCTTGCCGAACGTGCCGACGATGACGAAGGGCAGCGCCGCGCCGACCGCGAGCCCGATGGCCGAACCGATCAAGGCCAGCACCATCACCTGTGTCAGATAAATCGTGAAGACGTCGCGGCCGGTGGCGCCGAGCGCCTTGAACGCGGCGATGACGTCGCGGCGGCGATCGATGTGACTCTTGACCGCGTTGGCGACGCCGACACCGCCGACCAGCAGCGCCGCGAGCCCGACCAGCGTGAGGAACTGGGTGAAGCGGTCGATACTGCGCTCGAGCTGCGGCGAGGCATTGTCGCGGGTGCGAATCTCCCAACCGGCTTCCGGCAGCGCGGCGCGCGCAGCATCGACCAGCGCCGCGATGGCGCGATCGTCCGCGCCGCCGTCCGGCAGCTTGACCCGATAGATCCAGCGCACCAGGCTGCCGGGTTGCAGCAGCCCGGTTGCGCGCAAGGCGGTTTCGCTGAGGAGGAATCGCGGGCCGAGGCCGATTCCGCCGGCGAGCTTGTCCGGCTCGGTGGCGACGACGCTGCGGATCTGGAAACTGGCATTGCCGATGCTGACGCGGTCGCCGAGCTTGAGATCGAGCCGGGCCAGCAGCGTCTGATCGACCGCGGCCCCGAATGCGCCGTCCCGATCGGCCAGGAGATCGGCTACCGGTTTGGT
This sequence comes from Bradyrhizobium sp., assembly GCA_036273255.1. GTDB lineage: Bacteria > Pseudomonadota > Alphaproteobacteria > Rhizobiales > Xanthobacteraceae > Bradyrhizobium. The sequence continues at coordinate 4,963 of DASUIA010000221.1, forward strand.
GGGATCGAGTGTGAGTTTGCCGAGCATGGGGTAGTGGCCGTCCACGGCCTTGAGTTCGACCAGCGCGAGCCGGCCATCGGCCGCGCGCGCCATCGCCCGCAACGTCGCCGCCACCGATACCTCGCCGCGCGAGTGCAAAAATGCGACCTCATCCGGCTTGGCCTCGCGCTGGATCAGCAAGAAGGCGGCATCGCCGCCGAGCAGCGTCCGCCCCTCCCGCGCCAGGCCATCGCCGAGGCTTGCGGCCACCGAGCCGACGCCGGCAATCGCCATCACGCCGAGGGCGATGCAGGCAATGAACACGTAGAAGCCGCGCAGTCCTCCGCGCAGTTCGCGCACGGCGTAGCGCAGGGCAAGCGACCCGCCGCGACCATCGCGGGTGGATTCGGAGGCGACGCTCATGAGGCGGCGGGACCGCTTGCGAAGGTCTCATCGATCCGGCCCGAGCGCAGCCGCACCACGCGATCGCAGCGTTGCGCCAGCGTCGTGTCGTGGGTCACCAGCACCAGCGTCATGCCGCGCTCGGCGTGCTTGGTGAATAGCAGATCGATGATCTGCCGGCCGGTGGCCTCGTCGAGATTTCCGGTCGGTTCGTCCGCCACCAGGATCGCGGGATCGGGCGCCAGCGCGCGCGCGAGTGCTACGCGCTGCTGCTCGCCGCCGGACAATTGGGTGGGATAGTGATGCAGACGGTCACCGAGGCCGACCTGCGCCAGTTCCACCGCTGCGCGCCGCGATGCATCGGGGTTGCCGGCGAGTTCGAGCGGGACCGCGACATTTTCCAGCGCCGTCATGGTCGGGATCAGGTGAAACGACTGGAACACGATGCCGATCTGACGGCCGCGAAAGCGCGCCAGCGCGTCCTCATCGAGGGCATTGAAAGCGGTGCCGTTGACCACCACCTCTCCGCCATCGGGACGCTCCAGTCCCGCCATCACCATCAAAAGCGTGGATTTTCCCGAACCCGACGGGCCGATCAGACCGATCGCTTCCCGGGGCGCCACCCGCAGGCTGATATCCTTGAGGATATGCACCCGCGCCGGGCCGGTGCCGAGCGAGAGATTGACGTTCGAGATGGAAATGGTGTCCGGCCCGAAGCCGGCCAATGATGAGGGTTCGATGAGACTGTCCATGGCTCGGTCATATGGCACTTCCTTCACCGCGGTCGAGGGCAAGCGGCGGATGTTCGTGCACATGATTGTGTTGGTGCTGGCGTTGTCGGCAACGGCCGCTGTGTCGGTCCGGGCGGCCGCCGCAGCAAAGCCGGTCAGCATGGTGGTCCTGGGTGATTCCCTGAGCGCCGGGCTTGGCCTCCCGGCTGACGCCGCTTTCCCGGAACGGCTGGAGAAAGCATTGAAAAACAATGGGATAGATGTCAAAATCGGCAACGCTGGGGTGTCCGGCGACACCAGTTCCGGCGGCCGCGACCGGCTCGACTGGTCGGTGCCGGAAGGCACCGAGGCCGTTATTCTGGAGCTAGGCGCCAACGACGCGCTGCGCGGCACCGATCCCGGGGTTACCCGGGCCGCCCTGTCGGACATCCTGACCCGGCTGAAGGCGCGCGGTGTCGCGGTATTGTTGTGCGGGATGCTTGCGCCGCCAAACTACGGCAGCGATTATGCGACGCGCTTCGATGCCATCTATCCGGAGCTTGCGAAATCGTTCGGGGTGCCGCTGTATCCGTTCTTCCTGGAGGGCGTGGCCGCCGACGCGAAGCTCAACCAGGCCGACGGCATGCATCCGACCGCGGAGGGCGTCGACGTGATCGTGAAAAACATCCTGCCTACGGTGAAGGCATTTCTCGGCACTCTTTCTCGGCAACACGATTGAACGACAGAGGGCCATGACCCTGACGCCACCTTTATACCAAAGCCTGGAGGTAACTGCCCAACCGATCCTTCGCAGAGTCACATAACTACGATAAAAAATCCGCATCGGTGATTCGTCGCCGGACTTGTTTCAGGGGCATGATTGCTTCCGAAAGCCTCGCTGCCTTTCGGGATCGGGCCCTAGCATCGGGAGTCCTTACGATGCCGCGTTTGTTCACTGGACTGGAAATTCCGGCCGAGATCGGCCAGACGCTTTCCAATTTGCGTGGCGGCCTGCCAGGCGCACGCTGGATCGACCCCGAAGATTATCACGTGACCCTGCGCTTCATCGGCGACATCGACGGCGTCGCGGCGAACGAGATCGCCTCGATGCTGTTTCGCGTCAATCGCAAGCCGTTCGATGTGACGCTGCAGGGCCTGTCGAGCTTCGGCGGACGCAAGCCTCGCGCGGTGGTTGCGTCCATCGTCCCGAGCAAGCCTTTGATCGAGTTGCAGGCCGAGCTCGAGCGCATGATGCAGCGCATCGGGCTTG
>DASUIA010000222.1:0-17050 GCA_036273255.1 Bradyrhizobium sp.
CTTGAGATCGCAGCGCACCCGCTGCCCACAAGGGGCCGCACCATGTCAAAGACCGCCTCACTCGGCTTCGCAACCCCCTCCAGCTTTTTCGGTCGGCTGCTGGCTTCGATCGACCGTCTGCTCTTGGCCTATGCCGAAATGACGATCCGCAACGGCGATGTTTCACGCTGCGAGGTCTGACCTTCCTGCGAGTCGCCAGGTAGCGCCTCGCCCCGCATGACCGGATCAAGCTTGCGCAGAAGGCCCCGATGTTCGGGGTCTTTCGTTTTCGGTCCTGGAAATGACCAGCCCGGTCAGCCCCGTGCCCACGACTGTGGGCAATGCGCGCCTGCATCAATTTCGAACTTGCAGATTGGAATATAATATACCAGTGTACGACGTTGCAGCGCCGCGGCCTTCTGGGGGTCGTAGGCGAAAAGCGCGCGTGGGAGGAAACAATGGCTGCAAATGCCGTAAGTGCTTCGCGTCAGGCACCGTCCAACAGCTATCGCTGGATGCAACTCATCGTCGGGGTGATCTGCATGGCGATGATTGCCAATCTTCAATATGGCTGGACCTATTTCGTCGGTCCGATGGCGAAAGCCAATTCATGGGACATCGCCGGCATCCAGGTCGCATTCAGCATCTTCGTCGCGCTGGAAACCTGGCTGACGCCGGTTGAAGGATGGATCGTCGACTCGCTTGGTCGGCGCGGTCCGAAGCTGATGGTCGCTGCCGGCGGCATATTCGTCGCGCTTGGCTGGCTCATCAACGCCAAGGCCGCATCGCTCGAGGCGCTTTATGCCGGCGCCATCGTATCGGGCATTGGCGCGGGCGCGATCTACGCGACCTGCGTCGGCAACGCCGTGAAGTGGTTTCCCGATCGGCGCGGGCTCGCCGTTGGCCTGACGGCGGGAGGATTTGGCGCCGGCGCGGCGGTGACGGTCATTCCGATCCAGAAAATGATTGCTTCGATCGGATATGCGGACACCTTCTTCTGGTTCGCCTTGGGCCAGGGCGCAATCATCTTCGTGCTGTCATGGCTGTTGCGCGCGCCGGAACCGGGCGAGGTCGCGAGCGCAGGCACCGTCAAGGTTCTGCAATCGAGAAGCAGCAGCACGCCGGGCCAGATGCTGTCGTCTCCGGTGTTCTGGCTGCTCTACTTGATGTTCATCCTGGTGTCTGCCAGCGGATTGATGGTTGCAGCGCAGGTCGCATTGATCGCCAAGGACTATGGCGTTGCACAGTCCGTGATCCTGTTCGGCGCCACCACGCTGATCGTATCCGGCGTGATCGACAACGTCGCGAATGGCAGTGCACGGCCGTTCTTCGGCTGGGTGTCGGACCAGATCGGACGTGAATATACCATGGCGATCGCGTTCTCGGCCGGTGGCGCCGCCTATTGGCTGCTCGGAACGGCCGGAACGACTCCCTGGACCTTCGTGATTTGCGCGGCGCTGATCTTCTTTACATGGGGCGAGATTTTCAGTCTTTTCCCCTCGACCTGCACCGACATGTTCGGTCCCAAATACGCAACCACCAACACCAGCCTGCTCTATACGGCGAAGGGACTGTCGGCCTTCGTGGTTCCGCTCGCCAATGTGCTGAAGGCGTACACCGGCAGTTGGCACTCCGTATTCGCGGTGGCCGCGGTCATGAACTTCATTGTGGTGCTCATGGCATTGTTCGTCGTGCGGCCGATGCGGCTCTCGATCAGTGCGTCGGAAAACAAGAGACCGGTGGGACAGCTAGCCGAATGAAGGCCGTTCGCCGGCCTCCCAGGCCCGCTGAACGCTCGCATCGCAGACCTCTTCGGAAGAAGCGCACTGGACCGGGTGCGCTTCTTTTTTGTCCTTTTGGAATGCAAAATGCCACCCACGAGGGCCTGCTCGGTTCTTCGGCCGCAGACGCAGGAACGATCGCGGCGATGCAAAAACGTCAATAATACTGCCGCTTTCCTTCGTCAGTTGGCAAAATGGAAGAACTCGACAAATCCAATTGACAATTGGAATAATGTATACCACGATCCCTGCATCGGCGGCACCCCTGCTTTTGACCTGAGGAGGTTGCGATGAAGGTCGGAGACGTCCTGCGAAAGAAAACTGCACGCGTGGCAACGGTTCGAATGAATGAAACCGTCGGGATTGCCGCCCAGCTCATGCGCGCCAGCAACATCAGCGCGCTCGTCGTCAAGGACGTGGTGCGGACCGAAGGCAACACGGCGGTCGGCATGTTCACGGAACGCGATGTCGTGCGGGCCATTGCCGAACACGGCGCGGCCGGCGTCAACCTGAAGGTCTCGCAACTGATTTCGGTGCAGCAACTGGTCTCCTGCAGTTCGAGCGACACGCTCGAGCAGGTTCGTCATCTCATGAACAAGAACCACATCCGCCATTTGCCGGTCATCGACAATTACAGTCTGATTGGCGTCATCAGCGTCCGCGACATCTCGACCGCGTTCGATGAGGAAGCGACGGCGGCGACGCGATCGGTCGCCTGACCTGCCATGTCGGCGCGCTCCCGGCACGCTGCCGATCGAGGCAAATCCACGTTTTTGCATGATGGTCCTGTTCGCCCGACCGTCCCCGGCACAATGGACATTTGCCGGGCCTGACGGCATCCTCCCGCTGAAAACCCGAGAAAATCAGTGGGCCTCGTGCCGCGCCGGGGAAATGTGCAGGGGTCCATCATGATCAAGACGCGGTTTACAGAACTCGCCGGTGTCGAACACCCGATCGTGCAGGGCGGTATGCAATGGGTCGGGCGTGCGGAACTCGTGGCAGCCGTCGCCAATGCCGGCGCGCTCGGCTTCATCACCGCGCTGACCCAACCAACGCCCGAGGACCTGACCCGGGAAATCGCCCGCTGCCGTGATCAGACCGACAAGCCGTTCGGTGTCAATCTGACGATTCTGCCCTCGATCAAGCCGCCACCCTACGCCGAATATCGACAGGCCATCATCGAGAGCGGCATCAGGATCGTCGAGACCGCCGGCAACAAGCCGCAGGAACACGTCACCGCATTCAAGAAGCACGGCATCAAGGTCGTGCACAAATGTACCAGCGTCCGCCACGCGCTATCGGCCGAGCGCATGGGAGTCGACGCCATTTCGATCGACGGCTTCGAATGCGCCGGCCATCCCGGCGAAGACGACACGCCCGGCCTGATCCTGATCCCGGTCGCTGCCGACAAGGTCAGGATTCCGTTGATCGCCTCGGGCGGCTTCGGCGATGGTCGCGGGCTGGTCGCGGCGCTGGCGCTGGGCGCCGAGGGTATCAACATGGGCACCCGCTTCATGTGCACCAAGGAGAGCCCGATCCACCCGTTGATCAAGGAGAAGATCGTCGCCAATGACGAGCGCGAGACCGAGCTGATCTTCCGCACCATGCGCAACACCTCGCGGGTCGCCAGGAACGCGATCAGTACCAAGGTCGTCGCGATGGAAAAGGAAGGCGCCACCTTCGAGCAGGTGCGCGATCTCGTCGCCGGCGCACGCGGCAAGATGGTCTACGCCAACGGCGATGCCGATGAGGGCATCTGGTCCGCCGGGCAGGTACAGGGGTTGATTCACGACATCCCGAGCTGTGCCGAGCTCGTGTCGCGCATCATCCGTGACGCCGAAGCCATCATTCAAAGCCGGCTCGAGACAATGATGTCCGGCCGGCGCCGCGAAGCGGCAGAATAGACGCTCCCCCCAACCGCAGAGAATGATGTCATGAAGGCCTTTGTCTATGGCGCCAATGGCGCTGAAATCGCCGACGTCGCGAAGCCCGCGCCAAAGGGAACGCAGGTGCTGGTCCGGGTTCGCGCCTGTGGCCTCAATCGCGCCGACCTCGGCATGACCAAGGGCCACGCCCATGGCAGCGCCGGCGGCGTCGGCACCGTGCTGGGCATGGAATGGGCGGGCGAGATCGCCGAACTCGGCTCCGATGCCAAAGGCGTCAAGGTCGGCGACCGCGTGATGGGATCGGGCGGCGCCGCGTTCGCTGAATACACGCTGGCGGATCACGGCCGGCTGTTTCACATCCCCGCCAGCAGCAATATGAGCTACCAGGACGCCGCCACCCTGCCCGTCGCACTCGCCACCATGCACAATGCAGTCGTGACGAACGGCGGCCTGCAGCACGGCCAGTCGGTGCTGATCCAGGGCGCGAGTTCCGGCGTCGGTCTGATGGCAATGCAAATCGCCAGGCTCAAGGGCGCCAAAATCGTGATCGGCTCCTCGACCGATGCCACGCGGCGCGGCCGGCTGAAGGAATTCGGCGCCGACCTGGCGGTGGATTCCAACGACCCCGGCTGGGTCAAGCAGGTGCTGGACGCAACCGGCGGCGAGGGCGTTGACCTGATCGTCGACCAGGTTTCGGGCAAGCTCGCCAGCCAGAATCTCGCCGCCACCAGGATCAAGGGCCGCATTGTCAATGTCGGCAGGCTCGGCGGCACCCACGGCGACTTCAACTTCGACCTGCATGCCGCGCGCCGCATCAACTATATCGGCGTCACCTTCCGCACCCGCTCGATCGAGGAGATCCGCGCGATCTTCGACGAAGTTCGCAGGGATATCTGGCCGGCGGTGGAATCGCGCAAACTGCAATTGCCGATCGACAAGGTGTTTGCATTCGCCGACATCGGCAAGGCATTCGAACGCATGGAAGCGAACCAGCATCTCGGCAAGATTGTAGTCACGCTGTAGCGTCCGGCTGATTCAAGTAGGAACAATTCGCAACAATTGCTGCTGCAAGTGAGTGGCGATTGCGCATTTGATCGGCGCTTTAATGTTGCATGACGGGCTGCTAAACCCGCGCACATGAATTCTCCCGTTCACACGGCCAAAGCCCATGTCGCGGCGATCTCGATCGCTGCCAGCGGCGGCATGGCCGCCGCGAAATTCGTGGTCGGTATCGCCATCGGCAGTCTCGCGCTGATTTCCGAAGCGCTGCACAGTTCGGTCGATCTGGTCGCGACGGTCATGACCTGGCTGGTGGTGCGGTTTTCCGATCGCCCCGCCGACGCCGAGCACCATTACGGTCACGGCAAGCTCGAGAGCCTTTCGGCGCTCGGCATGATCGCGATGCTGTATGTGCTGGCGGGGGGCATTGCGGTCGCAGCCTATGGCCGTCTGCGCGAAGGCGCGATGCCACCGACGCTGTCGGCAATCCCGTTCGTGGTGCTGCTGGTCGACATCGTCGTGAACCTCTGGCGCGCCTTGGCACTGCATCGCACCGCGCGGGACACCAAAAGCCAGGCGCTGGCCGCCGATGCGATGCATTTTGCGTCCGACGTGCTCGGCTCGGTCGCGGTCATTATCGGACTTTCGCTTTCGGGGTTGGGTTATGCCTGGGGCGACGCCGCAGCCGCGATCGGCGTCGCGGTGGTGATCTCGGCGCTGGGATTGCGGCTGGCGCGATCCACCGTGGAGACCCTGCTCGACCAGGCCCCCGCGGGCGTATCGGAGAAAGCCGCCGCCGCCATCAGGGCTGTGCCGGGCGTCGTCGATGTCGAGCGGTTGCGGGCGCGGATGGTGGGGCCAACCCACTTCATCGACGCCGTCGTGCAGGTTCCGCGCACCTATCCGATCGATCGAATCGACGAAATCAAGCGCAGGGCCCAGGAGGCGGTGACCGACGCGCTCGACGATGCCGATCTGACATTTACCGCGGTACCGGTGGCGCGCAACAATGAGAGCCTGCGCGAGCGCATCATGGTGATCGCGCGCAATTCAGGTCTCGCCATCCACCACGTCACCGTGCATGACCTCGGCGGCAAGCTCACGGTCAGCATCGATCTCGAAGTGGACGGCGGGATGGCGCTCGCCGCAGCGCATGAAATCGCCCAGGGCCTGGAACGGAGCATCCGCGAGGAATTCGGCGAGGATGTCGAGGTCGACACCCATATCGAGCCGCTGGAACCCGAGTTGCCGCTGGGTACCGACGCCGCGCCCGACCGGATCGACGCGATCAGGACCGCCCTGTCGGGATTTGCCACCGATGGCGCCATTCACGATATCCATAATGTGCGGGTACGCGATACCGATGCCGGCGAGATCGTGAACTTCCATTGCCGTGCATCCCCTTCGATGAGCGTGATCAGGGTTCACGAGAGCGTCGATGAGATCGAGCGCGCCTTGCGCCGGGCATTTCCGACCGTGAAGCGCGTGATCAGTCACGCCGAGCCGGCCAGGGCGTGAAATCTGTTCGGCCCGGATTGAATCGCAACCCGGCTTTTTCTTGCCGTTCGAAAACGCACGGCGGCGGAATGACGCCGACCGGCGTTCTCGTTTCGGACTCACTTGGTATTCACTTCACGACTAGGAAATTGCACTGGATAAGATTTATTTTCATTAGGGATTTGTTGACTCTCGACAGGACCAGAAAACTGGATTCAAATCGCAATGATTCGGAAGTGAGTGGGGTTCTTCCGGTCGGCGTTCAGAAAATATTTCCATGGGGGTCAAGGGCATGCCGCGCGCACACGGTGCGAACGCGTGCGTCCAATCCGATTCGATCAAGGGATTGGCGCATTCGATCGCGAAACCGGCGTATCATCGGCTATTGACGGCGGAACCTGCGCTACGCCGCGCCGTGCCCACCCTGATCATCGCATTCCTGGTCACCATCTGCCTCGGCGCGTTCGTGCAGGTAATCGATCAGAATCGTCTCAAACGCGACTCGACCAAGCGCGACCTCGCGGCGCTCGCCGATCTGCTTGCCGAGCGCCTCGACCGCCTGGCTTCGCCTGGACAGGATCGCGCGGCAACCATCGGGCGGCTGCAGAGCGTGCTTCCCAGCCTGATTCCGTCATGGGGCTTCGCGGCGGGCCGGCATATCCTCGTTACCGGCACCGACCACCGGGTGCTCGCCCGCATCCCGATCGATGCTCCGATCGGAGACAACGACCGCATTCTCGACGTCATCAGTGCGGCGCTGCCGCTGACCGCGCCGGGGCAGTTCGCCGGCGTCACCGAACTCACGCTGCCCAACGGCGGCGGTGCGCTGGCGGTGCAGCGGCTGGTGCGGTCCCTGCCCGGCCGGGTCATCGTCATCCAGGAAAGCCATGCCTCGCTCTGGCGGTCCGACGCCGCGCTGTCGGTCACGCTCTCCGCCACCACCGGTTTTGTCGTGCTGATCCTGGGCTTCGCCTTCCACTGGCAGTCGACCCGCGCCCGCGAGGGAGACCTCATCAACGACGCCGTGCGCGGCCGGATCGATACCGCGCTCAACCGCGGCCGCTGCGGATTGTGGGATTGGGACCTGTCGCGCGGCCGGATCTTCTGGTCGCAATCGATGTTCACGATGCTGGGCCTCGACGCCCGCAACGACCTCCTGACCTTCGGCGAGGTCAACGCGCTGGTGAATTCCGACGACATCGACCTGTTCGCGATCGCCGATCAGTTGATCGCCTCGAAGATCGGCCAGATCGACCAGACCTTCCGGATGCGGCACACCGACGGCCACTGGATCTGGCTGCGCGTTCGCTGCGAGCTAAGTCACGCCGCGGGCGATACCGGTCTGCACCTGATCGGCATTGCCGTCGACATCACCGAACAGAAGAGTCTGGCGGAAAAATCCGTCGAGGCCGACCTGCGGCTGCGCGATGCGATCGAGACCATTCCGGAAGCCTTCGTGCTGTGGGATGCCGACGATCGCCTGGTGCTGTGCAATTCGCACTTCCAGCGCCTGCACAAGCTGCCCGATACGGCGGTTTCTCCGGGCACCTCCTATGAAACCGTGATCGAGATCGGCAGCATGCCGGAGGTTCGCACCCGCCTGCACGAGGCCGCCACCCTCGCGCCGGGCGCGCGCACCTTCGAGGCCCAGCTCGACGACGGAAGCTGGCTGCATATCAGCGAGCGCCGCACCAAGGATGGCGGCTATGTCTCGGTCGGAACCGACATCACCCGGATCAAGGAGCACGAACAGAAACTGGTCGACAATGATCTGAGGCTGCGCGCCACGGTGATCGATCTGAAACGCTCGCAGACGGCGCTCGAACGGCAGACCATCGAACTCGCCGACCTCGCCGAAAAATACTCCAGGGAAAAAAATCGCGCCGAGGAAGCCAACCAGACCAAATCCAAGTTCCTCGCCAACATGAGCCACGAACTGCGCACGCCGCTCAACGCCATCATCGGATTCTCCGAGATCATGGAAAGCGGCATGTTCGGCGCGCTTGGCTCGGAAAAATACCAGGAATACTGCCACGACATCCTGACCAGCGGTCACTATTTGCTCGAGGTCATCAACGACATCCTGGACATGTCGAAGATCGAGGCCGGGCGGATGAGACTCGACCTGGAACAGCTCGATCTGTCGAAGACGCTCGCGGAATCGCTTCGTGTGGTGTCGGGGCGCGCCGATGACAAGAAGCTGCAGCTCGATGCCGATATCGAAGGCAGCATCCAGGTGGTGGCCGACCGCCGCGCCATCAAGCAGATCATCGTCAATTTATTGTCCAATGCGGTCAAATTCACGCCCGACGGCGGCAGAGTGGTGGTGCGCAGCCGGCCGCTCAACGACTCCATCCTCCTGACCATCGCCGATACCGGCATCGGCATCGCACCGCATTCGCGGGTGCGGCTCGGCCGGCCGTTCGAGCAGGTCGAGAGCCAGCTCACCAAGACCTATCACGGTTCGGGACTCGGACTCGCGATCGCGAGATCGCTGACCGATCTGCACGGCGGATCGATGCGACTGCGCTCGAAACTCGGCGCCGGCACCGTGGTCTGCGTGTCGCTGCCGCGCGACGCCCGGAAATGCCCGCCAAGGATATCCGAGGCTGCCTAGACTGGCGATTGAAGCGTACGGGACGCGCTCTAGCCGCTGACCGGGCCGATCAGCGCCACGAACACCCGCCGGACCTCGGCGTGGGTCTCCCGTACCCGCGCCTCGAGCGAGGAAAAATCCGGGGCGTCGCCGGCCCGCGCCATGATCCGCAACAAATCCTCCCCGGCGACTTCGGGCCTGAATTTGTCGTTGACGCAAAGCCGCAGGATCTGCGTGAGGTCATGATAGAGGCGCGTCGCGGAACGCAGGATTTCCGCCGAGGATTGTGGCAGCACCCCGAGCCGCAGGGCGTTGTCCAGCACCTGCAGCGTGCCGACATTGAGAATGTCCGGCTTGTCGGCGGCGTGAACGAGCTGGAGATATTGCGCAATGAAATCGACGTCGAGCATGCCGCCGGCGGCATATTTGATGTCCCAGACGTCGTCTTCCCCCTTCTCCAGCGCGACTGCCCGACGCATGTCGGCAACGTCGACGGCAACGCTGGCGGCGTCACGCGGCCGCGTCAGCACCTCGCGGATGATGGCCTCGATCCGGTCGCGAAATTGCGGCGAGGCTGAAATCACCCGGGCGCGGGTCAGCGCCATGTGCTCCCAGGTCCATGCCTCGCGATCCTGATATTGGGCAAACGAGTCGAGCCGCGAGGCCACCGGGCCGGCGCGGCCGGACGGACGCAGCCGCATATCGACGTCATAGAGCACGCCGTAATTGGTCCGCGTCGTGAATGCGCTGATCAGCCGCTGGGTAAAGCGCGCGAAATAATGCGCGCCTTGCAGCGATCGTGCCCCGTCCGAGTCGGGCTCGTCATGGTCGAAATCGTACAGCAGGATCAGATCGAGATCCGACGAGGCGGTCATCTCGCGACTGCCGAGCCTGCCCATCGCGAGGATCGCGGTCTCCTGCCGCTTGATCCGGCCGTGCTGGGCTGCAAACCGCTTGGTCACCAGGCCGTGGACGGTATCGACAATGCCCTCGGCGACGTCGGCGAAGGCGACGCTCGCCTGCGAAGCCGACACCGTGCCGGAAAGGATTCGCGTGCCGATCAGAAACAGGCTCTCCTGGCCGAACAACCGCAGGCGGTCGAGGAACTCCTCATAGGAATCGGCATCGGCCAGGGTCGCGGCGAGGCGCGCCGACAACTCGCGCTGATCCGGCATCGCGCCGAAGAAGCGCGGATCGATCAACCCGTCCATGATCTGTGGCTGCCGCGCCAGCATGTCGGCAAGCCGCGGCGCGGCACCGAGAATGAGGGCCACGAGGGCGACGAGGTCGCTGTTCTGGCTGAGCAGCGACACCAGCCGGCCGCCCCGCTGCAGCGCCTGCAGGAAGCGGTCAAAAGCCGCCACCGCGTCGTCAGGCTCTTCGGCATGGGCAAGGCCCGCAATCAGCGCCGGGACGAACTCGACGAACGCGTTCCGCGTCGCCGCCAGCCGGAACACCCGGTAGTCGCCGGCGATCCATTGCTGCACCGTCGTCGCCACCACCAGCGGCTTCTTGAACCCGATCGCGGCCAGATATTCGAGCAGTCGCGGATCGTCCGGGCCGGCGCCATAGTCGACGGCCGGCAGTTTCGCGGTGCCGGTCGGGTCGCCTTCAAACAGCTTACCGTAATGGCCCTGCACCACATCGAGATGACCCAGAAGGTCCTTTGCGAATGCGGCGCGGCTCTCATAGCCGAAGAAACGGGCGAAGCGTTCGACCGCCTCGGGATCCTCGGGCAGCGTATGGGTTTGCTCGTCGGCAATCATCTGCAGCCGGTGTTCGACCCGCCGCAGGAATTGATAGGCGGCCGACATCTCGTCCCGCGCCTCGCCGGTGATCCAGTGGCTGGATGCCAGTACGCTCAAGGCTTCGAGCGTCGGCCGCACCCGCAGTTCCGGATGACGGCCGCCGGCGATCAATTGCTGGGTCTGGGCGAAGAACTCGATTTCGCGAATGCCGCCGCGCCCGACCTTGACGTTGTGGCCCTCGACCGCGATCTCGCTTTGACCTCGAAACGTCTGCATCTGCCGTTTCATGTCATGGACGTCGGCAAGCGCCGCGAAATCGAGATGCTTGCGCCAGACAAAGGGCGCGATTTCCGCGATCAGCGCCTCGCCGGCGGCGGGGTCGCCGGCACAGGGCCGCGCCTTGATCATGGCGGCACGCTCCCAGGTTCGTCCTTCCCGCTCATAATAATCGAGCGCCGAGGCGATCGAGATCGCCACCTGGGTCGAGGCCGGATCCGGCCGCAGCCGCAGATCGACCCGGAACACATAGCCATCGCCGGAACGCTGCTGCAGAAGTCGCGCCATCGCCTGCGTGAGACGAACAAAAAACGGTTGCGGCTCGATATCGGCGGCCAGCGTCGACGCCTCGGCATCGAAAAACACGATCAGGTCGATGTCGCTGGAAAAGTTGAGTTCGCCGGCGCCCATCTTGCCCATCGCAAGCACGATCAGTCCGCTGTTCTCCTCGGGGCGATCGACGTTGGACGGCGACAACCGCCCCCGCCCCGCCTCCTGCCGCAACAGATAGCGCAGCGCCGATCGCACGGCAGCGACCGCAAGCTCGGTCAATCCGGCCGTGACCTGCATCACCGGCCACACACCGCCAATGTCGCACAGCGCCATCAGCAGCGCGGCTTCCGATTTCATCCGGCGCAGTAGCTGCATCGCATCGGCTTCGCTCGATGCCGCCTCGACGTCGCGACAGGTGTGTTCGATCAACCGGGCGAGGTGCAGCTCCGGCGCACAACCAAACAGCCGGATCGCGCGCCCAGCATCGGCCCGCAGCAGGTCGAACAGATAGGGCGAAGCCTCGGCAATGCCGAGAAGAGCGATGTTGAGGCGAGGATACCGCGCGGCAAGCTCGCGGATCGCAGCCGCCTGCCGCGGCTCGAGATCAACAAGCCACGCTGCCAGACGCTGTTCGGCTTCGGCTGGCGCGGAAACATGCGGCCCGTCGACGAACCGCGCGGCCAGACAATGTTGGTCCGCGTCGCCCTTCGCGGAGGAGATCATGCCACCTTTTGTGGCATATCAGGCAATTGCGCCGCAAGCCTGTCGCCGACATCGCCGACCAGCGCGGGAAGCGCCAAGGTCGCGCGCAATCCCGGTTCGGCGTCGCCGAGCCTCAATTCGCCGCCATGCAGCGTCGCGACCGCCGACGCCAGGCTCAATCCCAGCCCGGAACCTGGCTGGGTGCGGCTTGCCTCCAGGCGCACAAATCGTTCCACGGCATGACTGCGGTCGGCCACGGGGATCCCCGGGCCATGGTCGGTGACGCTGAGCAGAACGCGATCGCCGTCGCGCCGCGCTTCGATCGTGATCTCCCTGGTGGCGCCGGTAACCGTATCGGCGCCAAGCGGTGACGCAACCAATGCGGGCTTGCCGTATTTGATCGCATTCTCCACCAGATTGGCCAGCGCCTGGCTGATCAGCTCGCGATTTCCGTGCAGCGGCGCCGGCATCGTCTTGACACGCAGCGTCATCCCATCGTCTTCCGCAAGCGGCTCATAGAGTTCGTGAATGCCGTTGGCGACCGCGGCAGCGTCGAAGTCGTCCATGTTGTCGCGCGCCTGGCCGGATTCGGCGCGCGCAATCATCAACAACGCGTTGAAGGTGCGGATCAAGCCGTCGGATTCCTCGATGGTGCGTTCCAACGCCGCGCGGTATTCGGCCTCGTTGCTGGATTTCGCCAGCGCGTCTTCGGCGCGATTGCGCAGCCGGGTCAGCGGGGTCTTCAGATCGTGGGCGATGTTGTCGGAAACTTCCTTGAGGCCCATCATCAGGGCTTCGATCCGCTCCAGCATGGCATTGAGGTTCTCCGCCAGGCGGTCGAGTTCGTCACCGCTGCGGCCAACCGGCAGCCGCCCGCTCAGATCGCCCGCCATGATGCGCTGCGTCGTGCCGGTCATGGCATCGATACGGCTCAAAACGCGACGTGCGACAAAGACGCCGCCGGCGAGGCCGAGCACGACCACGATCAACAACGACCATTGCGCGGCCTTGGCGACGATGCCGAACAGCCGCCGGCGTTCCTCGAGGTCGCGGCCGATCAGCAGCCGAAAACCGCTCGACAGTTCGGTGACGCGCACCAGCGCGCGATGATCCCCCTTGTCCTGGTCATCGAGCCGCCGATAGGCGGTCTCCGACCAGCCCAACGTCCCCATCACGCCGGCCGCCAGCGAGCCCACATTGCCGGCGACCGCCATCCCCGCCGGCGTGGTCACGAGGTAGAGGTTGGCACCCGGCCGCAGCGCCCGGTTCTCGATGGTGATGACGAGACCGTGCAGCCCGCGGCGCGCATAGATGTCGGAAATCTCGCCGGTCTCCGCGTTCACCGTGGTGGTGATCTGTTCGGTGATCAAGCGGCGCGTATTCCAGGCGAAAAAGCCTAGCAGCGAGGCGGCAAACAGGGCAAACAAGAAAAGATAGACCAGCGTCAGCCGAAACGCCGTGGTGCGGATCAGTTTACCGAATGCCGTCACGGATCATGTATCCCGCGCCGCGGATGGTGTGCAGCAACGGCCGTTCGAAGCCCTTGTCGATCTTCGAGCGCAGCCGCGAAATGTGCACGTCGATGACATTGGTCTGCGGATCGAAATGATAATCCCAGACGTTTTCCAGCAGCATGGTTCGCGTCACCACCTGTCCCGCGTGCTTCATCAAATATTCCAGCAGCCGGAACTCGCGCGGCTGCAGCGTCAACTCGTCCTTGCCGCGCGCGACGCGGTGCGAAAGACGATCGAGCTCGAGATCGCCGACCCGATAGGTGGTTTCCTCGGCCGGGCCGCCGTGGCGTCGCGACAGTACTTCGACCCGCGCGAGCAACTCGGCGAAGGCATAGGGTTTTGGCAGATAGTCGTCGCCGCCGGCGCGCAGGCCCTTGATGCGATCGTCGACCTGTCCGAGCGCCGACAGGATCAGCGCCGGCGTGCGGTTGCCCTTCTCGCGCAGCGAACCGATCAGCGACAGTCCGTCGCGCTTGGGCAGCATCCGGTCGATCACCAGCACGTCGTAATCTCCGGTGTCGGCGAGCGCCAATCCCTCCTCGCCGTCGCCGGCGAGATCGGCGACATAGCCGACCTCGCGAAACGCCTTCACCAGGTAGTCGGCGGACTCGCGGTCGTCTTCAATGATCAACAGGCGCATTTGGGAATCGGTCGCGGTCACGTGGATCAGCCTTCTGTCACCATGGCGCGGTCGGCATCGTCATGCAAGGCAAGCCGACACTTCCCAATTCAGCAAAAAATGTGGGCGGTGAAGCTGGGGGGACCTCACCGCCCTTTAACCTCCCGACGGAGGGGGGCGTATTCCACCGGAAGGTAACTGAGGGAGCGAGTTTTTGACCCGCCCCCAGGAGAGAGCCGTCGGCGGGGGCGACAAATGCCGGCAACACCCTCCATCTCGTCGAACGCTCGACGCCCGGTCTCAACCCTTTGCCAGGGGCACCGCGACAAAGCGCAATACCCCGCCGGTCTTGACCCGCATCAGGACGCTGTTCTTGTTGTCGGACCGCGCGGCGTTGATGGCTTCGCGCACGTCTCCGGCATTGGCGACATTCTTGCCGGCGACTTCCAGAATCACGTCACCTTCCTTGAAGCCACGTTCGGCCGCCGCACTCTTGGGATCGACCTCGGTGACGACGACACCTTCCTTGCCGGCACCGGCGACGCTGTTGGCGGGCGCGATCGTCATGCCAAGCTTCGGCACGTCGGTACCGCGGGTCGAGCCGCCGCGATTGTCGTCATCATTGTCGGCCTTGGCCTCGACGGTATTCGGCAATTGGCCGAGCGTAAGGTTGATGACCTTGTCCTGACCCTTGTGCAGCACGTTGAGCTTCACTGCATTGCCGGGCGCGAGGCCGCCGATGGTGCGCGCGAGCTCGCGGGCATCCTTGACCGTCTCGCCATTCACCGCCGTGATCACGTCGCCGGATTCAATTCCGGCCTTGGCCGCCGGCCCATTGGCCTGGGGTTCCGCAACCAGCGCGCCTTCAGCCTTCTTCAATCCGAGGCTGTCGGCAATGTCAGCGGTCACCGGCTGAATCTGAACGCCGATCCAGCCGCGGCTGACGCTGCCCTTGTCCTTGAGCTGCGCGACCACGCTCTTGACGGTCGGCGCCGGAATCGAGAAGGCGATGCCGACGCTGCCGCCGGAAGGCGAATAGATCGCGGTGTTGACGCCGATCACTTCGCCATTGGTATTGAACGCGGGGCCACCGGAGTTGCCCTTGTTCACGGGCGCGTCGATCTGGATGAAATCGTCATATGGACCATTGCCGATGTCGCGGCCACTGGCCGAGACGATGCCGGCCGTGACGGTGCCGCCGAGGCCAAAGGGATTGCCGACCGCGAGCACCCAGTCACCGATCCGCGGCTTGCCCTCGGAGAGCTTGGCGAACGGGAAGTTCGAACCGCCCTCGACCTTGATCAGCGCGATGTCGGTGCGTGCATCGGTTCCAATCACCTTGGCTTTGTAGACCTTGCCGTCGTCGGTCGTCACTTCGACCTTGTCGGCGCCGTCGACGACGTGATTGTTGGTGACGGCAAAGCCGTCGGCGGAAATGAAGAACCCGGAACCCTGGCCGGTCACCATGCCGTGCCCATGGCCGCCTCGCAGGCCCGGCGGCAAACCGTCGGGTCCGCCAAAGCGCCGGAAAAAGCGTTCCATTGGCGAGCCCGGCTGGAACGGCGAGTCCTCGTCGTCCTTGGAAACCTTCTCGTTGATGTTGACCTTTACCGAAATCACCGAAGGCTTCACGCGCTCGACGATGTCGGCAAAGCCGACCGGCTGCGCGACCTTGCTGACCTCGGTATTGACCTGCGCCTGCGCAGGACTGCTGAAGATGTTGGCCGGGTCATGCGACGGGCCGAAGCCATAGGCCGCAATGCCGAGACCGGCGACGACCGAGCCCATCAACGCCAGCTTGCGTGCGGAGAACAGCGAACGGCTAGGCGACTGATGGGACGGAAGCGAACAAAGATCGGTCGGACGGTCGGTCATTTAGAGGGTTCTCCAGGCCTGAATCGAGGTTGCGGGTCGCAAGCACCATGTGGGTCTGAACATGGGTATCTCCGCCTTACGATGCGCTGGCGAGGGAATTAAACTTTTGTAATAAACCTGCGAGCCCGTGCGGCAGTTTATCGCAGGCCGCGCGCCGGTCCGAATTCTGCTAGGCCGGATTGTGCGGCGAGGGTTCCGTTCCGATCAGGCGCTGCAATCGCGCCGTTTCTTCCGCGTTCAATTCGAACAGGGCCGGATCCTCCATGGCACCGGATTTCGAGCGCTGTCGGCCATAGGCCCACAGCGCGAGGCCGCCTCCGCCCAGCGCCAGCGGCGTCAGCAGCCACAGCAACCAGGTGGCCGGTTCGAACCGGGGCTTCAGCAGCACGAACTCGCCATAGCGCGCCACCAGGAAATCGAGCACCTGCGCGTCGCTGTCGCCGGCGGCAATCCGCTCCCGCACCAGCAGCCGCAAATCGCGCGCCAGCGGCGCCGCGGAATCGTCGATCGACTGGTTCTGACAAACCATGCAGCGCAGGCCGCGCGACAACTCGCGCGCCCGCGCTTCCTTGGCCGGATCCGACATGATCTCGTCCGGCTGAACCGCGTAGGCGGCGGGTGCGCCGGTCATGGCAACGACGACAAACAGGCAGGCGAGAAGTTTTTTCAATCGATCACTCCGCCGGCTGCAGCCCGTGCGCGGCTTTGGCGGGTTTCGGCGCGCCGACCCGCAGCCGCCGGTCCGATAGCGAGAGCATGCCACCGAACGCCATCAAGACAGGGCCGAACCAGATCAGAAGCACCATCGGCTTGTGGTAGATGCGCACCGCAATCGAGCCGTCAGCCGCCGTATCGCCCAGCGAGATGTAGAGCTGGCTGACGCCGCGCGTCAGCAATGCGGCCTCGGTGGTCGTCGTGTTGCGGGTGGTGAAGCTTCGCTTCGAGGGCGTCATCACGCTGAGCTGCGTGCCACCTTCGCTGACGGTGAACTTGGCCACCATTTCCCGATAGTTCGGCCCCTGCCGCTGCGCCAAGCCGTCGAGTTTGAGTGCATAGCCGGCGACATTTGCAACGTCGTCGGGCTTCATGGTCCCGAGATATTCGGTGTTCCATGTGGTCTCGCAGACGATGCCCATCAAGGCAACGCCGACGCCGGCATGGGCGAACACCGTGCCCCAGCTTGCGCGCGGCAATCCGCGGGCGCGCCGCATGGCGGTGGCGAACGGCAGGCGAAACAGGCCGGTGCGCTCGGCGAGATCGCTGAGCGCACCGGCGATGACGAACACCGCGAGCCCGATCGCAAGC
>DASUIA010000223.1:0-8138 GCA_036273255.1 Bradyrhizobium sp.
GAAGCGCTCCCCACCGTGTCGGCATCGAACTGCATGAACTGGCGAAAGCGGCCCGGCCCCGGCTTCTCGTTCCGATAGACATGGCCTTCGCGGTAGCTGCGATAGGGCTTTGGCAGGCTGTCAAAATTCTCGGCGACGTAGCGCGCCAGCGGTGCGGTCAGGTCGTAGCGCAGCGAGATCCACTGCTCGTCGTCGTCCTGGAACGAGAACACGCCCTCGTTGGGGCGATCCTGGTCGGGCAGGAACTTGCCGAGCGCATCGGTGAATTCCATCGCGGGGGTTTCCACCGGCTCGAAGCCGTAGCGCTCGAACACCTCGCGGATTTTCTCCACCATCTGCCGGGTGGCGGCGATCGCCGCCGGGCCGCGGTCTTCCAGCCCGCGCGGCAGGCGGGCTCTCAGTTTTTGCGGTTTTTTCGGTTTGTCGGCCATGGCGGGGTGGTACCAGCCGAGCCGAGCCGCGGCAACCGGCGCCTCATCACCTCGCCCCGCTTGCGGGGAGAGGTCGAAATTCACGCGGAACGCGGGGATTTCGGGTGAGGGGACTCTCTGCGAATCCAACTCTCACCGAATTGGTGGACAAACCCCTCACCCCCACCCTCTCCCCGCAAGTGCGGGGCGAGGGAGCAAGGCGAGCGTGCCCGCCTTCCCGCGCTCACAGCACCTTTCTGATCCAGTCGTGCGGGTCGACCGCGCGGCCGTACTGGATGTCGACCAGTTGCTTGCGCAGCCCCATGGCGACCGGGCCAGCCGCGCCGCCGCCGACCAGAAAATCGCCGCTCGCGGAACACACCTTGCCGATCGGCGAGATGACGGCTGCCGTGCCGCAGGCGAAGGCTTCCTTCAGCCTGCCGCTGGCGGCGTCGGCGCGCCACTGGTCGATGGTGTAGGCCTCCTCGCGCACGCGCGTGCCGGAATCCCTCGAAAGCGCGATGATCGAATCGCGGGTGATGCCGGGCAGGATGGTGCCGAGCGGCGGCGTCAGCAGCGAACCGTCATCGAACACGAAGAAGACGTTCATGCCGCCGAGTTCCTCGATGTAGCGGCGCTCGACCGCATCGAGGAAAACCACCTGGTCGCAGCCGCGATCGATCGCCTCCGCCTGCGCCCGCAGGCTCGCGGCGTAATTGCCGCCGCATTTGACGGCGCCGGTGCCGCCGATCGCGGCGCGGGTGTAGTTCTCCGACACCCAGATCGACACCGGCGCGGGTCCGCCCTTGAAATAGGAGCCGACCGGCGAGGCGATCACGGCGAAGATGTATTGCGCAGAAGGCTTCACGCCGAGGAAGACCTCGCTCGCGATCATGAAGGGCCGCAGGTAGAGACTGCCCTCGCCGCCAGGCATCCAGGCCCGGTCGAGGCGGACGAGCTGCTCGACCGCCTCGATGAAGACGGGCTCGGGCACCGGCGCCATCGCCATGCGCTCGGCCGAATTCCGGAAGCGCCGGGCATTGGCATCGGGGCGGAACAGGTTCACGCCGCCATCGTCTCGCTTGTAGGCCTTGAGGCCTTCGAAAATTTCCTGGGCGTAGTGCAGGACGGCCGTGGCCGGATCGAGCGCGAAATTGGCGCGGGATTCGAGGCGCGCGCCGTGCCAGCCCTTCGCCTGATCGTAGCGGACCATCGCCATGTGATCGGTGAAAATCCGGCCGAAGCCCGGGTCCACCAGCCTCGCCGCACGCTCCTTCTCGGGCGTCGGACTCGCCGCCGGCTGGATCTCGAATTTCAAGCAGGTGGCGCCATCGATCTGATCGAAGGAAACTCCCATCGGCTCTCTCCCGGATTACACAGTCCGCGCCCACGCGGCGGCGCTGTTGATGACGCCCGGCCTTCGTCGGCACCGGCCTCGCCAGTGCCCGCCATTGCCGTCATGCCGTTCAGGACATGCTTTTGCGGCGTGCCGAAGTCCAGTATGTTTATCGAAATCCCGCACGACAATCGCGCGGGGTAGTCCCATTCGCGGCCCAAAGGGCCATTGCCGGCCATTTGAGGTCGCCTCTAGCTTTGCCAGGGACGGAACGACTTAAAGTTTCGCCATGGCGAGCAGTTTTGTAACATTGAACCCCAGATATGTCAATATGGCTGACGTAAATTTCTCAGACCCCTCCCGCGACCCCGATTCGAGGGAGCCGGGCCGTCCCGCGGCCACGCGCGCCAACGATTTGCGCTGGGATATCATCGAGCTGTTGTTCTTTGCCTATCGGGATTTCGTCGGCGACGCCGATCATGAGCTGGAAGCCTTTGGATTCGGCCGGGCGCACCACCGGGTGATGCATTTTGTCCACCGCTATCCCGGCCTCAAGGTGGCCGATCTGCTCGATGTGCTGCGCATCACCAAGCAATCGCTGGGACGGGTTCTCAAGCAATTGCTCGATGAAGGGTATATCGTGCAGCGGACCGGCAACAACGATCGGCGCCAGCGCCTTCTTTTCGCCACCGCGAAGGGTGAGGCGCTGGTGGCCAGGCTGGCGGGCCTGCAAACCACCCGCATCAATCGCGCGCTGGCGGAGATCGGGCCGCCCGCCGCCGATACGATCCGCCAGTTCCTGCGCGCGATGATCGATCACGACGATCCCGACAAGGTGCTCGAGACCATCCTCAAGCCGGGCAATCCAACCGCAAAGGAATAATCGTGGCTCAGGCTGCAACCCTCGTTCAACCGCCGGCCCAACCGGCCGACGATGCCCCGCATTTGCTGCTGGTCGACGACGATCGCCGGATCCGCGATCTGCTGTCGCGCTTTCTCGCCGGCGAAGGCTATCGCGTCACCACCGCGATGAGCGCCAAGGACGCCCGCGCCAAGCTGCTCGGCCTGCATTTCGACATGCTGATCCTCGACGTGATGATGCCCGGCGAAACCGGGTTCGAACTCGCCCGCTTCATCCGCACCTCCTCGTCGGTGCCGATCATCATGCTGACGGCGCGCCATGAGGCGGAAAGCCGGATCGAGGGCCTGCAGATCGGCGCCGACGACTACGTCGCCAAGCCGTTCGAGCCGCGCGAACTGGTGCTGCGGATCGGCAATGTCCTGAAGCGCAGCACGCCGCCGCCGGTGGAGATGCTGGAGCAGGTCGCGTTCGGACCCTACCTCTTCCATCTCGAGCGCGGCGATTTGCGGCAGAGCGAGGAGATCATCCATCTCACCGATCGCGAACGCGAGATGCTGCGCATTCTCGCCCAGGCGCGCGGCGAGACGGTGCCGCGCAGTGCGCTCACCGGCAACGGCACCGTCAACGAACGCGCGGTCGACGTGCAGATTAACCGGCTGCGGCGCAAGATCGAGCACGATCCCACCAACCCGCTGTTCCTGCAGGCGGTGCGCGGCATCGGCTATCGCCTGGTCGCATCGCCTTGAACCAGGAAGACCAGCCGTGAACCCGTTCCGTGAATCCTGATCGATGAGCACGCTCGACACCGGCCTTACGCTGATCCGCACCGCCGCCGGCCGCGTCTCCGCGGTCAATGGCTGGATGGGCAACGCGTTCAAGGCCTGGATGCCGACCGGCCTCTACGCCCGCGCCCTTCTGATCATGATCGTGCCGATGGTGGTGCTGCAGTCGGTCGTGGCGTTCGTGTTCATGGAGCGGCACTGGAACACGGTGACGCGGCGCCTGTCGGCCTCGGTGGTGCAGGACATCGCCGGCCTGATTGACGTCTACAAGGGCTATCCGCAGGACAAGGACCGCTCGCAACTGCGGCGCATCGCCCAGCAACGGCTCAATCTGGTGGTCGATTTCCTGCCGGTGGGCGACATGCCCCCGCCCGGCCCGAAGCCGTTTTTCTCGCTGCTCGACCAGTCGCTGTCGGTGCAAATCGGGCGCCAGATCGGCAGGCCGTTCTGGATCGATACCGTCGGCAATTCGAATCTCGTTGAAATCCGCATTCAGCTCGACGACGCGGTGATGCGTGTCTTCGCCCAACGCAGCGCCGCCTACGCCTCGAATTCGGAGATCTTCCTGTTCTGGATGGTCGGGACCTCGTCGATCCTGCTGATCGTCTCGGTGCTGTTCCTGCGCAACCAGATCAAGCCCATCCTGCGGCTCGCCGATGCCGCCGAAAGCTTCGGCAAGGGCCGCGATGCGCCGAACTTCCGGCCCCGCGGCGCGCGGGAAGTGCGTCGCGCCGCGCAGGCGTTCCTCGAGATGAAATCGCGCGTCGAGCGCTCGATCGAGCAGCGCACCGCAATGCTGGCCGGAGTCTCTCACGACCTGCGCACCATCCTGACCCGCTTCAAGCTCGAGCTTGCGCTGATCGGCGACAGTCCGGAAGTCGAGGGCATGCGCAGGGATGTCGACGAGATGTCCGGCATGCTCGAGGCCTACCTTGCCTTCGCCCGCGGCGATGGTGGCGAGCACGCGCAGCCGACCGACATGACGCAGGCGCTCGAGGAACTGCGCAGCGACGCCGAGCGCAACGGCCACACCGCCACCGTGTCGTTCCATGGCCTGCCGGTGGTGACGGTGAAGCCGGCCTCGTTCAAGCGCTGCCTCGGCAATCTGGTATCGAACGCGGCGCGGCATGCCAATGCGATCTCGATCACCGGGCACCGCGACCACCGCTATCTGACCGTCATGGTTGACGATGACGGGTCGGGCATACCGCTGGAGATGCGCGAGGAAGTGTTCAAGCCGTTCCTGCGGCTCGACGATGCCCGCAATCAGGACGAGGGCGGCACCGGGCTCGGGCTTGCGATTGCCCGCGACATCGCACGCTCGCACGGCGGCGACATCATGCTCGGCGACAGCCCGATGGGCGGGCTTCGCGCGACGGTGCGGATCCCGGTCTGACGTGCCCTGCGCCGCTTGCTATTTTTTCGGCAGCAGGTTCTTCAGCTTGTCCATGTCCTTGATGTTCATCTTGAAGCCGCCGGGCATCACGACGTCTCCGGGCTTCTGACCGGGCTTGCAGGCACCCAGCCACTTCGCCTCGATGGTGGTGACATGATCGCCCGGAGCTGCATTCGGACCGCGCTCGCTGTGCGATGTCGACTTGACGGTATAGGCGGAGCTGAAATCCCCCGATATTTCGGCGTGGGTGGTCACTGACACGCCAGCGACGCTGCACGCGGTGTCAGCGACATAGCCGGTCGCGGTCTTCTGCACGTCGCGCCTGGAGCAGACCTCCCGCGACAGCGGCGAGAACGCGGTGCTCATCGCCTTGTCGGTGCTCTCGTCGGAGCATTGCTGCATCGTCATCTCGGGCATCGGCGAGCCGGTCTGCACCATCTTCATTTCCCACAGGCCCGGCTTGCGAAGCGGCATTTCGTCGGCGCGGGACGCGCCCGCCGGCAGCAGGACCAGCAAACCGGACACCAGACAGAATGCAACAAGCCGCGTCATGTTCGGCGCTTCCGATCGATCTATGGTGGTGCGACGGGTCAGTTCAGAAATAGCGGCGCAGCGGCCGTTCGGCGGCGTAGGGCAGCCAGCGGCAGGCGAACGAGATGTAGCCGCCATCATGGGGCTCGACCGCAAGGAATCTCGCCACTTTGCCGTAGGACGCGCAGTGGTTGATCGCCAGCGTCCGGATGTCGGTCTGGCGGGTCAGCGAATAGGCGATGATGCCGCCGGTGTCGTTGCCCTTGAACGGTGGTACGGTATCGGCCCGCGCTGGCGCGAACGCCAGCATTCCGCACACGGCAACCAGGCTCGCGGCCCCCATCTTTCGCATCGCAGACTCCCTGTTCATCCGGCGCACTCTAGAGCGCATCCGCCGCCGTGAAAAGAACGGTATGCAGTTCGGCGCCGGGTTATCGTCGGGTGTTGCCGCTCTGCACTTGACCGCCCTCGCCTCCTGATTTCACGACAGAGTTAACCCTTTCATCTGCAAGGACTTCTTGGCGAATGACGGTGCATCGATCTCGGGATCATCCGGACTGTCGTCGGTAGATCGTACCCCGAGGCAAGACCTCCATGATCGCGAGCGCAAGTGCGATGGTCAGAAGCGCCAACAGCAACACTGCGGCGAGCGGCGTCGGCATCGGGTCGGCGGGCGGCGACGGGGTGGTCTGAGGAATATCGACCCAGCGCGCGACGAGGGGCAGTTCCAACGGCTTGATATCGACCCAGCGATCCAGCCAGGGCATCTGCGCCGCGTTTGGCTCGGGCACCATCTCCGACATCGCGTCGCGCCATTTCGGTTGATCGGGTTTCGACGCAACCTTGCGGACGACATGACGCTGCCGACGTCCCGACGATGCGTCCCAGCAATGCTCCGCGCCGTGCCAGTAGATGTGCACCATACCAAAATGCTGACGGGCTTCGGTCTTGCTCATGCAGGACTCGGAAGCCTTGGTCGGCGTTGCCGTCAGCAAGATCGAGACAACGATCACCGCGACTCGCATGGGGTCGCTCCCTACTCAACACTCCGAATCCAGACGCAACCATCAGTAAGAAATAACTAATTAGTTACACAAACTATGGCCGAAATACGCTCTTTGACCGCCCGCCGCGCGCATCGGGAGGCGCTGCACGTCCGGATACCGGCCATCGTATTCGGCTGCGGAATCCGGCCGGCCAAGCCGACCATCGCAACTCCAGTTCGATGCCGGGAGTTCGTTTCGTCTCCCGGACGCGGGGCCTGCTTCAACCCTGCTCGTCGAGGCGCAGGTGCAGGAATTGGTTGAAATCGCTCTGCGCGTAGTCCGAGAACGCTTCCCCATTTTTGAAGCCCCGGCGCCGGTAAAGGGAGAGCGCGGGTTCAAACGCAGGTCCGCTTCCGGTTTCAAGACTCAGTTGCTTTGCGCCCCGCGACCGTGCCGTCGTGATGATGCGCTCCAGGATCAACGCCGCTGCGCCCATGCGGAGGAATGCAGGATGCGTGCGCATCGATTTGACCTCGCCCGTGACCCTGTCGAGTATTTTCAGCGCCCCGATGCTGGCGATCAGTTCGCCCTGCCACGCCGCCCAGACGGTTACCTCCGGGGCTTGCAGGCCGGATAGATCGAGAGCGAACACGCTGCCCGGTGGGGAGGTGGCGTGCATACCAGCCAGGTGCATGGCCAGAAGGGATCGGGTCTGCTCGCTCTCCAAATTGTCTTCTCGCACGACGAACATTCCGACACCGCTCACGCCGCTGGCCTGACCCGGCCAGCTTACATCGCGCAACGGCCCGTGTGCAGATAGGCGCGCTTGCTGAAAGGCCGACGTCGACGAGTCCGATCTGGACAGTGATCGCCGATTCGGCGTGTGACGGCCGCCGATCGCAGTATTTTCCCTGCTGTGATCCTGGCGCACTTGACCTTGTCTGGGGTTCGCGGCACCGTCCGCAGATTAAATCATCCGGCGGATCAGCCATGCGCGAGCTTTTCAAACCCCTGAAAAAACCCGGCCTTGCCGCCCTGCTCGCCGTCCTGCTCGGCCTGTTTGCAGGCGCGCAGGCCGCGAATGCGGCCAACCCCTTCGAATTGAATTTTTGGCTTTCCGGCCCGAGATATGACGGTCAGTTGGCGCCGTGCGACGCCGCATTGTCGACCATCTCCTATCAATTCCAGGACAAGGAAAGCACCTTCTGGAATTCCGACCTGACCATCACCGGGTTTGCGCGGATCCACGAAACAGCGTTCCGGCCCTGGCAGTCCGACAACATCCCGCGACGCTATTGCAGCGGCGACGTGATGCTGAGTGACGGCAAGCTGCGTCATGTGCACTATTCGATCATCGAGGATGGCGGGTTTGCCAGTTTGGGCCAGGGTGTCGAATGGTGCGTCACCGGGCTCGACCGCAACTGGGCCTATAATCCAGCCTGCAAAGCCGCCCGGCCCTGAATTCTCCACTGGCAACACCCTCCGCCCACAAGGGCGGTCGGTCGTCCTACCTCTTTGTTCTTGAAACGTTCCGCGTGCCTGCTAGGCTCCGCGGCAGGCTTGGGTATGGGGGCATCGTCATGGTTGGTTTTCAGCGGAGCCGGACTTCTTCCCTTCTCGTCGCGGCAGGCCTGCTGATGCTCGCGGCGCTGAGCGGCCTTGCGACGCTGGGACCGGCATCGGCGCAGGACCGGCGGCAGGATACGCCCGGCGATTTCGACTACTACGTGCTGTCGCTGTCGTGGTCGCCGTCGTTCTGCGAGGAGGCGGAGGAGCGCGGCAATGGCCGGCGTTCGCAGGCCCAGTGCGGCGGGCGGCCATTTTCCTTCGTGGTG
>DASUIA010000224.1:0-14318 GCA_036273255.1 Bradyrhizobium sp.
AACGGTCGTTCGGCATCGGCTCGGCAATCAGCGGGCGCTTCGCCGGGTCGGCGACGTAGAACGCCGTCTCGCGCATGCCGAGCGGATCGAGCAGACGCTCCTTCTCGAACTGAAACAGCGATTGTCCCGACACCACCTCGATGACGCGGCCGAGCACGTCGGTCGAGTGGCCGTAATCCCACAGCGTTCCCGGCTGTTCCGCGAGCGGCAGCCTGGCGATGCGTTCGGCAAATTCCGCATTGTCGAAATCGCCCGCGAACAGGTCGGAATTCGCATAGAGCTTGCGCACGGCACTGTCGCCGTAGAAGCCGTAGGTCAGGCCGGAGGTATGGCGCAGCAGATCTTCGATGGTGATCGGGCGGTTGACGGGCACGCGTGCCAGGAGCGAGCCGCCCTCCGCCTCGCGCTGCTCGACACCGACCTCCACTTTGGCAAAGGCCGGGATGTATTTCGACAAGGGATCACCGAGCGCGAGCTTGCCGTCCTCGACCAGCATCATCGCCGCAACCGACGTGATCGGCTTCGACATGGAATACCAACGGAAGATTGCGTCTTCGCTCGTCGGTCGCCCGGTCGCGACGTCGATGACGCCGAGTTTCTCGAAATAGACGGGGTGGCCGTGCTGCTGGACCAGAATGATCGCGCCGGGAATCTTGCCGGTCGCGATTTCGTTGCGCAGATAGTCGCCGACGCGCTCGAGCCTGGCGGGCGAGAAAGTCCCAACCGGAGAGCGCGGAGAGCCGGCATCGCCGGCGACCGACCATCCGGCGGCGGCTGCAACCAACAGAAGTGCGAGCGCCGCCACCAGCGACGGGCGCGCGGCCCCGTCAGTTTTCCATCGCTTCATAGATCAGCTTTTTCACTGCCGGCTGGATCTTCTGGCGTTCCGATGGCGTCTGCTCCAGCAGCACGAAAAACATGTCCTGCCTGGGGTCGATCACGAAATAGCAGCCGCTCGCGCCGTCCCATTTCAGTTCGCCGAGCGAGCCCGGCGGCGGCGGCTTGGCATTGCCGGGATCGGTGCGGATGCCGATGCCCAGCCCGTAACCGAAACCGTCCCCGGGGAAATAGAAATAGTCGCGGTCAATGCCGGAGGCCGGCCCGACGCGATCCGTCGTCATCGCCGCGAACGCCCCGGGGCTCAAATACTGCCGGCCGCCGAGGGTGCCGCGGTTGAGCAGCATCCGCGAAAACTGCGCAAAATCGGCTAGCGTCGAGACCATGCCGCCGCCGCCGGATTCCCATTTCATCACGACATCGGCGCTGGAATCGTATCCGACCCTGAAATCATGGTCGTTCGGCATCGGCAGCGCGATCTGCTTCTGTTTGACGGGATCGGTGACATAGAAGGAAGTCGTGGTCATTCCGAGCGGATCGAGCAGCGCCTCCTTCTCGAACTGGAACAGCGACTTGCCCGACACGACCTCGATGACCCGGCCTAGAATGTCGGTCGAATGGCCGTAATCCCATAGCGTGCCCGGCTGTTCGGCGAGCGGCAGCGCGGCGATCCGCTCGGCAAATTCGGCGTTGTCGAAATCGCCGTCATAGATCCTGGCTTTGGCATAGGCCTTGCGGACCAGGCTGTCGCCATAGAAGCCGTAGGTGATCCCGGAGGTCTGGGTCATCAAGTCCTGGATCGTGATCGGCCGTTTCAGCGGCACGAGATCGAGCACCTTCTCGCCATTCGCGGCTTTTTTTTCAACACCGACCTTGGTCTTGCCAAAGGACGGGATGTATTTCGCGACGGGATCGTCGAGCTTCAGCTTGCCCGCGTCCACCAGGATCATGGCGGCAACCGAGGTGATCGGCTTGCTCATCGAAAACAGCCGAAAGATCGTATCGTCACTCATCGGTCGCTTCGAAACCACGTCCTGCACGCCGAACAACTCGTGATAGACCGGCTTGCCGTGCTGTTCGATCAGCAGAACCGCGCCCGGAATCTTGCCGTTCGCGATCTGGTCCCGGAAAAATTCACCGATCCGCGCCAGCTTTTGCGGGTTGAAATGGGCGCCCGCCGGCATGTCGAACGTCCCTTGCGCGCTGACCGGCGACAGCGCCGCCAGCGTCAGCCACGCTCCCGAGATCATCGACCGCATCGCCAGTCCAATTTCCATTGTCCCCTCCCCGGAACCGATCGGCGCCGAGTGTAGCGGGGCGGGCTCAACCGGCACAAGGCTTGCCGAATTCGACCATCGCCTCACTGTGCAGGCGGGCGCTCTCGGGCGAAAAGCAGCAGAAAATGACCTTGCCGATCGTGGGTGCCGCAGCCAACGCCTTGGCCGTGATCGAGACCGCAATCCGTGCCGCACGGTCGGCCGGAAAGCGATAGACTCCGGTGGAAATTGCCGGAAAGGCAACCGACGACAGATGATGGGCGTCGCAGAGTTCGATGGCGCGGGAGTAGCAGGCGGCGGGCGCAACATCTTCACCCTGGCTGCCGCCGTGCCAGACCGGACCGACAGCATGAATCACATGCCGCGCCGGCAACCGATAACCTCTGGTGATCTTGGCGTCGCCGGTGCCGCAGCCGTGGAGCGCCCGGCATTCCGCCAGCAGCTCCGGTCCGGCCGCGCGATGAATGGCGCCATCCACCCCGCCACCGCCAAGCAGCGAGCTGTTGGCGGCGTTGACAATGGCATCGACGCGCAGGCCGGTGATGTCGGCGACGATGACCTCCAGCCGTGCCGTACCGAACTGGCGCGCGGGCCAGTTCAGGCGGAGGCGGCGGCGCCGACCGCAACACCCTTGTCGGAGAAAAGCTTCTGCAATTCGCCGGCCTGGAACATTTCACGGATGATGTCGCAACCGCCGACGAACTCGCCCTTGACATAGAGCTGCGGAATGGTCGGCCAGTTCGAATAGGTCTTGATGCCGTCGCGGAGGTCGGGGGATTCGAGGACGTTCAGTCCCTTGTAGCCGACGCCGACGTGATCGAGAATCTGGACCACCTGGCCGGAAAACCCGCACTGCGGAAACTGCGGCGTTCCCTTCATGAACAGCACGACGTCGTTCGACTTCACTTCGTTTTCAATGAATTGCTCGATGCTCATATTGTCGTCCTTTTGCGGCATGACCTTCCCGGCCGGCCTTGGCCCTTCCATATATATGTATCCCAAACCGTTGTGCATACAAAGTAAAATGGCTGGCATGCGACGGCCGCCGTTCGGCCGATTTTCCGCAGCCCCGGCGATCGTCGGCGGGCAGGGTCCGCGCGGCCGCCAATGGTGCATCCAAAGGCTTTTATCCCGCCCGACAGCCCCTATCTAGGACAGGTTGTCCCGGGGAACCCCACTGCCAGATCAACGTTCTCTCCCGAACCGGAGAATACCGTGACGAAACCAGCATCCGCTGCGGCCACGCTTGCGTCTCCTTGCCCGTCCCTGTTCTCCGATTCGGGCAGCCTCGCCCAGGATGTCGTGGAATCCTTCCTCGACGTGCGCGGCGAAACCGAGCGGCGCGCCGCTCCCCTGACCCCGGAAGATCAGCTCATCCAGTCGATGCCGGATGCCAGTCCGGCGAAATGGCACCGCGCCCACACCACCTGGTTCTTCGAGCAATTCCTGCTCGGCGAACACTGTCGGGGCTACCAGCCCTTCCACCCCGACTATGGCTATCTGTTCAACTCCTATTACGTCAGTGCCGGACCGCGGCACGCCCGCCACCAGCGCGGCCATCTGACGCGCCCGAGCGCCGACGACATCACCGCCTATCGCCGCCACGTCGATGCCGCCGTGGTGAAATTCTTCCAGTCCGCCGGCCCGGACACCCTGGCGAGACTGCTGCCGTTGGTGGAAGTGGGCCTGAACCACGAACAGCAGCATCAGGAATTGCTGCTGACCGACATCCTGCACGCCTTCGCGCAAAACCCGATCCCGCCCGCCTACGACGCAGCCTGGCGGTTTCCCGCATCCTCGCGCGGAGGTGACCCGTGGGTCGCGCTCAACGAGGGCATCCACACCGTCGGGCATGGCGATGACAGCTTTCATTTCGATAACGAAAAGCCCGCCCATCGCGCACTGGTGGGCCCGGTCAAACTCGCCCGCAACCTCGTCACCAACGCCGAGTGGCTGGCCTTCATGAAAGACGGCGGCTACGCGACGCCGACACTCTGGCTGATGGACGGATTTGCGGCGGCGAGTAACGAAGGATGGCAGGCACCGGGCCACTGGCGGCAGGTTGACGGTGAGTGGCAGATCATGACGCTGGGCGGCATGCGGCCGGTCGATGCCGCCGCGCCGGTCTGCCACCTCAGCTATTACGAAGCCGACGCGTTCGCACGCTGGAGCGGCAAGCATCTCCCGACCGAAATGGAATGGGAAGTCGCCGCCCGCGCCGGTCAGCTCAACGAAGCGTTCGGGATCGTTTGGCAATGGACCCGCAGCGCCTATGCGCCCTATCCCGGCTACCGCGCGATCGAAGGCGCGCTTGGCGAATACAACGGCAAGTTCATGGTCAACCAGATGGTGTTGCGCGGTTCTTCGCTTGCCACCCCGGTCGGGCACAGCCGTGTCACGTACCGCAACTTCTTCTATCCGCATCACCGCTGGCAATTCACGGGGCTGCGCCTCGCCGACTACCCCACCTGATTTTTCGAATTCAACCGTGCCGGAACGCGCGGCCAGGAGACTGACATGAACATGCAGGCTGCCGCGTTGGCTGAAGCGCATCTTCCCGACGAACAGACCTCGGCGTTCGCCCGCGATGCGATCGACGACCTGTCGCAACGTCCCAAGCGCCTGTCGCCGAAATATTTCTACGATGCGACCGGTTCGGAATTGTTCGAAGCGATCACCCGGCTGCCGGAATATTATCCGACCCGGACCGAGCTTTCGATCCTGCGCGATCGCGGCCGCGAGATTGCGGCCACCATCCCGAAGCACGCCGCGCTGATCGAATTCGGCGCCGGCGCCACGACCAAGGTCCGGCTGCTGCTGAACGAATGCGCCTTCCGCGCCTACGTTCCCGTGGATATTTCCGGCGATTTCCTCAAAGCCCAGGCGGATGTGTTGCGCAGGGATTTCCCGGCGCTCGGCATCTATCCGGTTGCCGCGGATTTCACCGCGCCGTTCGCCCTGCCCGATGCCGTCGCCGCGATGCCGAAGGTCGGGTTTTTTCCGGGCTCGACGCTCGGAAATTTCGAGCCGCACGAGGCCTGCGCCTTCCTGCGCAGCGCCCGCGACATCCTGGGCAAGGGCTCGCAGATGATCATCGGCGTCGACCTGGAAAAGGACGAACGCGTGCTGTACGACGCCTATAACGATGCCGCCGGGGTTACCGCGCGCTTCAATCTCAACGTGCTCGTCCGCATCAACCGCGAACTGGGCGGCAATTTCGACCTCTCGGCCTTTACCCACCGCGCGATCTACAACCGCGAGCGGCATCGCATCGAGATGTACCTGGTCAGCAAGCGGCCGCAGACCGTGCGCATGCTCGGCAGCAGCATTTCATTCCGCGCCGGCGAAAGCATCCACACCGAGAACAGCTACAAGTACAGCACCGAGCGCTTCGCGGCGCTCGCGCGCGGCTCCGGCTGGACCCCGCGCGCATCCTGGATCGACGCGGCGGGCATGTTTTCGGTTCATGCGCTGGTGGCTTCGGACTGAGTTTCGGCGACAGCGGATCGCAGCGACAAGGATTCCCACACGGCTACCACGACCATGATTGCCGTGGTGAGGCCCGACAGCAGCAATGGCGACAGGCCGGCGGCGAACCAGGCCAATATCGCGAAGGCAATGATCCCGACGCCATGGGAGAGCTGGAGAAAGCCGCGAATGGCGTGCTTGAACAGGATGGTTCCGAACAGGAACAGCAAGGGGCCGCCGATCGCGCTCACCACCGTCCGGACGTCGGAATGGCCGTTCGGATGCGTCAGCACCAGTTCATCGGCGACCGCCGACAGGATGATGCCGGCCACGATCGGCATGTGCAGATAGGTGTAGGCGAGCCGCGCCAGCCGGCCCGGCTCGCTCGATCGCGAGATCAGCTCGGACCCGGCCTCGGCCCCCTTGTGGAAGTAGATCCACCACATGGCGATACTGCCGATGAAGGCGGACACGAAGGCGCCGACGTTCTCGACGCTCCAGGTCAGGTCGGCGAAGGTCGCGCCGGTGACGACGATGGATTCGCCGAGCGCGATGATGATGAATCCGGCGCAGCGCTCCGCCATGTGACCGCCTTCGACGAACCAGTCGGCGACCGTCGACGCGCCATATTTGGGAATCCAGAACCGCACCGCCGGCGAGATGTACTCGATCAGCAGCGCGATCGCCCAAAGCATCAGCCGCGCCTGTCCGTCGGCGAGGCCCCCCGCGACCCAGAACACGGCTGAGAGCGACAGCCAGGCGAGGATCCGGACCGCGTTCAAAAGCCCGGGGATCCGGCTGCGCGGGATCGAGGCCAGCCAGAACAGGGTGCGGCCGACCTGCATCGCCGCATAGGCGCCGGCGAACCAGAGACCGCGGCCCTCAAACGCTGATGGAATTGAGGTCGACAGCACGAGTCCGCCGAGCATCAGCAGAAACAGCAGGATCCGGACCGGCGTGAGTTCAGGATTCAGCCAGTTGGTGATCCAGGTCGTGTACACCCATACCCACCACACCGCGAGGAACAGCACGGTGATCTGCACCGCGCCGAGCGGCGTGAAGCGGCCAAGCAGCGTATGCGAAATCTGGGTGACCGCGAACACGAACACCAGGTCGAAAAACAGTTCGGCATAGGTGACGCGGCTGTGCTGGTTGGGCACGATGGGGCGAAACATCGGACCACGTTGATTGTCCACCACCGCCATGGCCGCGCCCCGCGCCGGACCTCAGGTTTCAGGCACCCCGGTCTGCAGCGCCAACGCGTGCAACACCCCGCCCATCTGGCCGCGCAGCGATTGATAGACGATCTGGTGCTGCTGGACCCGGGATTTGCCACGGAACGACTCCGAGATGACCGTCGCCGAGTAGTGGTCGCCGTCACCTGCCAGGTCGCGGATCGTCACCTCGGCGTCCGGAATGGCTGCCTTGATCATCGATTCGATATCATGGGCGTCCATCGGCATCCCGGTTTTCTCCCTTCTGGTTTCGAATCGCGCCGCGGCGTCCTGGCCGGCACGGCCAAATCTAGCGCGGACACCCTTCTAGGTCACGCCTTGTGACACTATATTCTGGATGAATCGTTGGAAATCTGCAGTATCCGACCCGCCGATCACAACGGGCTGATCGAAAGAGGCTCACGATCATGAAACTCCCCGGTCCCGACCACCCCATCACCGTCACGGCGAACCCGAAGCGCGTCCGCGTTACCGCGGGCGGCGTCGTGATCGCGGACACCACCCGTGCGCTCATCCTCAAGGAGGCGAGCTATCCAGCGGTCAATTATGTGCCGCGCGGTGACGCCAATATGGCACTGCTCAAGCGCAGCGACCGCACCACCCACTGTCCCTACAAGGGAGACGCCAGTTATTTCAG
This sequence comes from Bradyrhizobium sp., assembly GCA_036273255.1. Classification (GTDB taxonomy): domain Bacteria; phylum Pseudomonadota; class Alphaproteobacteria; order Rhizobiales; family Xanthobacteraceae; genus Bradyrhizobium. The sequence continues at coordinate 7,455 of DASUIA010000224.1, forward strand.
CGTCGTGGCGGAAGGCAAGGCCATCGAGAATTCGATCTGGAGCTATGAGACGCCGTTCCCGGCGATGGCCGAAATCTCCGGCCATCTGGCGTTCTATCCCGACAAGGTCACGATCGAGGAAGTGGGCTGACAAGTCTCACACGGCTGCTGATCCCTAGACTCTGAATATTGTCAGACCGAGGATCAGCAGGACCAGGAAGATCACGACAAAAACATAGAACAGGAAGCGGGCGACGTCGGCTGAGGCCGCCGAAATGCCGGTGAACCCGAGAATGCCGGCGACGACCGACACCAGAAAGAAGATCAGCGCCCATTTCAGAATTGTCATCGCGCACTCCTCCTGCCCGCGCGCCGAGCGGCGGCGCGGTCCAAAGCCAGTGATCTAACTTCGGGCCCGGGAACTGGTTCCGCGGCCGGCGGCGAAGCGGCATCCGAGTGGGCGTCCGGCCGCGATATTGGCTTGCTGAATCGGGTTCCCAACGGCAACATCCGACGGACAACCCTTCCGGGACGCGCATGACGGTGATCTCCCATTCGGCGCCGCTACAGTTCCAGGCGGCGCGAAAAGCCTCGACGCGAAATGCCGCGCTTGACCGCGCCCGGACCTTCATCACGGTACTGGTGCTGGTCCATCACTCGGTCATTGCCTACACCTATTACGGCCATACCGACCCGCAGTCCTTCCTCGGTTTTGACGGCGTCGTGCTGTTCACCGACAGCTTCTTCATGTCGGCGATGTTCTTCCTGTCGGGCCTGTTCGTCTGGCCGAGCCTGCAACGCAAGGGCATCGGCTGGTTCCTGCGCGACCGCTGGTGGCGGCTCGGCCTGCCCTTCATTGTCGCGGCACTGATCCTGATGCCAGCCGCTTATTACGCCGTCGAACTGCGCCAGCACGACGTCAGCTTCGCCGCCTTCTGGTGGAAGACGGTCACGGTGGGGCCGTGGCCAAGCGGACCGGCCTGGTTTGTCTGGGTGCTGTTGGCTCTCGATGTGCTTGCGGCGGTGGTGTATTGGGCCGCGCCCGGTATTGTCGCGGCGATCGGCCGGCTGTCGCTGGCGAGCTACGCGCGGCCAGGGCTATTCTTCGGGGCGTTCCTGATCGGGTCGATCATCGTCTATGTGCCGGCGGTGCTCTACTTCGATGCCTCGCGCTGGTTTACGATCGGGCCGGTCGCCATTCAGGCGAGCCGCATCCTGCTTTATTTGTTGTATTTCTTCGCCGGAATCGGCATCGGCGCCGTGCCGTTCAGCCAGGGCCTGCTGGCCGGCGATGGCGGGTTGGCGCGACGCTGGCCGGTCTGGCTGACGATCACGCTGCTGAGCTATGGCGGCATCATCGGGCTCATCTACATCAAGCACGGGATACTGCCCGACGTGAACCACCAGCCCTATTGGTGGACGGTCGCCTATCCGCTGACGGTCGCAACCTACAGCGTGGCGCAGACCTTCAACATTGTCGCGCTGTTCCTGCGCTTCGACAATGACGGGTCGAGCATCTTCGATCCCTTGCGCGACAGCGCCTACGGCATCTACTTGGTCCACTATATCCCGGTGCTATGGTTGCAATATGCGCTGCACAACGTTTCGCTGGCGCCGGTGATGCAGGTGAGCGCGATCCTGAAAGCGGTGATCGTGTTTGTCGTGACGCTGGCGGCAAGTTGGGCCGCAACGGCAGCGTTGCGGAAGTTGCCCGGCGCGACACACGTCCTGTAATACCAACGGTCCCGGATGATGACTCTCTATCTTCGTCATGGCCGGACCTGTTCCGGCCATCCACGTCTTTGATGGTGTTCGGCTTTCAAGACGTGGATGCCCGCGACAAGCGCGGGCATGACGAGTCAATTACGCAGGACCGTTGGTATAAGCCGCACGGCCCGCGCGGCCTCAGGACGCCTTGCCGTTCATGTAGGCTGGGAACCAATCCTCGAAGCCGGCCCTGAGCGATTCCACCTGGAGCGGAGTTTCGCCCGTTATGGCGAGGGCATCGCCGCCGGTGGTGCCGATCCGCACGCAGGGCACGCCGGCGCCCTTCATCTTGGCAAGCACCCGGCCGGCCCGCGTTGCCGGCACCGTCACGACGTAGCGCGCCTGATCTTCGCCAAACCAGAAGGCATGCGGCACGATCGAGGTCGGCGCAGTCTGCAATTGCGCGCCAATGCCGCCCGCGATCGCCATCTCCGCCAGCGCAATCAACAGACCGCCATCGGAGACGTCGTGCACCGCCGTCGCGGTGCCGGCATGGATCATGCCGCGCACCACACAGCCATTGCGCTTTTCGGCGGCGAGATCGACCGGCGGTGGCGCGCCCTCTTCGCGGCCGCAGATCTCGCGCAGGTAAACCGACTGACCAAGCCAGCCATGACTGTCGCCGACCAGCAGGATCGCCTCGTCCGCCGCCTTGAAGGCCAGCGTTGCCGATTTGGTAAAGTCGTCGAGCAACCCCACGCCGCCAATCGAGGGAGTCGGCAGGATGCCGCGGCCATTGGTCTCGTTATAGAGCGAGACGTTACCGGAGACGACGGGGAAGTCGAGCGTCCGACAGGCCTCCGCGATACCCTTCAGGCAGCCGACGAACTGGCCCATGATCTCCGGCCGCTCCGGATTGCCGAAATTGAGATTGTCGGTAATCGCCAGCGGCCGGCCGCCGACCGCGGTGATGTTGCGCCAGGCCTCGGCCACCGCCTGCATGCCGCCCTGGAACGGATCGGCCTCGCAATAACGCGGCGTGACGTCGACCGTCAGCGCCAGGCCCTTCGGTCCGTCCTCGACCCGCACCACGGCGGCATCGCCGCCGGGACGCTGCACCGTGTTGCCGAGAATGACATGATCATATTGCTCCCAGACCCAGCGCTTCGAGCAAAGCTCCGGCGTCGCGATCAATTTTTGCAGCGCCGGCATGATTCCGAGCGGCGCTTCGACCTCGCGGGCATGAATCACCGGCAGCAGCGGAGAGGCCACATGCGGGCGGTCGTAGAGCGGGGCCTGGTCACCCAGTTCCTTGATCGGCAGATCGGCCATGACAGCGCCGCCATGCTTCACCACGAAGCGTTTGCTCGGCGTGGTGTAGCCGACCACCGCGAAATCCAGCCCCCATTTGCGGAAGATGGCTTCGGCCTCCTGCTCCTTCTCCGGCTTCAGCACCATCAGCATGCGCTCCTGGCTTTCGGAGAGCATCATCTCGTAGGCACTCATGCCGGTTTCGCGGGTCGGCACCGCGTCGAGATCGAGGTCGACCCCCAGATCGCCTTTGGCGCCCATTTCCACCGCCGAGCAGGTCAGTCCCGCCGCACCCATGTCCTGGATCGCGATCACGCAATCGGCGGCCATGATCTCGAGGCAGGCTTCCAGCAAGAGCTTTTCCGCAAAGGGATCGCCGACCTGAACGGTCGGACGCTTCTCGGCGGAATCATCGTCGAATTCCGCCGAGGCCATCGAGGCGCCGTGAATGCCGTCGCGACCGGTCTTGGAGCCGAGATAGACGATCGGCATGTTCACGCCCGACGCCGCCGCGTAGAAGATCTTGTCGGCATCGGCGAGGCCGACCGCCATCGCATTGACCAGGATGTTGCCGTCGTAGCGGGTGTGGAAACGCACCTGGCCTCCGACGGTCGGCACCCCGAACGAATTGCCGTAGCCGCCGACCCCCGCAACGACGCCGGATACCAAATGCCGCGTTCGCGGATGCTCGGGCGCGCCAAAGCTCAGCGCATTGAGGCAGGCAATCGGGCGGGCGCCCATGGTGAAGACATCGCGCAGGATACCACCGACGCCGGTGGTCGCGCCCTGATACGGCTCGATGTAGCTCGGATGGTTGTGACTCTCCATCTTGAACACCACCGCCTGACCGCCGCCGATGTCGATGACGCCGGCATTCTCCCCGGGACCCTGGATCACCCAGGGCGCCTTGGTCGGCAGGCCCTTCAGATGGATGCGCGAGGATTTGTACGAGCAGTGCTCGTTCCACATCGCCGAGAAGATTCCCAATTCGGTAAAACTCGGCACCCGCCCGATCAGCTCGAGGATGCGCTCATACTCGTCGGGTTTGAGCCCGTGGCTGGCAACGAGTTCGGGAGTGATCTCGACTTGATTGGATTGCATGGGCCGTTTTTCTCGCGAGGACGCCGCGGTCACGCCGCACGCTCGAGATGCGCCACCAGCCCGGCGAACAGGCCGCGACCGTCGGTGCAGCCCATGATGTCTTCGACATGATTTTCCGGATGCGGCATCATGCCGAGCACATTGCCGCGCCGGCTGACGATGCCGGCGATGGATTGCGCCGCGCCGTTGACGTTGGACCGCTCGTCGACGACGCCAGCGGCGGAGCAGTAGCGATAGAGCACCCTGCCCTCGCCCTCCAGCCGTTTCAGCGTCTCCTCATCCGCCTCGTAATTGCCCTCGCCATGCGCGATCGGGACCCGGATCACCTGGCCCGCATTGTAGCCGCGCGTGAACGGGGTGTCGGATCGCTCGACCCGCAGATGCACATCGTGGCAGATGAATTTGAGGCCTGCATTGCGCATCAGGACGCCGGGGAGCAGCCCGGACTCGCAGAGGATCTGGAATCCATTGCAGACGCCGAGCACGAGCCCGCCTTTGTCAGCGAATTCGCGCACCGCGTTCATGACGGGAGCGCGCGCGGCAATGGCGCCGCAGCGCAAATAGTCGCCGTAGGAAAATCCGCCGGGCACCACCACGAGATCGGTACCCCTGGGCAGCGCGGTCTCGGCGTGCCAGAGCATGACCGGCTCCCGACCTGATGCGAGCCGCAGCGCCCGCGCCATGTCGCGCTCGCGATTGATTCCGGGAAAGACGACAATGGCGGATTTCATCGGCTCGCTCGCCTAGCTCAAGACTTCGACCCGATAATTCTCGATCACGGTGTTCGCCAGGAGTTTGTCGGCGGCGTCCTTCAGCGCCGCTTCGGCCCTGGGCTTGTCGGAGCCCGAAAGTTCGATATCGAACACCTTGCCCTGGCGCACGCTGGCGATGCCGTCGACGCCGAGCGATTTAAGCGCGCCTTCGATGGCCTTGCCCTGCGGGTCGAGAATTCCCGCCTTCAGCGTAACGGTCACACGTGCTTTCACGGCTCGCCTCAGCTCTTCACCAGCACCGGCCCCGAACCGGCGGGCCGCTCATTCTCCATCAGGATGCCGAGCCGCTTGGCAACCTCGGTATACGCTTCGAGCAGGCCACCGAGGTCGCGGCGGAAGCGATCCTTGTCGAGCTTCTCGTTCGACTTGATATCCCATAGCCGGCATGAATCCGGCGAGATCTCGTCGGCGACGATGATGCGCATCATCTCGTTTTCGAACAGGCGGCCGCATTCCATCTTGAAGTCGACCAGGCGAATTCCGATACCCAGAAACAGCCCGGTGAGAAAATCATTGACGCGGATCGCCAGCGCCATGATGTCGTCGATCTCCTGCGGCGTGGCCCAGCCAAACGCCGTGATGTGCTCCTCCGAGACCATGGGGTCGTTGAGCTGGTCATTCTTGTAGTAGAATTCGATGATCGAGCGCGGCAACTGGGTCCCTTCCTCGATGCCGAGCCGCTGCGACAGCGATCCCGCCGCCACGTTCCTCACCACGACTTCCAGCGGCACGATCTCGACTTCGCGAATCAACTGCTCGCGCATGTTGAGACGCCGAATGAAATGGGTCGGCACTCCGATATCGTTGAGGTGCTGGAACAGGTACTCCGAAATCCGGTTGTTGAGGACGCCCTTGCCCTCGATCACCTGGTGCTTCTTGGCGTTGAACGCTGTCGCATCGTCCTTGAAGTGCTGGATCAGGGTTCCCGGCTCCGGCCCTTCATAGAGGACCTTCGCCTTGCCTTCATAAATGCGGCGTCGACGGCTCATTGGGATGTACCGTGTTTTGTTGAAATCCATGGATTTGGTGTGCTCCGGATGACAAGGGTTACGACCCACGACGGAGCTGCCGTGAAGGCCAGGAACAGGAAACGGAACATGAACCGAGCCTGATTCCAACCTACCCGATTGGCCTACCCAGCACAATCGATCCGGTCTCCCAGGCCCGGGTTTTACCCCCTCTCACCGGCGGCTTTTCCGGACCGTTGTTTTGGCGTTTGCCGCTGGTTATCTAGGCATCGAGACACGCGACCGCAATGCGGCGGCTGCCCCCGGATCGGAACCCAGTCATGACCACGTTCGACAAGCGCGAGGAAGGTTTCGAGAAAAAGTTCGCCGTCGACGAGGAATTGAGGTTCAAGGCCGAAGCGCGCCGCAACAAGCTGCTCGGCTTGTGGGCCGCTTCGCTGCTCGGAGAGCAGGGAGAGGCCGCAGCCACCTACGCCAGGGAAGTCGTCGCCGCCGATGTCGAAGGAGCCGGCGGCGGTGCCCTCCGCAAGGTAAACGCCGATCTCGACGCCCACGGCATTGCCGTCCCGGCGACGGAGCTTCAATTGAAGATCGACGAGCTGACGGCACGGGCGATCATTGAGGTGAAGGCCGGGACGTAAGAGCAGGTAGGGTGGGCAAAGCCAACGGGTCGCGCGAATGTGCGCCCGATGACAGGCTCCGCGTGCCCACCATTTCGCTCAATGGATACCATGGTGGGCACGGCGCAAGCGCGCCTTTGCCCACCCTACGGTTCCTACTCTCTATCCGCCCGGATAAATTCCTTCTTCGCCTGGTCGAGCACGAACAATCTTCCCAGCGCGACGCCGAAATAGGCGCCGTGCAGCGCCATCTCGCCGCGCTCGACGGCCGAGCGCACGAACGGGAACGTCATCAGGTTTTCCAGGCTGTGGAACACCGCGGCCTTCTCGATCCGGATCACGAACTCCTGCATCGTCTCGTTGTCGCGCTGCTCGACCTTCTCGCCGGGTTTTACGAACATCGAC
>DASUIA010000225.1:0-2489 GCA_036273255.1 Bradyrhizobium sp.
CGCGAGTTTCGCCTGTCGCGCCGAGTCGTGCGCAAGGTGATTCGGTCGGAAGCGACAGAGTTTCACTACGAGCGGCGTCAGCAGCCGTTGCCGCGGATTGATCCGTGGCGCGACCAGCTCGACGGTCTGCTGCTGGAGAACGAGGGCAAGCCGGCGCGCGAGCGGCTGACGCCGATCCGGATATTCGAGGAGCTACGCGCCCTCGGTTATGAGGGCAGCTACGACGCGGTTCGCCGTTACGCGAGGGTTTGGCGTCAGGCGCACGGGCGCGCGACGGCGCAAGCCTATGTGCCGCTGAGCTTTGCGCCGGGCGAAGCCTACCAGTTCGACTGGAGCCACGAGATCGTGCTGATGAACCGCATGCCGGTCACGGTCAAGGTGGCGCACCTGCGGCTCTGCCACAGCCGGATGCCGTTTGTGCGGGCTTATCCGCGCGAGAGCCAGGAGATGGTGTTCGAGGCCCACGCCCGCGCCTTTGAGTTTTACAGAGGCGCCTGCACGCGCGGCATCTACGACAACATGAAGACGGCGGTCGAGACCGTGTTTGTCGGCAAGGACCGCCAGTTCAACCGCCGTTTCCTGCAGATGTGCGGACACTATCTGGTCGAGCCGACCGCCTGCACGCCGGCCTCAGGCTGGGAGAAGGGGCAGAGCCTGCCCTCGCGAAAGCGGGGGTCGAAAACCAGGTCGGCAACCTTCGCGAGCGGCTATTTACCCCGCGGCTGCGGGTCACGAGCTATGACGAGCTGAACGCTTGGCTGCTCGACCGGTGCGTCGCCTATGCCAAGGCGAACCGGCATCCGGAACTGACCGACCAGACGATCTGGCAGGTCTTTGAGGCCGAGCGCGCCAAGCTCGTCCCGATCAGCGGCCGGTTCGACGGGTTCCGTGCGACGCAGGCCTCGGTCTCCAAGACCTGCCTGGTGCGCTTCGACAACAACAAGTATTCGGTTGCCGCGCGTGCGGTGGGTCGGCCGGTCGAGATCCAGGGTTACGCTGAGCGCATTGTCATCCGTCAGGACGGCGCCATCGTCGGCGAACATGTGCGCTGTTTTGGCCGCAACCAGACGATCTATGATCCCTGGCATTACGTCCCAGTGCTCGCCCGAAAGCCCGGCGCCTTGCGTAACGGCGCGCCTTTCAAAGACTGGGTATTGCCGGCCAGCCTGGAGCATGTGCGGCGCCGGCTGAGGGGCTCGGATGACGGCGATCGCCAGATGGTCAAGATCCTATCGGCGGTGCTGAGCGACGGTCTGGCGGCCGTCGAGGCGGCCTGTGCCGAAGCCCTCGCCGGCGGCGTCCATTCCGCCGATGTCGTGCTCAATATCCTGGCGCGCCGCCGCGACCCTGGGCCGCCAGCGACGATTGTGACACCCGACGTGCTGTCCTTGCGACACGCGCCCATCGCCGATTGTGCCCGCTACGATCGCCTGCGCCGGGTTGCCTGATGGAGCGTGCTGACATTCTCGAGCTGATGACCAGGCTCAAGCTTTACGGCATGCGCGCTGCCTATGACGAAGTGATGACGACCGGAATCAAGCGGCGGCACGAGCCGGCGCGCATTGTCGGCGAATTGCTCAGCGCCGAGATTGCCGAGAAACAGGCGCGCTCGATCAAATACCAGATGACCATCGCCAAACTGCCGTTGGCCAAGGAGATCGACGACTTCGATTTCACCGGCACGCCGATCAACCAGGCGCTGATCCGCGATCTGGCGGGTGGCGGCTTTATTGTCCAGCAGCGCAACGCCGTGCTGGTCGGTGGAACCGGCACCGGCAAGTCGCATCTGGCCATTGCTATCGTGCGGGCTTGCATCCGCAATGGCGCGCGAGGCCGCTTCTACATCGTCATCGACCTCGTCAACCGGCTCGAGACCGAAGCCCGCGGCGGCCGCCAGGGCCGGCTCGCCGAATATCTCACGCGCATGGATTTTGTCGTGCTCGACGAGCTCGGCTATTTGCCCTTCTCGCACGCCGGCGGTCAACTGCTCTTCCACCTGATCAGCCGGCTCTACGAACGCACCTCCATCATTATCACCACCAATCTGGCCTTTGGCGAATGGCCGAGCGTCTTCGGCGATGCCAAGATGACGACGGCGCTCCTCGACCGTCTGACCCATCACTGCGAAATCATCGAAACCGGCAACGAGAGCTGGCGCTTCAAACACCGCGCGTGAGTGCCACCCCGGCTTGCCCCGGTGGGCAAACAGGCACCTCCCACGCGCGCCGCTCCGTCGCTCGTGAGGGCACTGCGCGACGCGCGCGGGACCCTCCTGTTCGCTACCGGGACAAGCCTGTCCCAACGCCGCAGAGGGGTCCTTCTTGCATGCCTATCCGGGGTTCTTTTTGCGTGCCGATTGACAGCAAGAGCCGACTCGAGCTAGACCTCAATCTGGCGCGGGCGCATCGGGCATATCTCATCGCCTGCTGCGTCACCGGGGAGTATCACGCTGCACCCGTTAACCCGGGCCCGGGTCTGCTCGTCACATC
>DASUIA010000226.1:0-4586 GCA_036273255.1 Bradyrhizobium sp.
AGCCCCCGAACCACAACAGGCCAAATTCGATTTCGAGCCCTCCGCCACTCGGGCGGCGCAACGTCGTCGCGCCGACCGAGCTTGCGTCACTTTGGAGAACGCGGCATGAAGCATAAACCGTGCCGGACACCTGTGGGACGAAGCCCGGCCATGACGAAAAAGGAGTGGAAATTGCGCTAGTTCTTGGCCGGTGCCGCGACCGCGCTGCTGCTGGCCTGGCTGCTGAGAGAACTGGCCTGGTCCATCGTCGACTTGAAGTAGAGATCGCCGTCCCCGAGCGTCACGCGCGGCTGGCAAATCGGCGTGCAGCTATAGGAATCGCGTCCGAACCCGCGATAGACCGTGACGATCTGATCGGTCGGACCTTCGACCTGGATGATCCGGTCCATCACGACCTCGCCGCCGCGGTCCATGGCAATGAAGTTGGTCGCCCCGTAGCCCTTGCCGGTCACCACCACAACGCCGCCGGACTGCAGCGCGACGTCCGCAATCAAGGGGTTCCCGACCACAATGGTCGCGACTTTCGTGGGGAGCCTGACGAGTTTGGCCTGATCGACATTGACTGCGATGGCGTCGGCGGCGGGTTCGGCAAGGCTGGCTGCCGGCAGCAACAGGACCGCGAACAACTGGAATCCAAACAGCGCGCGCGCGCGCAGACGCAGGAACTTGAACGACATGTTTTACCCCGGGGCATTGACAAGCCGGCTAAAGCGATACGCGGCGGAACCGGCGCCCGACGAGGCTAAACTGACGTTAATTCGTGAACGAACTGCAAACGTTGCCGGGAAACCACCGCGAATCGACTCCGACAAACCCGCATCAGCCGGCCCCAGCGCCTCCCGGAGACGGTGGCCAGGGCCTGTTAACCAGCCGTTAGGGTTAACGGTCTATGGCAGAGGCAGCCGGCCACAACCGCCGGCCGATCCCGTGAGTCAAAGTGCCATGCGTCAGCACTACAGCCTTGCCCGGTTTCTCGCATCCGCGGCCGTAGCGGCGCTCCTGGCCGCCGGGCTCGGCGGCTGCCAGACCATGTCCGATATCACGGGGTCGCTGACCTCGAAGCCGGATTCCGCTGCCAATACCAACCCGCAGCGCGCGGCGGAGATCGCCGGCGATCGCTACCGCGCCAATCCCAGGGATGCCGACGCCGCGCTGGCCTATGGCCAGGCACTGCGCGCGACCGGGCAGCGGGCCCAGGCGGCGGCAATGCTCGAACAGGCCACCATCGCGCATCCCGGCAACAAGGCACTGCTGGCCGCTTTCGGCCGCGCGCTCGCCGAGAATGGCAATTTCCAGCAGGCGTTCGACGTGCTGTCGCGCGCTCACTCCCCGGATAATCCCGATTGGCATATTCTTTCGGTGCAGGGCACCGTGCTCGATCAGATGGGACGTCACGACGAAGCGCGCCGTTACTATGCCAGCGCCCTGAAGATCGTTCCCGACGAGCCCTCGGTGCTGTCTAATCTCGGGCTTTCCTACATGCTTTCCGGCAACCTGCCGCAGGCGGAAGAAAACCTGCGCAGGGCGTATGGCAGCGCCAAAGCCGATGCGCGGGTGCGCCAGAATCTGGCGCTGGTGGTGGGCCTGCAGGGCCGGTTTGCCGAAGCCGAAAGCATCGTGAAAGCCGACCTGCCGCCAGAGGAGGCAGCCGCGAATGTCGCCTATCTGAAGCAGATGCTGAGCCGCAAGGACAATCCGCGCAAGGGTGGCGGAACGATACCGGTGGCATCGCTCAACCCTCCCGCCTGATCGTCTTCGGCGAAATACCGCCGATCGCCGCGACAATCTGCCGTCTCGCTCATCCCACTGAACGGGGATCGGTCACGTTTCCCGTCCGAACCTTCAGGCCGGCGGTGTCGCGGCCTATTGCATTGCCGCGACCTTGATGCCGGTCGGCCCGAGGATGACGACAAACAGCACCGGCAGGAAAAACAGGATCATCGGCACGGTGAGCTTCGGCGGCAGCGCCGCTGCCTTCTTCTCGGCCTCGTTCATGCGCATGTCGCGGTTTTCCTGCGCCATGACGCGCAGGCTCTGACCGAGCGGCGTACCGTAGCGTTCCGACTGCTGCAGGGCGAGGCAGACCGATTTCACGCCCTCGAGGCCGGTGCGCTTCGCCAGGTTTTCGTAGGCGACCTTTCGATCCTGCAGATAGGACAGCTCGGCGGTGGTCAGCGTGAATTCCTCCGACAGCGCGATCGACTGCGTCGCGATCTCGAGGCTGACCCTGCGAAACGCGGTTTCGATCGACATGCCGGATTCGATACAGATCAGCAGCAGATCGAGCGCGTCCGGAAAGGCGCGCTTGATCGAAAGCTGACGCTTGCCGATCGCATTCTTCAGGAACAGCATCGGCGCCTGCAGCCCGAGATAGGCGGCGCCAAGGCACATGCCGATCTTGACCGGCACCGATTTTTGCATGTGCGAGATCACGAAGACATACAGCACCGACGCCAGCAGCATGACGATGGGCGTCACCAGCCGGAAAAACAGGAATGTGACGTAGGGCGCGTGCCCGCGATAGCCGGCCATGACGAGTTTTTCGCGCGCGGCTTCCTGGGCCAGCCATTTCCCGAGGTTGAAATCCTCCACCACCTTGGAGACGAGCTGCTTCGGCGTCTGGCGCAGCGAGACCTTCTCGCCCCTGGTCAGACGCTCGCGCTCGCGCTGCCGGATCCGCTCGCGCTCGCTCGCGACCGCCTTCATGCGTTTCGCGAGCCCGTCGCTGGCGAACAGCGGCATCACCAGCGTATAGGCGGTGGCGCTGGCCGCAATCGCAGCAAGCAGCATTGTCATGAAGTGGGCGTCGTGGAGCTTGTCGACCAGAAATTCAATCATGCGGCACCGTCAGAAGTCGAAGTTGATCATTCTCTTCATTACGAAGATGCCGATGGACATCCAGATCACGCAGCCCACCAGCATGAGTTGGCCGGTCGGATGCGTCCACAACAGCGAGATGTACTGGGGGGTCGTGAGGTAAACCAGCAGCATGACGATGGGTGGCAGCGAACCGATGATGCCCGCGGATGCCTTGGCTTCCATCGACATCGCCTGGATCTTCTCCGCCATCTTCTTGCGGTCGCGCAGCACCTTGGACAGGTTGCCGAGGGCTTCCGACAGGTTGCCGCCGGACTTCTGCTGGATCGAGACCACGATGCCGAAGAAATTCGCTTCCGGCACCGGCATCCGGTCGAACAGGCGCGCACAGGCATCACCGAGCGGCATGCCGATCGCCTGGGTTTCGATGATGGCCAGGAACTCGCTCCTCAGCGGCTCCGGTGCGTCGGCCGCGACCACCTTGATGGACTCGAACAGCGGCAAGCCTGCCTTGATGCCGCGCACGATCACGTCGACGGCGTCCGGCAGCGCCTTGAGAAAGTTCGCCTCGCGGCGCTTCTTCAGATAGTTCAGGCCCCAGCGCGGCACACCGAAGCCGGCTGCGAAAGCCAGCCCGGCCGCGCCGAGCACCCCGCCTCCCGACAGCAGCGCCGCCGCGAAGCCGACGACTGCGAGAATGCCGGATACGATCATGAATTTCTGTGTCGACCAGATGAGGCCGGCCTGGGTCAGACGCCGGCTCAGCGGCAGCTTCTTTTCCTTCTGGCGACGGGCCTCGATCTCCCTCAGCGACCCTTCGACCTGCTCGCGGCGCGTGCGCTGGCTCTTCTCGATCTGGCGGACCGCCGGCTCCGGCTTCGAAATCGAAGCACGGCGAGACGCGGCCCGCCTCTCTCCGGAAAGCAGCGGATAGAGGAATACCCAGGCCATGCCGCCAATGGCGGTGGCGGCGAGGAAGGCCAGTGCGAGTGTCTGCATCTTCATGGCCGGCCCCTCAGACCTTGACGGAGACTTCGGCGGCGTCGAGGGCCGCGGCGAGCCGCTTTTCCTCGTTGTAATAGCGGGCGCGGTCCCAGAAGCGCGGCCGTCCGATGCCGGTCGAGCGGTGCCGTCCGATGATGTGCCCGTTGGCGTCCTCGCCCATCAGGTCGTAGATGAACAAATCCTGGGTGATGATGGTGTCGCCTTCCATGCCCATCACTTCGGTGATGTGGGTGATGCGCCGGGAGCCGTCGCGCAGGCGGGCGGCCTGGATGATCACGTCGATCGAGGCGCAGATCATCTCGCGGATGGTTCGCGACGGCAGCGAAAATCCGCCCATCGTGATCATCGATTCGCAGCGCGACAGGGCCTCGCGGGGATTGTTGGCGTGCAGCGTTCCCATCGATCCGTCGTGGCCGGTGTTCATGGCCTGCAGCAGGTCGAACGCCTCGGGGCCGCGGACTTCGCCGACGATGATGCGCTCGGGCCGCATGCGCAGGCAGTTGCGGACTAGTTCGCGCATGGTGACCTGGCCTTCGCCCTCGATGTTCGGCGGCCGGGTTTCCAGGCGCACGACGTGCGGCTGCTGTAGCTGAAGCTCGGCTGCATCCTCGCAGGTGATGACACGCTCGTCATGGTCGATATAGTTGGTAAGGCAGTTCAGCAGCGTGGTCTTGCCGGAACCGGTGCCGCCGGAAATCAGGACGTTGGCGCGGCAGCGCCCGATGATCTGCAGGATCTCGGCGCCCTCGGGGGTAATCGCTCCG